>JABDCN010000001.1 GCA_013288125.1 Gammaproteobacteria bacterium
TTGATAATAGGTGAAAAAGTGAAAGCTGAATTGCGTGGAAAACTGACGTTGAATGCACCACTGATAGCATATACTTCTTGGCGAACAGGTGGTTCAGCCGATGCACTTTATCTGCCGGCAGATTTAAAAGATCTCAAACTTTTTTTACAAGCTTTACCTCAAACGACACCGCTCACTTGGTTAGGATTAGGGAGTAATACACTGATTCGTGATGGTGGTGTAGAGGGTTTAGTGGTTGTAACACAAGGTGGATTAGTTGATCTCAACCAAATTACACCAGGACTTATTCGAGCAGAAGCCGGTGTGGCTTGTGCGCAATTAGCGCGTTTTAGTGCGCGACTTGGATTGACGGGATTAGAATTTATGGCTGGTATTCCCGGTACAGTTGGTGGTGCTTTAGCGATGAACGCAGGCTGTTTTGGCGGAGAAACTTGGCGTTTTGTGCAATGTGTGGAAACGATCAATCGTCAGGGTGAAATCAATATACGAAGACCGCAAGATTTTGAAATTGGATATAGACATGTCGTTCGCTTTCCAGATGAATGGTTTGTCGCAGGGCATTTTGCTCTACAAGAAGGTGACAAAGAAAAATCATTACAAGATATTCGTCTTTTATTAGATAAACGTACACAGACACAGCCCACAGGGACAGCAAATTGTGGTTCTGTTTTTCGAAATCCATCAGGTGATTACGCAGGTCGTCTTATTGAGGAATGTGGTTTAAAAGGAAAATTACGGGGAGGAGCGTGTGTTTCTGATAAGCATGCGAACTTTATTATTAACGAACAAGGTGCAACGGCCACGGATATAGAAAGATTGATTGAAGAAATCCGCGAAGCTGTTTTGCATAAAACAGGTATCCAATTAATTCCTGAAGTATGTATTATTGGTAAAAGCAGCGATGGATCTCAGAAACGCTAACGTATCGCACCGTTTATTTTATTACCTTAAACTTTTGTTGTTAGGTTCTGTTATTCTCTCCGCTTGTTTTATATTAAATCGAATGCATTTGTCACAATTTTTTCCTATTTCTACTGTACGAATTTATGGTGCACATCATATAGAACAAAAAGAAATAGAAACAGTATTACTTCCTTTGCTTAAACCGGGTTATTTTAATGTGAATATTGAGCATATTCGTAATGAATTGGGAGAGTTGGCATGGATACGGGATAGCAGTGTTAAGCGGGCATGGCCAGATGCTATCGATATTGTTTTAATCGAAAAGAAACCAGTGGCTTATTGGAACAATCAAGCATTACTGAGTGAGTCGGGTGATATATTTACGCCTAAACGCGAAACGTATCCTGTTTTACTTCCCGAGTTAATTGGACCAGATGGACAACAAATTATGGTGTTAAATTATTTTAAAGACATTGATCGCTTGTTGTTACCATTACATGTTAAAATGACTCGACTAGAGCTGACGCCGTACTTAACTTGGAAGTTAACATTGGATAATGGAATGATCTTGCAAATAGGCCACAAAGATATCTTGACTCGCCTCGATCATTTTGTGAAAGTGTACCCCAAAATCGTCGGGGAGCGGGCGAAAGATGTAGAATCCGTTGATTTACGTTATTCTAATGGTGTAGCGGTGCGATGGAAAGTGCCGAGCTAAACTAACATTGGACGAAATATATTATGCCAAAAAAACCAATAAACAAAGATCTCTTAGTCGGTATCGATATCGGTACTTCAAAAGTCGTTACCTTAGTTGGTGAAGTCACGCTGGATGGAAAATTAAATATCATTGGATTTGGTACACATCCCTCACAAGGTTTAAAACGCGGTGTGGTTGTGAATATCGAATCGACTGTTCAATCCATTCAACGTTCTGTTGAAGATGCAGAACACATGGCAGGTTGTGAAATTTTTTCTGCCTATACTGGTATTGCGGGCAGCCATATTCGCAGTATTAATTCTCATGGCATTGTCGCTATTCGTGATAATGAAGTTTCTGCTCATGATGTGGACCGTGTGATTGATGCGGCAAAAGCCATTGCTATTCCTGCTGATCAAAAAATCTTACATGTTTTACCACAAGAATTTATTATCGATCATCAAGATTCTATTCGAGAACCTGTTGGGATGTCGGGTGTACGCCTTGAGGCTAAAGTGCACATTGTGACAGGCGCGGTGAGTGCTGCTCAAAATATTGTGAAATGTATGAAGCGCTGTGGATTAACAGCAAGTGATATCGTATTGGAACAATTTGCCTCTAGTCAGTCCATTTTAACGGAGGATGAAAAAGAATTAGGGGTTTGTATGATCGATATTGGCGGCGGTACATGCGATATCGCTATTTTTACCGATGGTGCTATTCGTCATACGGCAGTCATTCCTATCGCAGGTGATCAAGTCACAAACGATATTGCCATTGCTTTACGCACACCAACGCGTAATGCGGAAGAAATTAAAATCAATCATGGATGCGCTTTGCAAGATTTAGTTGATAGTAACCAGATGATTGATATCCCAACAACGGGCGATAGAGTGCCAAAGCGTATTCCGGCGCGGGCTTTGGCAGAAGTGGTTGAAGCGCGATATGAAGAATTATTTACGTTAGCTTATACTGAATTACAACGAAGCGGCTTGGCAGAATCTATGGCAGCAGGTATTGTTTTAACAGGCGGGGCTTCTAAAGTGTTGGGTGCGCAAGAATTGGCGGAACGTATTTTTAAAATACCAGTACGCATCGGAAGACCGCACAATGTGTCTGGTTTGCCTGATATTATCCACAATCCTATTTACGCAACGGGGGTGGGTTTGTTAGTGTATGGACACAGACAACGACAAAATCAACGTGAGACAGTGATCACGCAGTCTAATATGAAAAGTTTATGGTCACGCATGAAGAATTGGTTTCAAGGTAATTTTTAATAATAGTGCCAGATAAAGATAGTAGATATTTGTTTTCTGGCGACTGGATTACAGGATGTAACCCAGAGCGCCATGGATGGCGCGTTTGGAGCAAGAAAACAAAGTATCTACTATTTTTAGCTGGAATCTTCTTTGGAGAATGACATGTTTGAATTGCTAGATACGTGTCAACAAAATGCCGTCATTAAAGTGGTAGGCATAGGTGGTGGCGGTGGGAATGCGATAGAGCACATGATGGCAGGTCATATTGAAGGTGTTGAATTTATTGCCGCGAACACCGATTCCCAGGCAATAAAAAACTCATCTGCTAATACGATTATTCAATTGGGTGAAAATATTACCCGTGGTTTAGGCGCTGGCGCGAATCCTGAAGTAGGGCGCCGTGCAGCGGAAGAAGATAGAGAAAAAATTCGTACCGCATTGACTGGCGCTGATATGGTATTTTTAGCAGCCGGTATGGGCGGTGGTACAGGAACAGGGGCAGCGCCTGTTTTTGCGCAAATTGCAAAAGAATTAGGGATATTAACTGTCGCGGTGACAACCAAACCATTTTCATTTGAAGGTAAGATGCGTCTTCAAACAGCAGAACAAGGTATTGCTAATTTATCTCAATATGTCGATTCGCTTATTACGATTCCAAATAATAAATTACTGAGTGTGCTTGGCAAAAATGTCACACTGATTAATGCATTTAAAGCGGCGAATGATGTTTTACGCGGCGCTGTGCAGGGTATAGCTGAATTAATTACCCGTCCTGGTTTAATCAATGTTGATTTTGCGGATGTTCGTACGGTGATGTCTGAAATGGGAATGGCCATGATGGGAACCGGCGTTAGTTCAGGTGACAATCGTGCTCGTTTAGCGGCTGAAGCGGCTATAGCAAGTCCTTTATTAGAAGATGTCGATTTAACAGGTGCAAAAGGTGTATTAGTCAATATTACAGCGGGGTTAGACCTTTCAATTGGTGAATTTGAAGAAGTCGGAGAAGTGATGAAAGGAATTACTTCCGATGGTGCTACGGTTGTTGTTGGTACTGTTATTGATCCAGAATTACGTGATGAAGTGCGGGTTACTGTCATTGTCACTGGTTTGGGAAGAAAGCAAGTGGCTGCCGCGCTTAGAATGCCTGCTATCGAAACAGTGGCCCATAAACCGCTAGAATCTTCTCTCGATTACGAACAATTTGATAAGCCCGCTATTATGCGTCGTCAACATGTTTCTCCGGCTCTCTCTCGTGTTGAACCAGCATCAACTCATGCGTCAACCTCTCGAGTTTTACCTGATAATAAGCCGCATGATATTGATTATTTGGATATTCCTGCATTCTTACGTAGGAAAGAGGAAGAAGAAAGAGCGGAATAGGTTCGTTGGTAATTTTGCTATGCTGCGACATACACACTAACTCGTTGTCCCGCGGCTTGTCATTGTACTTAAGCCCGTCGTCCCGCGGCTTGTCCGCGGGATCCAGAAAATGACAAACAAATTTACATATGTTCTCTGGATCCCGCGGACAAGCCGCGGGACGACGGGTTAGTGTGTATGATAAAAAACAACTCAGCCTAGCGAATTGTAATTACCAATACCTATCCATAAAAACCCTAAACAAAATAGTCGATTTTTTGTTTCGTAAAAATATAACATTATGTTAATATGTTGAAGTGTTTTTGAACTTTAGAAGCCAGAGATGATAAGACAGCGTACCTTAAAGAATGTAATAAAAGCCACCGGTATTACTTTGCATGGTGGCGAACGAGCAGAACTCATTTTACGTCCAGCGCCTGTGAATTCAGGCATTTTGTTTCGCCGAATCGATCTTGAACCCATTGTAGAAATGAAAGCATTGGCCGAACATGTTGGTGATACAACATTATCGACCACCTTAATGAATGGTAAAGTGCGCGTTTCTACTGTTGAGCATTTACTTTCCGCCTTTGCTGGCTTGGGTATTGATAATGCTTATGTTGATGTGACTGCTTCTGAAATACCCATTATGGATGGTAGTGCTGGCCCCTTTGTTTTTCTTATTCAATCTGCTGGCATTGAAGAACAATCAGCTCCTAAGCGATTTATTCGTATTAAACGTAAATTAAAAATTACTGATGGTGATAAATGGGCTGCTTTTGAACCTTTTAATGGATTTAAAGTGACGTTTACCATTGATTTTGATCATCCCCTTTTTAAATCACAATCCAAAACAGCGACATTAGATTTTTCTAGTCTTTCTTATGTAAAAGAAGTTAGCCGTGCACGCACATTTGGCTTTATGGCTGATTTTGAAAAATTACAAGCGATGAATTTAGCACGCGGTGCAAGTTTAGATAATGCAATTGCGATCGATGAATATCGTATTCTTAATGAAGATGGATTGCGTTATGAAAATGAATTTGTTAAACATAAAATTCTTGATGCAGTTGGCGATTTATATTTATTAGGCTCTAGTTTGATTGGCGCTTATACGGGCTATAAATCAGGACATGGCCTAAATAATAAAATATTGCGGCATTTATTGGCCGATCAAACTGCGTGGGAATATGTGACTTTCGAAGACACCAAAACCGCTCCGATTTCTTATCTGAGACCTCTGTTAGTTGAAGCATAAATACTCATTCTTTTATTACATCTTTTAAAAGATAAAGCGCATTATTATTTATTTTTCAAGCACCAGCTATATTAAATCAATAACATCTAAAAAATTAACAGGTTAAATACTTACTATTTTACTTGTTACAAGTATTGACAATTAATATTAAGAGCTTATAATTTATGTTAACAATGAAAAAAGTCATTTATGTAGGAAGCGTGCAGAAAGATATTCAATCTTTTCCCGTAAAAGCACGGCAGCGAATGATGACGGCACTGACAGTAATAAGTGCGGGGGTAGCGCTCAGCCCAAAAGAATTTAAATATATGACAACCGTAGGCGCGGGTTGTTACGAATTAAGATTGAAAATAGATCGTCAGTATCGTGTATTTTACGTGGCCAAATTTAATGAAGCAGTTTATGTGCTTCATGCGTTTGTTAAAAAGACGCAGCAAACAAATAAAAAAGATCTCGATTTAGGTGTTTCACGTTATAAAGCTTTGCTGCATTATCGTAAGGAGAAAAAATATGACAGACAAGATTGAATTTATTGAAAGTGAAGGTAACCTATTTGAAGATGTTGGCTTTGAAAAGCAGGAAGCGAGAAAACTTCAATTTAAGTCTTATTTGATGACTTCTTTAATTAAATACGTTAAAAGTAGAGGTTTTACACAGGTTGAAGCTGCTCATAAATTGGGTGTGACACCATCTAGGATGAGTAATTTGATGAATTATCGTATCGATTTATTTAGTGCTGAAATGTTGTTAGATATGATGGAGCGAGTTGGTTTTGGCATATATGAAAAAATAGAGATGGGTATTGACCATTATTTAATGCATCCTTTGGGATCTAAAAAACTTAAACATCATACCAAACACGCACATTAACATATTAATAAACGTTCAAGTGATTGTCATCCTGAGCGTAGCGAAGGATCACTAAGCAAGTATCATGACGTATTTTAGTGATCCTTCGCTACGCTCAGGATGACAATCACTTGAACGTTTATGTTTAATCTACTCACAGCTATATGATTGTGACGCAATTGTGCGGATGTTTGGGATTTTTTATTCTTTCACTCGAGTTGCAATTTTTTCCATGACTGCCTTTAAATCTGGATCTGATAAAGCATCCGCTATTTCTTGAATTGTTTGCGCTGTTTCTTTTGAAAGTAAATCCATATTTTCTTGCGGTGTCATATCAGGAGGGGTGGTAACGGGCCTGACGAGATATTCTATTTTTTTAATCATCGATAGCGTAGAGAGTTGATTAAATTGTTTGATTAATTCTGGCGAAGAAAATCGTAATTGTGTTGCAACAGAGGCATTAGCGCATAATAAAATTAAGGTGTCTTGGTTGATATTGGCTATCTGGCAATAAGGTCTTATGTTGGCGGGAAGTAATGGCGTGATTCGTGCATTTAATTCTTTTAAATGCGCTGCTTTTTTGAAAATATATTGCAAGTCACGATCTGAGGAATCGAGATAATGACTGATTTTTTTTGTTTCCATTATTTAGATGTCCTTTTAGTTTTAGTTAAATTTTAGTTATACGCAGACCTGTCGTCCCGCGGCTTGTCCGCGGGATCCAGAAAATAATGAGTAAAATTTTTATACATTCACTGGATCCCGCGGACAAGCCGCGGGACGACAGGTCTGCGTATAACGACAAGCTCTGGAGATTTTTATCATCCATAAGGTTTATTTTCCTAAATTTGCCCATATCTTAATCTTGTCACCTCAAACTTAATTTGACTTTTTTGCTAGACAAGGTAATGTTTTCCATTGACTTTTTATTGATAAGAAGATGATTTTGACATGCTAACTCGCATTTTTACAATAGTATTTGGTAACCGCAATCAACGTGTGTTGCGTAAATTATGGAAAAGAGTGGACATTATTAATGCACTTGAGCCTGCGATGGAATCACTCTCAGATGAGGCCTTACGTGCTAAAACAGTAGAATTTCGCAATCGCCTAAATCAAGGTGAAACATTAGATGACCTTTTGACCGATGCTTTTGCTGTCGTACGAGAAGCCTCAAAACGTACCTTAGGCATGCGCCATTTTGATGTGCAATTGATCGGTGGTATGGTTTTACATGGCGGTAATATCGCGGAAATGCGCACAGGTGAAGGTAAAACCTTAATGTCTACGCTTTCTACATATCTCAATGCCTTGCCGGCCAAAGGTGTTCACATTGTCACAGTGAATGATTACTTAGCTAAACGCGATGCTGAGTGGATGCGTCCTTTGTATGAATTTTTAGGATTAACTGTCGATATTAATTTGCATGGTCTCACCCAAGAAGAAAAACAAAAAGCGTATGCTGCCGATATTACTTATGGCACGAACAATGAATTTGGTTTTGATTATCTGCGCGATAATATGGTGTTTGCTTGGAAAGATAAAGCACAGCGCGGATTGTATTATGCCATTGTCGATGAAGTCGATTCTATTTTGATTGATGAAGCTCGAACGCCTTTAATTATTTCGGGTGCGGCAGAAGATAGCGTCGATTTGTATGTGAGAATAGATAATATCATTCCACAATTAACAAAACAGACGGAAAAAGAAGGCCCTGGTGATTACAGTTTAGAAGAAAAATCTAAGCAAGCCTTTTTGACAGAAGAAGGGCATCAACATGTAGAAGAATTATTAGTACAATCGGGACTATTGCGTGAAGGTGAAAGTTTATATGACACGCAAAATATCATGCTGATGCATCATATCAATGCAGCATTACGTGCACATACTTTATTTCATCGTGATGTTGAATATATCGTTAAAAATGGTGAAGTCGTGATTGTAGACGAACACACAGGTCGCACCATGCCTGGCAGACGTTGGTCAGAAGGCTTGCACCAAGCAATAGAAGCAAAAGAAAAAGTAAAAATCAATCAAGAAAATCAAACACTCGCTTCTATCACATTCCAAAATTATTTTCGTCTCTATCAAAAATTAGCGGGGATGACAGGAACCGCAGATACAGAAGCATACGAATTCCAACAAATTTATGGATTAGAAGTTGTCGTGATTCCAACGCATAAACCCATGATACGTGCTGATCATTCTGATTTTGTTTACATGTCTTCAGAAGAAAAATTTGCGGCAATTGTAGATGATATTAAAGCGGTATATGCAACAGGTCAGCCTATTTTAGTGGGAACGGCTTCTATCGAAGCCTCTGAACATTTATCTGATTTATTAAAGCGTGAACATATTCCTCATCAAGTTTTAAATGCAAAATTTCATGAAAAAGAAGCACAAATTGTAGCAGAAGCGGGGCGGCCTGGTGGCGTGACGATTGCTACCAATATGGCAGGTCGAGGAACGGATATTGTTTTGGGTGGTAACTTGGAAGCTGAATTAAAATCATTAGAAAATCCAACAGAAGAAGAAAAAGCACAACGAAAAATAGCATGGCAAGCGCGTCATGATGCTGTGGTGAAATCAGGCGGATTATATGTGCTTGGTACTGAACGTCATGAATCACGCCGCATTGATAATCAATTGCGAGGACGTTCTGGTCGTCAAGGCGATCCCGGTAAATCGCGTTTTTATTTATCTTTGCATGATAATTTGCTGCGTATTTTTGGCGGTGAAAGATTAAATGCCTTGATGCAACGTATTGGAATGGAAAAAGGAACAGCTTTAGAATCACGCATGCTTTCGCGTACGATTGAAAATGCACAACGTAAAGTGGAAGCTTATAATTTTGATATTCGTAAACAATTATTAGAATATGATGATGTGGCAAATGAACAACGTAAAGTAATTTACGCACAACGTGATGAATTACTCACAGCAGATTCCATTGCAGAAACAATGATTGACATCATGCAAAATACAGTTGATCAAGCAATTAATTTATATATTCCACCTCAAAGCATGGAAGAAGAATGGAATGTGGAAGGGTTACAAGAGTGTTTGCAACGTGATTTCAATTTGCAATTGCCAGTTGAGTCATGGCTCAAAGAAGATCAAGCCATGGATGAAGATCATTTGCGTGAACGTATTTTTAAAGCATGTAAAGAAGCATATCAGCAGAAAAGAACAAAAATTGGCGATGAGATTATGCGTCAATTTGAAAAAAGTGTGATGTTGCAAACATTAGATATTTCATGGCGTGAACATTTAGCGGCAATGGATTACTTAAGACAAGGTATTCATTTGCGTGGTTATGCACAAAAAAATCCGAAACAAGAATATAAACGAGAATCATTCGAAATGTTTTCACGTTTATTAGATAAAATTAATTATGAAGTGGTTTCAGCATTAAGTAAATTTGAAGTACAGATGGAACAGGCTGCTGAAATACCGACTAATCAAATGGCCCAACCTATCAATTTACATCGCATGGAATTTAAGCATGCTGCAGTTGATGCACTAGAAGAAACAGCGATGGCAGTCAATGATGAGCCAGAACAACAGCGACATCAATCTCAACCTTTTGTGAGACAAACACCGAAAGTTGGCCGAAATGATCCCTGTCCTTGTGGTTCGGGGAAAAAATATAAGCAATGCCATGGGCGTTTAGATGGTTAGTATTTTATGGATTGCCACGCCCAGCAAAAAACGCTGGACTCGCAATGACGAATGTAGGGTCGTTTGTGACTAGCAAAAAATGCGTTCAAGTGGTGATTGGCATCCTACAGTGTAGGGATACTTTTTTGATTGCCGAGCGTCCAGTAGGAAGACCTTATAGTGGATATTGGGAATTTCCTGGTGGAAAAATCGAAAAAAATGAATCCAGTGAAGCGGCGCTCAAGCGAGAATTATTTGAAGAATTGGGGATAGAAGTTGTTAACGCAGAAATGTGGTTTGAGCATGAGCATGCGTATCCTGATAAAATAGTGCGATTACATGTTTGGTTGGTGACAGCGTTTAAAGGTGAGCCTCAAAGCAAAGAAGGGCAAGTGTTACGCTGGGTAAGTTTGCCTGAGATAATGGATTTACGGGTATTAGAAGGGAATTATGTTATTTTTGAAAGGATGAGACAGAGTGCATTAATATTCCCCCATCCGCCTTCGGCACCTTCCTCCGGTGGGGGAAGGCTTCCTGATTAAGCTTTATTTTTTTAAATTAATGTCATTTATTTTAATTATCAAATATTAATTTTTATTGAATAGGATGATTTATATGGAACTTAAAAAATTAATTGGATTTTCACTTTTTTTTGTTTTAACTTTATTATCAGCTATGTCATTGTATGCTAGGGACAAAACAAATTCTTTTAATGCTCAACAAACCACACAACAAAACTCCCAACAGAACCGTCAACAATACATTCAACGCATCATGCATAAACCCATCTACAAACAAGCAACATGGGGATTACGCGTCGTTGATTTGACAACAAATCAAGTTCTCATTGACCAAAATTCTAACCAATCATTTTTTATTGGTTCTGTCCGTAAAATTTTTTCTGTGGGTGAATTAATGGATGCAGTGGGGCCGCAACATCGGTCAATTACAACAGTGCATCGCGATGGTGAAGTCGTTAATGGAGAATTAAAAGGTAATTTAGTGTTAATTGCATCAGGTGATTTAACTATGGGTGGCAGAACAAACCCAAATGGTAGTATTGCCATCACAGATTTCGATCATAATTATTCTGATGCATTAGGTAATTCAGAACTTACCAAACCCGATCCTTTAGCGGGATATAAACAATTGGCCAGACGAGTGAAAAAAGCAGGCATCAATAAAATTAGTGGCGAAGTCATCATTGATGATCGTTTGTTTGAGCCATTTGATTTTCGCGGAGAATTTAAAGTCAGTCCTATTTTTGTGAATGATGATGTTGTCGATGTCATCATTAATCCGGGTAAAGTTAATCAAAATGCATTAGTCGATTGGCGGCCGCATTCTGCTGCTTTTCATGTTGTTAATCATCTCAAAACCGTTAGAGCAAATGATGCTTATACACTTGAACTTCAACCGGTCATTCCTGATTGTTATGGGCAATGGTATTGTCATGGTGAGATTAAAAATAATTTGCCTGTGAATTTTGTCCCACCATTAACGCAACGTTATCCATTGATTCAAACATTTCGTATTTCAAAACCAGCGAATTATGCGCGTATTGTATTGATTGAAGCATTGCGAGAAGCGGGGGTCAAAGTTGATCATGTGATCGTGCAAGACAATCCTACCAAGTTATTAAAAAATTCCGCTTTTTATAATGAGTCGAATGCTATTACTTCTTTGACTTCGCTTCCATATTCAGATTACGCTAAGCTTGTTCTAAAAGTGAGTTATAACATTGGTGCAGATACTAGCCTTGTGTTGTTTGGTAAAACACATGGTGTGAATAATATGCAAGATAGTTTGAAAATAGAAAAAGATGTTTTGCAGCATAAATATGGTATATCCCCTTCTGGTTTTCATTTTGTTGACGGTAGCGGCGGTGCGGAAACCAGTGCAACCGGTAAAACGGTAACAGATTGGTTGCAAATCATGTTTAAAACACCTTCGTTTAAATCTTTTTATCAAGCATTTCCTATTTTAGCAGTAGATGGTTCAGTGGCATTTGTTAAAAATTTTGAATCTCAACCGGCACTACGTGGCGCTGCTGGCCATGTCTATGTCAAGCCGGGTACTTTTTTGCAAGGACATGATGGTGTTATTACTGTTAAAGGACAAGCATTGGCGGGTTATATTTTAACAAAACATCATCATTTGTTGGCATTTCATCTTGTGGTTAATCATTTTGATATTCAATCGATTAATGATTTGTTGAATATTTTTCAAGATCAAGGTGAAATAGTCGCTAATTTATGGAGTGAATATTAAAAATGAGAGACGTTACATTCAGACCTGTCGTCCCGCGGCTTGTCATTATACTCAGCCCCGTCGTCCCGCGGCTTGTCATTATACTCAGCCCCGTCGTCCCGCGGCTTGTCCGCGGGATCCAGGGAAACTATACGACTTTTATTGATTATTCTGGATCCCGCGGACAAGCCGCGGGACGACGGGCTTGAGTACAAGGTTAATTGGCATCCATTTATGTTAGAACGAACGAATCAAAAATCAGAATTAGAACCAGAAATAAAACCAGAATCAAAGCCAAATAATACCGAATTAAATCAATTCAAATTCATGTTGCAATTAGAGATAACACTACAATATGAAGTTTGCAAGCATCTCGTTCATATCGATTTGCAAGCATTGATGAGTACCAGTCATTCCATGCGGAATAATGTGATAAATGATTTTCCTATGTTTTTTTGGAAAGAAAAAAATGAGCAAGATTTTCCTCATCTTCGTCAACAAATTGAGTATGATGCGAATGAAACTTGGCGCGACGAATATCTGACGAATTATGAATGGCAGTACGATAGGTTTAGTCAAGATGAAAAATATATTTTTTCATGGGTGAAAGCAAATCACATTGTTGCTTTAAAAAAAATTGATCGGAAAAAAATTATTAAATTACTTTTGAATGAAAAAAAAGATATTCATCATTATACCATGGTCTGTTGGGCCAAAAAATTAGGTCACCAACTCGTCTTAGATTATTTTTATGAATGTATTACACAAGATGAAACTTCGTTTACTAAAGATACACAAAAAAGAACTTTTCTCTATTGGGCCATTTATCTTCATATGCCGGTAGGCGAAATGAAAAAATATTTTAATGCTGGTTATAAAGTTAATGAACCTATTCGAAACGGTAACATGCTCCCTTTGCATTTGGCGGTCTCTGAAGGACTTTATGATCATGTAAAAGAATTAATTAAACGAGGTCCATTATTAATTAATCAAAAGCTTGAGCATGATAAATCAACACCTTTAATGCTTGCGGCACGTAATGGTAATAAAAAAGTTATTAAGTTGCTTCTTAAAAAAAATGCTGATATCACGTTACGGGACCATTTTGAAAGAACTGTAATTTATTATGCTATCGAAGAAGATAATCTTAAATTAGTGAAAATTTGCATACAAAAAAATCGAGATTTATTAAATCAAAAAACAAAATCGCAAAGAACGCCGCTTATTAAGGCGGCTATGCGTAATAAATCGTCCATTATCCGATATTTATTAACACAAGAGGGTATTCAAATAAATGAAACCGTGGATCAAAAATCTGCGTTATATTGGGTGGCTAGAAATGGTGATGTTGAAACAATGGATTTTTTTCTCAAGAAAAAACCTGACGCGGCTTTAGCATCGTTAGACAAAGAATTTTGTCCTGTTCATGAAGCAGCAGAGGCAGGGCATTTTAATATTGTCGAGATGTTATTGCAATATGATGCTAGGCCGTTGAATTACAAATGTCATCACGGTTTTACTTTACTTACTTTGTCGCTCGCTAATGTTTTAAATAAACCAGAAAATAAAGTAAAATTTTTATCTATTGTTTATTTTGTATTGAAGCAGCCTGATATTGATGTAAGTGGCGTATGTCATGGCTATAATCGTAGAGATAATTTTTCACATTATAATGGCCAAAATAGTTTACACTTTGCGGTTAATATTGGTGATGTGGTATTGGTGCAATGTCTTGTAAATAAAGCCCCGGCATTATTATTTAAATCAGATGATCGTTTCGTTATGCCTATTCATTTAATTGGAGATCGTTGTCATCAGGCGATAGAAGATATGGGGTTTCATTATGATTCTGATCATGCTAACAATGTCATTAAGTGGCTTAAATTAAAATATGATATTTTAATGAAATATATTTTTCATTTCTTGGATGAAAAATTTGCATTGTTGCAACAAAATAAATCGCAGTATCAATCATTTTCTTTCTTTGGGTGTAATGCTATTTCTGGTTTAGTTAATGAGTTACTTGGTCAATTGAAAAAGGTTAAACTTGATAGTGCCTTATCAACGATAGATAAATTTTATACAGCTGTTGAAGTAATTGCGCAATATCACAATCAGCTTCGTGATTTAATGTTTGAAATTCCATCAACCATTGATATGAAAACTGATATTTCAATCAAAAGTAAACAATTAATGTTGACTCATTTAGGTAATCTTATTTATGCGTTAGAATTAAATAAAACTACTTTCAATTGTCAAATAGAAGGGACTAAGTTTCGGATAAACAAATCATTTGAATTAGTACAAGACGAAGAATCATATGAAAAAGCGAGTCTTTTAATAACTTCACATAAACGTCATCACGAAGATAACGATTCAACTAAAAATTATAAACGTTCCCGTTTGCAATAGTTCACCCCGGTCTCGCAATGACGGGTTGAGCTGATACCTCGTTATTCATAAAACGCTATTGTTTTTTGAATGCCAGTCTCAAAACTCTCTAGCGGTTTCCAGCCTAATTCAGCTTCAATTTTGCTGGTATCAATAGCATATCTAAAGTCATGGCCAGCTCTATCTGTGACATGCGTGATTAATGTTTTATGTGGTGCGTGCTGGGGATATCGTTTATCCATTTCTTTGCAAATATATTCTGCTACTGCTAGATTTTCTTTTTCACAATGACCGCCCAGATTGTAACTTTCACCAATTTTTCCATTTTGCATAATCATCATAATGCCGCGACAATGATCTTCAACGTATAACCAATCACGAATATTTTTACCATGACCATAAAGCGGAATAGGTTGTTGCTTTAAGCAAGCATTCACAATGGTAGGAATAAATTTTTCAGGATGTTGATAGGGACCGTAATTATTAGAGCAATTTGAAATCGTGATCGGTAATCCATAAGTATGATAATACGCTTGAACTAAATGGTCGGATCCTGCTTTTGTTGCAGAATAAGGTGAGCGTGGTTGATACGCTGTTGTTTCTTTAAAAGCCGGCATATCACTTGTTAATGATCCAAATACTTCATCTGTTGAAATATGATGAAAACGACAATGCGCAGGGACACGTTTTTCTACCTCGAACCAATGATGTCTCGCTGATTCTAATAACATAAAAGTGCCTACTAAATTGGTTTCTATAAAGGCAGCGGGTTTATCAATAGAACGATCAACGTGACTTTCAGCGGCAAAATGTACGATGGTATCAATATGATGATGTTGTAATACATGACGTACTAATTTGGCATCTCCAATGTCACCGCAAATAAAATGATGTCTTTCGTGATCAGTAATATCTTTAATATGATCAAGAGAGCCGGCATAAGTTAATTTGTCTAAATTGATAAGATGAATATCGGGATAATGTGCTAGGACATGACGAATAAAATTCGAGCCAATAAATCCGGCGCCGCCAGTGACGAGCATGTATTGTGGTTGGTATGACATGATGGTTCCTAAATAATCGTCTTTAATGCTAATCGCCACTCAGCTGGATTAATCTGATAATCCTGCATGATTTTATTGCTATCTAATACACCATTTAATGGCCGCATGGCTTTCGTGGGATAATCCATTGTTGCAACAGGGGTGATTGTTTCAAGTGTCATGGAAGTGACACGATTTTTTGTTTCATCCAGAATGGCCAAGGTAAATTCATACCATGAACAAGCAGGTGAATCGACAAAATGATAAGTTCCCCAGGTATGCAAATTTTTTGCTAGTGTTAAAATCGCGTATGCAATATCACCTGTATAAGTCGGATTAACCAATTGATCTGTCACCATACGCAATTCAGTTTTATCTGTCGCTAATCGTAAAATCGTTTTCAAAAAATTATGTCCATATTCACCAAACAAACCACCGACACGTAAAATAAGATGTTTTTCTGCTTGTTCTCGCACCGCTTTTTCGCCTAACCATTTTGTTTCGCCATAATAATTAATAGGATTTGCTTGATCATCTTCACGGTAAGGATTAGCTTGTCTGCCATCAAAAATATAATTGGTAGAGAGATGAATCAGTGGAATATGCAGCTCTTCACAAATGGTCGCAAGATTAAAAGCACCATAGTGATTGATGAGAGCAGCATGTTCGCGTTCGCTTTCTGCGCGATCAACGGCAGTATAGGCGGCAGTGTTAATCACAAGCTGTGGTTGATATTGTTTTAGCGCAGCTACAATAGAATCGCGTTGTGTAATATCTAATTGATGGTGTGAACAAGGAATTAAATGGAATGCTTTACCAAGTGGATGTCTGTAAATTGCTGTAGCTAACTGACCATCACCACCCGTAATGATGATAGGAGGTGTTTCAGTTGGAGGTGAATAATTGTTCATGCGCAATATCCTTTAAGCAAAGATAGGTTTTATCCTTGGGTGACAAAAGTGGCTGCGTTGTTGGCCAGGGAATATTGAGATCAGGATCGTTCCAAACAATGCCATGTTCAGACGACGGCGAATAAAAATCGGTACATTTATAATTAAAAGTTGCTTGATCTGACAACACACAATAACCATGCGCAAAACCAGCGGGTACATAAAATTGCGTGTGATTTTCATCGCTTAATATCACATGAAAATATTTTCCAAAGGTGGGAGAGTTAAGACGAATATCAACAGCGACATCCCAGACGCTACCCTGTGTAACCCAAACTAATTTACCTTGCGCGTAAGGTTTTTGATAATGTAATCCACGTAAAACATTTTTTTTTGAATGAGAAAGATTATCTTGCACAAAGGGTGGTATGCCTAATTCTTTGTAACGCGTTTGTTGAAATGTTTCGTAAAAATAACCGCGATCATCATTAAATACTTTTGGTTGTAAAATGAGTAAACCATCGAGTGGTGTTTTGATCACTTTTGTCATGTGTTTGATACTCGAGTTAATTCTAATAGATATTCACCATATCCACTTTTGATTTGTGCTTCAGCTAATAGGGTTAATTGTTTTGTTGAGATTAATCCATGACGCCAAGCAACTTCTTCGGGACAACCAATTTTTAATCCTTGTCGTTGCTCTAAGACATAAATGAAATTCGCTGCATCCAATAAGGATTTGTGTGTGCCAGTATCTAACCATGCTGTGCCGCGTCCTAATTTTTCAACACGCAATTTTTTTTGGCTGAGGTAATGACGATTAACATCGCTGATTTCTAATTCATTACGATGAGAAGGTTTTAATTGTTTGGCAACATTAATGATGTCGTTATCATAAAAATAAATGCCGACGACAGCATAATGTGAAACAGGTGTTGTTGGTTTTTCTATGATGTCAGTGGGTTGATTGTGTTCATCAAAGGTAATGACACCGTAACGTTCGGGGTCAGAAACATAATAACTGAATATGGTCGCCCCGTCTTTTTGTTGCGCAGCTTTTTTCATTTTTTCAGCTAATCCATCGCCATAAAAAATATTGTCACCTAAAATCAGGCAGACTGAATCTGTGCCGATAAATTTTTCACCAATGATAAAGGCTTGAGCAATGCCATCAGGACTTGCTTGAGCACAATAAGATAATTGAATGCCCCATTGTGTTCCATCTTTTAATAATTGTTGGAAAATGCCTTGTTCATGAGGTGTTGTGATGATGAGGATGTCTTGGATACCAGCTTGTATCAAGGTTGAAATGGCATAATATATCATGGGCTTATCATAAATAGGCAATAATTGCTTACTCATGGGTCGTGTTGCTGGATATAATCTGGTGCCTAATCCACCAGCTAAAATAATGCCTTTCATGGATGCCTCGTGTACTATGCCATACTGAGTCTGTATTATACGCATGTTAAAAAGGTTGTCATCCTGAGCGAGAATTTTAATCATGAAACCCCTTGTCACCATTTTAGTGCCAAATTATAAAACAGCAGAATTAACAAAACTGTGTTTGCGCTTGATAAGAAAATATACTGATTTAACGCAAGCAAAAGTGATTGTCATTGATAATGATTCACAAGATGCTTCATTAGATTATCTTCGTACCGTAGCTTGGATAGAATTAATTGAACGACAAGCAATACCAGGTGAAACACCGATACAATCGCATTCTCGTGCCTTAGATTTAGCATTAGAGCGCGTGACGACACCTTATGTTTTATCCATTCATACGGATACACTAATTAAAGATCCACGATGGCTCGCTTTTTTATTAAGTCATATTGAACATGATCCTCAAGTCGCGGGTGTTGGTTCTTGGAAATTAGAGTCAAAACCATGGTGGCGTTCTGCACTGAAATTAATCGAGCGGAAAATACAATTAATTTATTATCGTGCGATAGGTAAAACACAACATGGCATTGAGGGTGTAGGAAAAAATTATTATTATTTACGCAGTCATTGCGCACTTTATCGAATGGATGTCTTGCGTCAACATCAATTACATTTTTCAGATGGGGATAAAGTCGCGGGTAAATATATGCATCAGCAATTGATTGCTAAAGATTATAAAATGTTATTTCTCGCTTCAGAAGAATTGATTCGTTATTTAGATCATATCAATCATGCAACAACTGTTTTAAATCCTAAATTGAGTTCGCGTGAAAAAAGTGTCGTTAGGGGCATGCGTCGCATCAAAAAAAATCTTGCACGAATGAATGCAGATGCGATCTTGCATGATACGAGTTTAGATAAGTTTTAGCAAAAATAGAGACGTGACCATTTTGGTCAAAATTAAGCCATTCTGATTTAATTATTGGCTAATTTATGAGCCTATGTATTGATATTTATCATATTATGTGCATATAATAAATAAATTTAAAAAAACCAAAAAACAATACATAACGAGGCAAGCATGAAATCAAGTCAACAAATAGCTACAACTACAATAAACAATGAACTAACAGTAGATAAAAAACTATATCGTTTTGGAATATATTTAATGGTAGTTAATTTATCGCATGAAAAAGTTGAAAGACTTCCAGCTGATGAATTACCTTTTAACCTTCCAGTGATAGGAAAAGATTCATTTCAAGATTCAAAAGAAGTATTGAAACGAATTAATATTTTTACAAGAAAAAATGTATTACAACTAAGTCATTCTCAAGGTTCGTTTATAAATGATATATTCAGTGAAAATGAAAGCTTTGTAAACATTTTTTATGCGATAAATCGAATTGATGCAATCTATTATCATGAAATGGAATGTGATGAAGAATATTATACTAAAAACATTAAAAAGGAGGGGAAGAAATTATATTTGAATAAGGGCGCAGAGATTATTGGAAATCAAATAAAATTTGCAAAACCAGTTCAAAAAAGCCTTCAACACATAATAATATTCTCTTTGATAAAACCAGATCCAGATCAAATTGCTCTACATGAAATGGTAATTTATATATCTGGTGTTAACTGCTTACATGATAAAGGAAAAATTGATTGTCAACATAGAGAATGCTCTGAAGCTTGTATCAAAATAACTGGTTCCGGAATATCTGAAAAATATGAGTTAATACAGGGACAACTTGCTGTAATGGTAAAGAATGGAAAAACTTATTCATTTAAAGATGAAGATTATCGTTTATACCCTGATTGTTTTTATACCAATGAAGGGATAGATAATGATGATAGACGTAGGTATGGTGATATTAAGCATCATCTTTTGTATCGAATAAATAGATTAATTCAAATGAAACCAACTAGGGAAACGCTCAGCATAAAATTCGGGGGCTCCTCTGTTTTCGAGATTCATTGGCTTATATTAGGTATGACTTATCATGCAGGGCTAATTGATAATTGTGGAAAATCAGGTATAGAATTTCCACAAATTATTTTAGGTTCCGAACTAGAATCGCAATTACATCATGCGGAAAAACTCGAACAGTTTCAAATGGAGTTTTATCAATTATTAAATAACGAATTATCATTAGAAAATAAACAAGAGATAGCGAATCATTTAGCCGAACAGCTTAGTTCAACTGTATATGCAATGGAATGTTGTCCTATTGATAAATTATCTGAGTTTATTCTTGATTTTATAATTAATTTTCGAAATGAATTAGTAGAAAGACAGGCCAGTTTTTCGTTGCAAGAATTAAATGTCTTATCTCAAAAAATTGATTTGTTGAGAATATCATTAGCAAGTATTAAAAATGCTGAATTTAAAAAACAGTTAAATAAAGTGTGTTATGATATATTCATTTCAGCGTTATTAAAGAGTGCGGATATATTTCCAGCGCCAGCATTGATGATAACTGCTATTTTTGTTGCTCAAAAAGAAATATGGCAGTATGATTTTGAAAAATTACGCAGCATGTATTTAAATTATTTATCTACTTGTCATTCCAATTATTCTGATATTTTAATTAAATATCTTTTTTCGTTAGATATCACTTTCAATGAGGCCCAGTTAAGATTTCAATTACCAAACAATTTAGCCTTGTCCATTGAAAATCCTACGGCATGTGTTGTGGATTTGTGTGTTTCATTGATATTTAATCGAGATATTCATCCTTATTTTGAAGAGGACTGTCGTCAAGCATTAAGCGTCATAGCAAATGCTGGGATTAAATTTGATCCTGTTTTAACTGCAGCAATTCAACAAGCTGTGAAAAGTGAAAATTCAGAGGGGTTATGTGATGTCATTAAGTGTTTGATGGCGCTATATCCACCAGACAAGATACTGCCTTTTCACTTAACTGTAGCAGATGCGTATTTTAAACAAATACATCAATTAAGAAAACAAGCTAATTCTTATCAAGAGCAAGGTAATTTGTTTGCTTTTACTGATCTATATTGGAAAAATTTTAGTAACCATCCCGATTTAGTTCCTGCTGATATGGCGTTGATGCTAGTTAATATGCTTGAATCATACAACAGTAGTGCAATTAATTTATTAAAAGAAGATCAAAAGTTATATAGATCAAAAATATTTAGTGAGAGTACACCAACATGCCGATCGGATTTGGAGAGAGCATTTAATCAAGAAAAATGTTATATCATGTTTCTTTTATTGAAACATTTACCTAAGAATAGGCAAGTTGCCATTCAAAATCTTTGTTATTTGTATGCTGGCAATGATTTTGCGGAAGTAAAAAATGTAGAGGGTATTGAACGTCTGAAAAAAAAGGATGAGACATATACTTTTACAAGGAAAACATCTAGCACAAGTAATCCATTTGAATTATTTTTATTAATTAGACAATTACAAAAGGCATTGATAACGGATGATACAGATACAGTTCAGTACTTATTACGAGATGATAGAATATTAACTTCTATCGATGAAAATTATATTTTATATAAATTAATGATATGTAAAGGAGATTTGCCTTTTATAAAATATTTACTTGAAGGAATTAGTGAGAAGTACCGCCCTAATCCCATTGGGGAAAATTTTCTTCCACAAAAAATAGCAGTCTATTTTGATCATCTGGCGATTATTGAATATTTCATTAAAATAGGGGTAGATATGAATCAAATACAGAGTGAGTCTTCTTTGATTCATATTGCAGCACAAACTAAGCAAACGGAAATTTATAAAAGGTTACTGCAATATGGTGGAATTGAATTATCTAAACATCTCTTAAAAGATATGGTTGAAGTTAATGATTTAGATGCTATCAAATATTTTGCAGGTAAAAAAGAAAAATTAAATGCTTATGATGATGTAGCGTTGATACAAGCCGCAAAATTAGGTCGTTTAGAAATACTTGAATTTTTATTAGAATATTATGAAAAAGAAGGCCTTTTCATTGTTAATACATCACCAAAAAATATTGACGGGCTTAGTAATATGGATGAGGAAAACAATATTGAGTCTTTTCCGGTTAATAAAGCACTTGTTGAAGCTTGTCGTAATGGACATACTTTCATTGTGCAGCGCTTGTTAAAAATTGAAAATATTGATCCGACTATTTATAGAAATAATCCTATTAGTACTGCCGCACGCAGGGGCGATTTTGAAATCGTAAAATGTTTAATGAAGCACCCTAAGGTAGATCCCACAGCTAATAATCATTATGATGCTTTTATTGATTGCTGTCTGGATGATAGAATTGATATACTCGAATTATTAATAAAACATCCTAAAGTAAATCCAATAAAAGATGTTTATTATACCCCTCCCACAAGTCGCTCAGATACTAACCCTAAACGTCGAAAAGTAAAACTTATCGAGTTTGCTTATTCTCATAATAAATTTTCTGCCATGGCAATTTTATTTAGGTGTCCTACCGTTTTTGCTGGCATGAGTATTAATCAAATCAGAACGAATCCTTATTACAAAGTAGTTAATGACAAATTATTTCCTTATTATAGACGTTTTTATTTATTTCGATCGGGTTTAAATAAACATCCTAATTCTCTTCCTCAAGACGTAATTGATTGCATAGGAATTAAATTTTTTCAAACCTTAAATTTGACTCGTTCAAATTACGAAAAAGCTAAAGAAGCAGCACAACGATTATCCCAACAAACAACGACTCAAGATTTATCTTTTATAGATAAAATAATGCAATACAACCCTTTCAAATAGCAGCTTAGTTATGCGGGTTTTTTTATAAACAGCTTGTCGGATATGATTCAGCGTATCCACTCAAACCACAATTGTCTGTACAGCTTGGTCTGCCGCATTGTGAATCATAAGTACGACAACCACCACAGCCAGAACAGCAATCATTGCCGCCATAATAACTTGCGCATCCTGTTAGCATACCCAAACAACAGATGATTAGACAAAGACGTATTTTCATATCATCTTCTCCTTTTGTGTGTGTCTCTTTCTTTTATTATACGCCTGAATTTTTTTTATTTTTTAAATGACGTCTAACTAGCAGATAATTTTGAAATTATTAACTCACCTTACGCAGTGTTGTCATCCTGAGCGCAGCGAAGGATCACTAAAATACGCTTATGACATTTGTTAGTGATCCTTCGCTGCGCTCAGGATGACAAGCTGACTTAAAATGGCAATGTTGCGTAACATGAGTTATTAACCTACTTTTACTCGCTGTTCCTCAATCGCTAACATCCCTTTTTGATAAACTTGGTTTTCTTCTTTTGTTAACTGTTGATGTTCATCTGCCGTTAAGCATAGCGGGAGAATAGGTGAAAGTGATAATGTTTCAATATAATATTGACATTGTGATTTTAAATTCTCACGAAAATAAACGCCGCCGTAACCAATAAATCTTGTCACAATATCATGTGTAGAAAAATCATTTAATCCATCACCAATATGAAGGAGATGAGGATATTGATGCTGTAAATCGTACACAATTTCTCGTTTGCCATTATTATGAATCAGCGGAGAATCATGGTCAAAATCGAGGTAACGACCCTGTTCATCAAAAAATAAATTCACGGCATAAATATGTGAAGGGGGAATGCGTAACATTTCACCGAATAAACTCACAGCTGGATTCATGCCAGCAGAAAGAAGAAAAATTTTTTTATTTAATCGTTGTAAAATTTGAATAACAATTTCACTGTCTGGCGTACGATGTTTTATATATTGTTCGGCCAATTGTTGAATTTGTTGTTGACTAGGTTGTATGAGTTGTAATCGTTTTTCATAAAGGGCAGGGTTGATGCCTGTTTGTCCCATGGCTTCTGTTGTCATGGCTTCAACCGCATCATAAACATGATGATGTTTGGCTAATTCATTGACGCCTTCGATGGTGGTTAAGGTGCCATCGCAGTCAAATACAACGGCAGAAATAGGTGTTTGCAATTGCCAATCTCGTTCAGTCATACTATTACCTCTTTAAAGAAATTAAAATTCCGTCGTTGTTATAATAATCATACATAGGTGTCTACCATGTTCAAGATACAAACCTTAAATACTATTTCGTCCACGGGATTAAATCAATTTCCCCACGACAAATATGAAGTCAGTTCTTCTTTCGATGAGCCCGATGTTATTTTACTTCGTTCATATGACCTGCATCAAACGACCCTTCCTTCTTCTGTTAAAGCAGTTGGACGTGCAGGCGCAGGGACAAATAATATTCCTGTTGCTGCTTTAACTGAGCGCGGTATTCCCGTTTTTAATACACCAGGCGCTAATGCTAATGCTGTACGCGAATTAGTCATAGGGGGAATGTTGTTAGCGAGCCGCCATATTTGTCAAGCATGGCAATATGTTAATACGTTAAAACAAGATTCACGCAACTTGCATGAAGAAATTGAAAAAAATAAAAAGCAATTTGTTGGTATTGAATTAATGGGAAAAACATTAGGTGTGATTGGTCTTGGCAGTGTAGGCGTTAAAGTGGCTAATGCTGCTATTCATTTAGGAATGCAAGTGATTGGATATGATCCAACGATTACGGTCCATCGTGCTTGGGAATTATCATCACAAGTTAAACAAATGCATAGTATTGATGATTTATTAATGGAAGCTGATTTTGTGAGTTTCCATGTTCCATTAACGGAGTTGACTAAAAATATGATTAATCATTCTCGTTTTCAATGTATGAAAACGGGTGTGGTATTATTAAATTTTGCGCGTGATGGGATCATTGAAACACAAGCTTTATTAGATGCACTAAAAGAAAAGAAAGTATCTTGTTATGTCACGGATTTTCCTTCTGCAGAATTAATGCAACATCCAGCAGTAATTAACTTACCTCATTTAGGCGCCTCAACACGTGAAGCGGAAGAAAATTGTGCGATGATGATTGCAAATCAAATTCGTCAATTTCTTGAATTAGGAACGATTACCAATTCAGTTAATTTTCCGACGGTAGAAGCTCCTGCTTTAACGGGAGTAACACGTTTAGCTATTGTGAATGCGAATATACCAAATATGGTGGCACAAATTTCTTCTGTTTTAGCAAGTGCAAAATTAAATATTGTGGGTTTATTAAATCAATCACGTAATGACATCGCCTATACCTTAATTGATATTAATAACGATGTTCCCATTCAAGTGTTAAAGCAACTTGCTGCAATTCAAGGTGTCATGCAGGTTCGTGTGCTTTCGGTTGTGACGTGAACGTTACAGTTTTTTCTTGCGTTGTTGGAAATGATCAACTGTCATCGCGCAGACTAAATCTCCCCACACGTTAGTCATTGTGCGAAAACGATCGAGAATGCGATCAAATGGCAAGAGTATGCCGATGGCGGATGTTGGTATACTGACATTGCGTAAGACCATGACCATGGTGACTAAGCCGCCCTCAGGAATGCCTGTTGCGCCCATTCCCGCTAAAATAGCTGTGATAAATACACCAATTTGTGAAGGAATCGAAAGATTCATTCCCAGTATTTGACAAAAGAACAAGGCTGAAACAGCTTCATACATGGCAGTGCCTGCAAGATTAATGGTTGTCGCAAGCGGTAAAACAAAGCGTGCAACATCATCATCAATACCTTGTTCTTTTGCCACAATCATGGTGACAGGTAAGGTGGCCATCGAGCTTGAAGTTGCAAAAGCGGTAATCAATGCATTTGAGGCAGAGGTAATAAATTGTTTGGGACTACGTTTTCCAATCAAAATAACAATGGCAAATTGCCATAATATTTGAAAAAATAAACCGGCTAAGAAAATAAAAATAAAAACTAACATTCCATTTAAACTTTTGACTAATAAATGTTGAATAGAAGCTTCTGCGACAGCAGTACCCAGTAAAGAAAATAATCCAATCGGTGTGAGATACATTAACCAAATAATCATTTTAATTAAAACATCGCGTAAGCCGACAAAAAAGTGAATGACAGGAACAGCGGTTTGTCCAACAGAAATACATCCGATTGAAAAGACAATGCTGAAAAATACGATGGGCATGATTTCATATTTTGCTGCCGCTTCTACAATATTAGGGGGAAATAAAGATAATAAATAGGAAGAAAAAGGAACCGGTTTGAGATCAAGGGGGGAGGCGTTTGCTAAGATTAAACTAGATGGCAACCCAACACCTGGTTTGAATACATTCAATAAAATTAAACCAATGATGACAGCGATGGAGACGCTGATTATCACATAGCTCAGCGTATAAAAGCCGATAGAGCCTAATTGTTTTATTCCGCCAAGCGAGGTAATGGCGCTGACCAGGGCACAGAAAATGAGAGGCAGTACAATCAATTTTAATAAATTAATAAATAATTGACCTATCCAGCTGATCGTAATGGTTTCTTTCGGAAAAAATATGCCACAGAGTATGCCAAGAAAAATACTGAGGAGAATAAATAAGAACATGGTTTTTTTGATAAACAAGTTAAGGCCCTCTTATTGTTAGTCTTCACAGGCGCACAATTGTGCATGGATTTAAGGCAATTTTCTAGGTATTCTTTTCATAAGAGGTGTGATTTGGTTATAATATTACAATTGATGTCATGTGATTTGATATAAGGAAGGTCATGCCAGGAAATGAATTTAAACCAGCGTGGTGGCTGCCAAATTCTCATTTACAGACCTTGTGGCCGTCTGTCTTTCGTTCCCCGATAAAAGATTTGCCCCTCACACGAGAACGCCTAGAATTACCTGATCATGATTTTATTGATATTGATTGGATTTATCCCGATCGTTCAGGGCCCATCGTTTTAGTGCTGCATGGGTTTGAGGGTTCTATTGAATCCCATTATGCAAAAGGAATGCTGCGTGCTGCTGTCGATAAGGGCTGGCGGGGTGTTTTTATGCATTTTCGGGGCTGTAGTGGTGAGCCTAATCGTTTACCGAGAGGCTATCATTCTGGTGATACGGGTGATCTTGCTTTTGTGGTTAATCATTTGCTTGAACGTCAACCTGAGGTGCCAATTGCTGCTATTGGGTATTCATTAGGCGGTAATATCTTACTGAAGTGGTTAGGTGAAACAGGCATGCAGAATCCGCTTAAAGTGGCGGCAGCGATTTCTGTTCCTTTTGATTTACACAGTGCATCAAAACGTATCCAACATGGATTTTCGCGATTTTATCAATGGTATTTATTAAAATGTGCGCGCAGGCGTTTATTGACAAAATTTTCGCATATTCATTCTCCATTTGATGTTTCTTTATTGGCAGAAGTGCAAACCATACGGGATTTTGATCATCATTACACTGTACCGGTCCATGGTTTTGGGAGCGTGGATGAATATTATACGGTGACCAGTTGCGGCCGATATTTGCGATCAATTAAAGTGCCAACGCTTATTGTGCATGCAAAAGACGATCCTTTTATGACGGAAGATATGATCCCGAGTGATGAAGATGTTTCTCCTTGTGTGAAATTAGAAATTTCAGATAACGGCGGTCATGTGGGATTTGTTTCAGGTAAATATCCTTGGCGTCCGCAATATTGGTTAGAGGAACGTGTTCCTACGTTTTTGCAAGACTATCTATGATTTTCATTTTCTTATTTTGTGTAGGTTTTGTTTCGGGCACTGTTGATGCGATTGCAGGTGGCGGTGGTTTAATTAGTTTACCTGTTTTATTAAGCATAGGCATTCCACCTCATCTTGCTTTGGGTACGAACAAATTACAAGGAACGATTGGTACCTTTATGGCGGCAGGCCGCTATTATCGTCATGGATTCATTTCTCTGAGTGCTGTCTATGAAGGCGTGTTTGCTGGATTGATAGGCGCTGCATTAGGTTCGATTGCGACACAATCTTTAAGTTCGCATTTTTTGCAATTGATCTCGCCATTTTTACTTTTAGGTATTTTACTTTATACGCTTTTTTCTCCACATGGCAAAATGGAACAACAAGGGTTGCCGCGTATGCAAGCGCGGTGGTTTTATCTCATCTTTGGATTTGGTTTAGGGTTTTATGATGGTTTTTTTGGTCCTGGAACAGGATCATTTTGGGTTTTCGCCTTAACATTTTTTCTGGGCTATAACCTGATTCAAGCAACGGCTTATACAAAAATTTTTAATTTGAATAGTAATCTGGTTGCAACCATTTGCTTCGCGATTGGCGGTAATATTGATTATCATTATGCAATAACCATGGCATTAGGATCGTTTTTAGGCGGTCAAGTAGGCGCTAATCTTGCGGTTAAAAAAGGCGTAACATTGATTCGACCGGTTTTTCTTGGCATTGTCTCGTTAACCATAGCGAGTCTTATTTACAGGCAATTCTCATAACCATTTGTTTTCATAATTAATAGTTAATTCACTGGGATAGATTTAATAATTCATCGGTTTCTTTATGTTACATTGGAACTGATGAGAGTATTTTAGTGGTTGCATGTGGAAACCGGCATTTAGATATCATAAAATCATTAGATTTTGGTGAGAAGCAAGGGAGTTGCTAGTGGAGTCGAAAATTTCTGAATGCCGGTTGACACAATGAATAAATTGAAAATGAATAAGTTAAATAATTTATTTTTTCGTAAGTTGTTCTTTCGATATTTTTCACTTTTATTCCTCCTTGTTTCATTCAATGTGTTTGCAGCGCAAACGCAGTCTTTTTTAACATTAGCCGATATTCATTTTGATCCCTTTTTGTCATGCCATTCTCAACCTTGTCCTGTCATTGAAACATTAAGGCATTTGCCAGCGACAGAATGGCAGAGTGTATTACAAACGGCACAACAAGGGTTTAAGCAGCAATATTGGCAAGATACTAGTTACCCTTTGCTTCACGCATCGTTAGATAATGCAAAACAAATTGCGGAAAAAGAGCATGTTAAATCCGTGCTTGTATTAGGCGATTTTATTGCTCATGAATTTAAAAGTCGTTATAGAAAATTTTCAACGGATAAACATTTAAAAAATTATTCTGATTTTGTCGATAAAACGATGATGTTTTTGACGAATGAATTGCATGCTACTTTTCCATCATTAGATATTTATATGGTGGTTGGTAATAATGATTCTTCGCAAAATAATTATGTCACCGTGCCAGGCGGGATATTTTTCAAAAAAACAGCAGTGACATGGTCGTCGTTGATTCATGAAAAATCAAATCAAGATGTGATGAAACAGGCATTTTCAAGCTGTGGTTATTATGCATTAGATTTACCTGGTGAATCATTACGTTTAATTGTATTAAATACCAATCTTTTTTCTTATAAAGGCAAAGGAAGAAATCTTTCATCAGCTGCTGAAACGGAATTTGCATGGTTGAAATATGAATTAAGTTTAGCGAAAGCACATCATCAGCCTGTGATGATTGCCATGCATATTCCACCAACAATTGATGTTTATCTCTTATCATCCATAAAACTTTTTACTTATATGCATTTATGGAAACAAATATATATCAAACAATTTCAAGCCTTACTTGATGAATATTCAACAGAGATAATGGCTATTTATGCGGGTCATTTACACTCAGATTGGATACATTATTTATCGGTAGGGCAAAATAAACTCATCATGTCAGGTACAACGTCAATCAGTCCTGTGTTTGGTAATCACCCGGGGTTTAAAGTGTATTATTATTCACCTGAGACGAATCAATTTGTTGGTTCGACGAGTTATGTTTTGTCGTTAAGTGGTCGGATGTAATGAGATTCTTAACTTTTCTTTTTAATGGGGCCCCGTCGCTTCGGGTATCCCACCGTGCTCGCAAGCTGCGCGCGGTGGGAGCCCTCCCCCAGCTTACAACATGCTGGGGCAGGCTCTTTCGCTCCGCCCCATTAATAAAGAAAAGTTAAGAATGGTGTTTTGTAGTGTGTTATAATTTACGTTATTGTCATCATATTGAATATCATCATGCCGCCAACCAAACGTCAAATAGCATTACAAAATAAACATGTTTATATTTCTTGTGTTGTGCCAGTCTTCAATGAAGAAGCAGTGATAACGACTTTTCTTCAATCATTACAAGAAAAATTACGTGAAATGACAGAGCGTTATGAAATCATTGTGATTGATGATGGTAGCCGCGATCAAACAGTTGAAAAAATCAGAACATTATCTTCCGTCAATCCCGCGATTAAATTACTTGGATTATCTCGCAATTTTGGTAAAGAAATTGCACTAACAGCAGGGATAGAACACACTTCTGGAGATGTCACTATTTTAATGGATGCGGATTTTCAGCATCCGCTTGACTTACTTCCCATTTTTTTACAGCGTTGGGCAGAAGGGTATGACATGGTTTATGGTGTGCGTACCAATCGTGAATCTGAATCTTATTTCAAGCGCAATTTTGCGCGTTTATTTTATTGGCTCATGAAAAAAATGACGAAGATTGATGTGCCAAAACATGCGGGTGATTTTCGTCTTTTAGATAAAAAAATTGTAGAAGCTTTACAGCAATTTCCTGAGCGTACTCGTTTCATGAAGGGTTTATATGCGTGGGTTGGTTATCAAAAAATTAGTGTACCCTTTGTTGTGCAAGATCGCGCAGCAGGAAAAAGTGCTTGGCGATTTTCAACTTTAACTGAATTAGCTATTACAGGTTTGACTTCTTTTTCAGATGTTCCTTTACGCGTGTGGGGTTGGATAGGTTTTTCTATTTCTTTGTTAGCTTTGATTTATGCAATTTACATTGTGACAGTGACGTTATTATTTGGCGCAGATTTACCGGGTTTTCCTACTTTAATTGTAGCCATAATGTTTTTAGGCGGTATTCAATTATTATCTATCGGTATTTTGGGTGAATATATTGCACGTATTTTTACTGAAGTAAAACAACGTCCACGTTATTTATTGCAAATCAAGGAAGGTTTTAATGAGTAAATTTCGCCCCATTAGAAAAGTGTGGAATCGCTTTTTTATTGAGAATCGTTTTATTGATAATGGTTTAATTTCTCTATTTTTTCAGCTTTGTCGATTTGGTTTAGTCGGATTAACAGCTGCAGCTATTCATTTCAGTACAGTTGTGTTTTTAGTTCAAACATTTATGTTTCAACCCTTAGTAGCGAATATTATTGGTTTTATGCTGGCATTTAATTGTAGTTATTGGGGGCATAAGTTATGGACATTTCAAGATACGACATCTAGACATGCGATCGCATTGCCAAAATTGCTTACTGTTCAACTGATGAATTTTGCGGCGAATGAAAGTTTATTTTCTATTTTTTTATGGATGAATTTGCCTTATACGCTCGCATTATTATTAGTGCTGACCATCTTACCCATCTTTACCTTTATCGCGAGTAAGTGGTGGGTTTTTCGCGTTGCTGAGTAAATAAATATCATTCGTCTGGCCAATCAGATTATAATCTAGATGACGTGCTGTGAAAGCGGCCAAATATTTTTTACTGACAAAGACATACATTTTTTTCTGGCTATGCCAACGTTTCCAAAATTCATTTTCTGAAATAAGCTTCTGTTGCGATGTCTGACTTGATCCTAACTCTCGCATCCAATTATCTTTGTTGGGAATATTTTTGTCTTGCCAATCAGCCGCAATGCTAATGCGTCTGCCAAGATATAAAGGAACATCTTGGTAATAATTAAAATAGCTTGCCACTTCATCTTGCGGTTGAATCATTAATTTTAATTTTTCGACTAACGGTTTCGCAGAATCTTGATTGAGATATTTCGCGTTTTGTACGAGGGCTAAAAGAAACAGGACATTGATTGTGATGCAAATCAATAAAAAAGCTTGAGTGTAGCCACGATGTGATATCCAAGTATGAGTGAGATAACGCGCAGTGAGTAATGATAAAGCAGGAAAAATGGGTAAAATGTAAGTAATGATTTTTGAATGCGGAATGGAAAAGAAAACTAAAATAATCACAATCCATAATAATAAAAATATTTCTATTTCTGTGCGTACTCGAATTAACGATTGAAATAAACAAATCGTCCAAGGAAAAAATCCAATTAAAATAATGGGGACATAAAACCAAAAAGGCGCTTGATTATTAAATTCAGCATGAGAGAGAAATCTGGTGACCTGTTGTGTGATAAAAAAATAATGTAAAAATTCGGGATTGGCTTTTTGTGCCAAAAAATACCAGGGAAAAATAATGGCAAAGCATAATAAGATACCACGAAAGAGATGAATGGATTTGATTAAACTAAGTTGACGAGTGAGCAGCATCCAACTACCTATAATGGCTATTGGAAAAACAATGCCAATTAATCCTTTAGTTAAAAAAGCAAGTGCAGCAAAAAAATAACCTGCGTATAAAAATGAAAGTCGTATAGGTTTTTGATGGAGGGCAGTGATAAAACAACATAAGGCAGCGCTGACGAATACAGCTAATTCTAAATCTAAATTGGCATAGTGTGCGTTGCCAAAATACAAAGGTGAGGTGGCTAATAAGATGGCAGCAATCAACCCAGTACGACGATCGAATAATTGTCGTCCACAAATATAAGTGATGAGGCAGCCTAAAACGCTGCTTAAAACAGGGAATAAACGTAGCGCCCATTCTTTGATCCCAAATAAATGAATAGCAATGGTTTGCAGCCAGTAATATAAAATCGGCTTGTCTAAAAAAGGAATGCCATTAATACGTGGTGTGATGTAGTCACCGCTTGCAATCATTTCACGAGCAATTTCACTGTAACGACCTTCATCGGGTGTGAAAACGGGATAACTACCGAGCCAAAGCATGTAGAATATGAAGATGAATAGTGCTAAGGCAATCGCGTCAGTGACCCAATTTGTGTTGTGGGTGTTAATGGGCTTGACCCCGAGGGTCGGGTATCCCACCGAGCTCGCAAGCTGTGTTATTTTATTTTGTTTATATTGTGACATATTGTCTTTTAGGATTTCACCAGCAGTTCCCGCTAAAAGCGGGAACTGCTTCGTTAGTTTATATGCTGCGCAAAAGCAAAGCTTTTGCTTGCACCAAGAGGGGAGAATCGCGATTCTCCCCTCTTGGATTACCCCATCGCGTAAGGATAGCGGAAATCGCTAAAATTTTACATATATGAAATGCATTGTACTGTGTGCAGATGATTATGGGCAAGCGCCTGCCATTTCGCAGGGAATTCTTGCTTTACTGCAACAAAATCGATTATCTGCCGTGACTTGCATGGTAAATTCCCCCTATTGGTCATTACACGCTGATTGGATCAAGCCTTTTACGGCGCAAGCCGACATAGGGTTGCATTTTAATTTGACTGAGGGACGGGCATTATCTGCTGCTTTCAAAGAAAAATATGGTACAAATTTTCCTCGATTATCGACAGTATTACGCAGGGCATTTTTTCGCCAATGGGATGTAAGTGTGATTGAAAGCGAATGTCATGCGCAATTAGATACGTTTGAAGCAAAGTTGGGGTGTTTGCCCCGATTTATTGATGGACATCAGCATGTCCATCAATTCCCTGTTATTCGTGAGGCATGGGTTCGTGTTTATGAAAAGCGGCTGCATCAAACTGGCACTTATATGCGTTGGGTTGACCCTAAATTGAGTCGCATTGCCTTTATAAAAAAAATAGTGATTTACCTGATTGGATCAAAAGCCTGGGGACGTTTATTACGTGAGCACGATATTCCACATAATACTTCTTTTTCGGGTATCTACGACTTTAATAAATCGATGGATTATGCTGATTTATTTAAAGTATTTTTGGATGAAGTGGGGGAGGATGGGTTGATTATGTGTCATCCGGGGTTTAAGGAAAATGATGAAGAAGATAAGATAAGGAAAGCAAGAGCAGATGAATATGCCTATTTTAGTAGCGAACAATTTATTCAGGATTGCACTGATCGAAATATTGTTTATAGGAATTTCCGCTAAAAACGTATAGGGTTCGTTTAACCCGTTCCCCGTTCCCCGTTCCTCGTTCCCCGTTCCCCGTTCCCTGTTCCCCGTTCGTCCTGAGGGGCGCACGAAGTGCGCGTCTCGAAGGACATTGTATTGTTTAGCTTTTATTATCTAAAAAATCTGTTATACTATGGCATCATCAGTGTGTTCTGCCTCAAGGTTTTTCCCTCCGGTAAGCATCTCAGATGTAAGGTTATTTCGTTCAATTTAGTAAAGGTAAAAGTTATGTCAGCACGTGAAAATGGAACCGTAAAATGGTTCAACAACAGTAAAGGTTATGGATTTATTCAAAGAGATCAAGGCGGTGATGTATTTGTTCATTACAGAGCAATCCGCGGCGATGGCTACCGCACTTTAGAAGAAGGTATGCGAGTAGAATTTACTGTTACGCAAGGGCAAAAAGGTCTTCAAGCAGAAGATGTTTCTGTTGTTAAGTAACTGATAATTTAAATTTTTAAAAGAAAATGGCCGGATGGGGTTTTTCCTCATGCTGGCCTTTTTTTCGAAAAAAATAGTAAACATTCATGTGAGCTTATTATTTTAAGTGGATTGTCATCCTGAGCGTAGCGAAGGATCATTAAAATACCTCATAATATTTGCTGAGTGATCCTTCGCTACGCTCAGGATGACAAGCGTATGAACTGTTACAAAAATGGAGCGCTCTTTTGTCTAAGAAAGAAGAACTCGAAAAAAAATTATTGCATTACACCGGTAAAGCGATTGCAGATTTCAACTTGATTCACCATGACGATAACGTCATGGTGTGTTTATCAGGTGGCAAAGATTCATTCACTATGTTGCATGTGCTTCGTTTATTACAACAGCGCGCTAAAATTGATTTTAAATTAACGGCATTTACGTTAGATCAATCACAACCGGGCTGGAATGATGCGCTATTACGCGCTTGGTTAGATCAACATCACATTGCTTTTGATATTATTACACGGGATACGTATTCCATCGTAAAAGAAAAAATTCCAGAAGGACAAACTTATTGTTCGCTTTGTTCGCGATTACGACGTGGTATTATTTATCGTTATGCAGAAGAAAAAGGATTTAACAAAATTGCTTTAGGGCATCATCGTGACGATCTCATTCGTACTTTATTCATGTCAATTTTATATAACGGTGAGATTCGCTCTATGCCGCCAAAATTATTAAGCGATGATAAAAAACATGTCGTCATTAGACCGCTTGTTTATTGTCAAGAAAACGATATTGCTGAATTTGCCAAATTGATGGCATTTCCTATTATTCCTTGTAATTTATGCGGTTCACAAGAAAATTTAATGCGTAAACGTGTTAAAACATTGATTGATCAATTAGCATTGGAAAATCCGAAAGTTCCAAGTAATATCTTGCATGCATTAAGTGCGATCAAACCAAGTCAATTAATGGATAAAAATTTCTGGAACTTTAAAGAATTGGAAACGCAGAAAGAATTAGACGCGTAGGTTGGGCTGAGTTGGGCGTAGGTTGGGCTGAGCAACGCGAAGCCCAACAATAGCGAAGCCCAACAATAGCGAAGCCCAACAATAGCGAAGCCCAACAAGGTCGAAGCCCAACACAAAAAGACCTGCTTTTTTGCAATGACGAACGGAAACGATTATGGATATATCAACAATTCCTATCCTCGCTTTAAAAGACAATTATATTTGGACGATCATTAACCCTCATCATCGTTGTGCATTGATTGTTGATCCAGGGGAAGCTCTGCCTGTTATACAATATTTTAAGCAACATCATCTTACGTTATCTGGTATTTTAATCACGCATCATCATTGGGACCACACCAATGGAATTGCAGAATTAATGCAATGGCAACAAGTGCCTATCTTTGCAAAACAACAATCCATTGCAACGACACCAGTGCAGGAAGGAGACCGCATTACCATCAATCCTTTTTTACCAACCTTTCAAGTGATGGAAATTCCAGGTCATACTTTAGATCATCTTGCTTTTTATGATGAAGAAAGTTTATTTAGTGGTGATACATTATTTTCAGCAGGATGTGGACGAATTTTTGAAGGTGATGCCAAGCAAATGTATCATTCATTACAAAAAATGGCCGCTTTATCTGATCAAACAAAAATATATTGCGGTCATGAGTATACGCAAAATAATTTGAGATTTGCGAATGAAGTTGAGCCAGAGAATAAAATAATTCATCAACGCTTACAATCCGTAAAAAAAATGATAGAAGAAGGGTTGCCAACATTACCCTCAACCTTGCAAGATGAAAAATCAACTAATCCTTTTCTTCGCTGTGAAATAGAATCAATTATAGCGAAAATGCAGGATAAAATGGGCAGGCAATTGTCAAACCCGATAGAAGTTTTTGCAGCACTTCGTGAGTGGAAAGATAATTTTTGAGAAATCACGTCGTTGCGAAGAACCCCGTCGTTGCGAGGAGCATGCGTAGCATGCGACGAAGCAATCCATGCAAGGGTTATTTGGATTGCTTTGTCGCATGCTGCGCATGCTCCTCGCAACGACGGACTCCTCGAGATGACGAAACTTTATTTTTTCTTAACTATAGAAACTAAATTGTTATTTTCATGAATCAACAAAAAAATTTCCTGATGAAGTTGCTGAAGTATCTCGCAAATATTTTTTGTAAAATTATTTTTGAGATCTAACTCAAGTTGCGAAACCAATTTTTTTAAACGTGGTAATCCGCAGTAACATAAAGCGCCATGTAATCGATGCGTTTGTTTCAATAAATTATCGTAATTTTTTTTGTCGTAACATTTTTGTAAAAGCGCAACATCATCAGGTAGACTTTTTATTAAAAATAATAATAATTCTTCTGCAACTGCCTTATTGCCGCCAGCTGAATGAGTGGCCATTTCCCAATCAATAATAGGTAACTGATTTAATTCCATGATTATTTCTCGTCAGTGTTCATGCTTCGCTCTAGGCCTCGCAGCCAGACGGTTGTGGCGTCATGAGGGTGGCGTGTACGGTTACTATTTCTCGAATATTGCCATCGCTTCAATATGTGAAGTATGGGGAAACATATTCATGATACCAGCTTGTTTTAATTGATATCCATATTCATGAACTAAAATACCAGCATCACGCGCTAAAGTAGCAGGATTACAAGAAACGTATACAATTAATTTGGCATTAAAACCAGGAAAATAGGGTAATATTTCTTTCGCGCCTGCTCGCGGTGGATCAATTAAAATTTTATGATATTGCTTTTTAATCCAATTTGATTGTAAATGTGTTTCCATTAAATTATCAACAAAAAAATTAATATTAGCTAGGTTATTATGTAAGGCGTTGACAGTAGCACGTGTGATCATTTCACTATTTCCTTCAATGCCCGTGACATGTTTCGCATAACGTGAAATGGGTAAAGTGAAATTTCCAATGCCGCAAAAAAGATCGAGAACGTTATCATTTGATTCAAGTTGCAGTGCCGTTCGTGCTTGTTTTACCATTAAACGATTTATCTCAAGATTAATTTGAGTGAAATCTAAAGGATGAAATAAATAAGTTAATCCTTCATCGGGCAGGGTATAGGTTAATCGCTGATGATGATCTTCTGGCCATACTTTCGTGATCGGCAAAGGTGGATTAGGTTGTAAATAAATCTGAAATTTATTTTGCTCTCCAAATAATTTTAATTTTTGTTGATCTTCAAATGACATTGTTTGCATGTGTCTAAATATGAGGGCGACCTCTTCATCGCCAACAGCAACTTCAATTTGTGGAATATCTTGATAACATTGTAATGAATAAATTAATTGGCTGAGTTTATTTAATTGCATGCCTACTTGAGGATGCAAAACTGCACAATAATCAAGATCAGCAAGATAACGACTTGCTTTTTCTCTGAACCCAACCAGCAATTTATTTTTTTTAATAACAAATTTAACACCAAGACGTGCTTTTCGACGATAACCAGCAGTGTTTGCGCTAAGCGGCGGCAAAATTTCTTTTGGCTCGACGCGGCCAAAATGTTTTAATTGTTCCAATAAAGTTTGTTGCTTAAGTGATAATTGCTGCGAAGTACTCATGTGTTGAAGACTACATCCGCCACAAATACCAAAATGAGGGCAAATAGGTGAGGTACGATCTGTTGCGGATTCTATAATAGACACAACATGGCCTTCGTTATAGTGACTACGTTTTCGTGATAGCTGAAAGGTGACTTTTTCTTGCGGCAAGGCGCCATCGATAAAAGTGGTTTTATGATCGACAGTTGCAATGCCCCTGCCGTCATGGCTTAATCCATGAATTTCTGCCACTCTGTCTTTTTGATTGTCAAGTTTTACTTTTTTATTCATATGGATGAAAATAGTATTATAGGTGAAGGATGAAGTAACATTGTATTGTGATTGATAAAAAAGAGAAATAAAAAGATACATGATGTCAAAATATAGTCTATAATTTGATTGATGGTAATAAATTAGGCTTTTTGAAGAGCCATCAATGAGTGCTTTCGTTTGGGTTGATCCTAAACCTTTCAGTTATAGACAAGGAGATTCGATAGCGGTGCGGTGTGCATGTCCTTTAAGCTTGAAACACTATGAGGAAAGCCTAAAGTACCGCTGAGATTTCCAACATAGTACCATGGGTTTTTAGTGATGCCCCAAGACGTAAGCACTCATTGGTGGTTTTTGTTTAAGGTGATCCGCCCCATTAATAAAGTTGAGGATCGCGTTGTTTGATAAGTTGATAAGTAAGGATACAAGTATGCCTGATTCCGCAATGATCCACCTCGAACACACTTACGGTGCAAATAATTATGATCCCTTACCTGTCGTATTAGTACGAGGAGAGGGTGTTTATGTTTGGGATGAAGAAGGGAAGCAATATCTCGACATGATGAGTGCTTATTCTGCCGTTAGTCATGGACATTGCCATCCCGCTTTAGTAGCTGCATTGCAAGCACAATCAACACAATTAAATATTGTTTCTCGTGCATTCTATACAAATAAATTAGGTTTGTTCTTACAACGTGCTTGTGAATTAACAGGATTCGAACAAGCGTTACCCATGAATACAGGGGCGGAAGCAGTTGAAACAGCGATTAAAGCAGCACGAAAATGGGCTTATACCGTTAAAGGTGTCCCATCTGATCAAGCAAATATTATTGCTTGTGCTGGTAATTTCCATGGACGCACAACTACAATTATCGGTTTTTCTACTGAGCCCGAATATAAAAATGGATTTGGTCCCTTTTCAGCGGGATTACAAACTATTCCTTATGGTGATATTGCAGCGTTAGAAAAAGCAATTACGCCTCATACAGCTGCATTTTTAGTAGAACCGATACAGGGTGAGGGCGGTATTATTGTTCCACCAACAGGCTATCTCAAAGCATGCGCCCAATTATGTAAGCAACATAATGTGTTACTTATTTGTGATGAAATTCAAACAGGATTAGGCCGCACAGGAAAATGGTTAGCGTGTCAGCATGAATCAGTTCAACCTGATGCGATTGTTTTAGGAAAAGCATTAGGCGGCGGTTTGTTACCGGTTTCTTTATTTTTAACACGAAAAGAAGTGATGGATGTTTTTACACCGGGAACACACGGCAGTACTTTTGGTGGAAATCCCTTAGCCGCTGCTGTTGGACTGGCTGCACTTCATGTACTTGAACAAGAAAATTTAATTGAACGTGCAGAAAAACTTGGGTTTTATTTTCAAAAAAAATTAAAGGCATTAAATTCGCCGTTAATTAAAGAGGTGAGAGGTAGAGGTTTGTTAATTGGTGTAGAAATAAATTCACAATATTCTGCAAAAAAGATTTGTCTTGCTTTATTGAAGCGAGGTATATTAACAAAAGAAACTCACGCCACTGTTATTCGTTTTGCCCCGCCCCTGATTATCACTGAAGAACAAATTGATTTTACCATTCAAATGTTAGAGGAAGTGATAAATAGTGTCATCCTGAGCGTAGCGAAGGATCACTAAAATGCGTCATGATATTAACAAGTGATCCTTCGCTACGCTCAGGATGACAACGTTAACTTCACTGAAAGCAATATTTTTTATTTTAATAGGAGAACCTTCATGAGTCATCGGATGTTAATGTGTTTTATCGCAAGCGTTGTTAGCTTAGGCGGCATTTTATATGGCTATGATATCGGCGTTATTTCTGGCGCGCTGCTTTTTATTCAGCAAACAATTCCCATGACTGATGTGCAAATTGGTATGATTGTTGGCGCAGTATTAGGCGGCGGGTTGTTAGGAACACTGTTAGCAGGTCCCATTGGGGATCATTATGGCAGACGATTTTTAATTATGTTATCCAGTGTAATTTTTATTGCGAGTGTGACAGTTTTATTATTCACTCATTCATTTGCTATGTTATTAGGAACGCGAATATTTTTAGGTATTGGTGTTGGCATTGTTTCTGTTGCTGTGCCTTTATATATTGCAGAAATTGTGCCATCAAAAGATCGCGGCAAATATATCACTTTTTTTCAACTCTTATTAACGTTTGGCATCGTGATGGCTTATCTTGTCGATTTATTTTTTACGCCATCAGGTAATTGGCGGGCCATGTTTTCTGTTGTACTTATTCCCGCATCACTTTTATTTATTGGCATGTTGTTTTTGCCTGAATCGCCGCGATGGTTGGCTGCAAATAATCAATTAGATAAAGCGCGTGAAATATTAAAACGCACGCGTCAAGCAGAAGAAGTTGAAAAAGATATCGAATTCATTCAAGTAGAATTATCTCGTTCAGATGGTTCATGGAAAGAATTATTTTCTCAACCCTATTTATTGCCAACATTAATTGCAATTGGTGTAGCCATTTGTAATCAATTGACAGGGATTAATTCTTTTTTGCAATACGCGCCTCTTATTTTAAAAAATGCAGGCATTAATTCTTCGATTATTTCTATGATAGGTTCAGTGGGTATTGGATTATTAAATTTTGTTTGTACGTTAATCGCAATGTTATTTATTGATTCCATTGGTCGAAGGCCTTTGTTGTTAACAGGAATTGCTGGTGTTGTTTTTTCTGAATTGTATTTGGGCGTGATACAATGGATGGATTGGAACTCTGCAACGCTTGGCTTATTTTCTTTGGTGGGTTTATTTTCATTTATTGTTTTTTTTGCAATTGGTCCTGGTGTTGTCGTTTGGCTGGCCATTGCAGAATTATTTCCTACACGCATGCGTGGAAAGGGAATGGCTATTTGTCTTTTCTTTAATTCGCTTGCTTCGACATTATTAGCGACATTCTTTTTATCATTATCTCATCAGTTAGGCATGGGAGAAATGTATTGGCTGTGTGCTGCTTTCTCAGGGGTTTATTTTTTCATTGTGTTGTTATTTTTGCCTGAAACAAAAATAAAATCGCTAGAAGAAATTCAACTTGAATTTCAAAGAAAGGAAGTAGTGTCTGAAGTTGGGGTAGAGGTTTAAAAGGTTTGGTTGAGTAAATGTAGGTTGGGTGTAGGTTGGGCTGAGGTCCTGCGAAAGCAGGACGAAGCCCAACACACAAGAAGCCCAACACACAAGAAGCCCAACACACAAGAAGCCCAACACACAAGAAGCCCAACACACAAGAAGCCCAACACACAAGAAGCCCAACACACAAGAAGCCCAACACACAAGAAGCCCAACACACAAGAAGCCCAACACACAAGAATCCCAACACACAAGAATCCGCTATTACACCTACACCTTAACAATCGGATTATTCGCATTTACCATCAGCGCCTTATAAATCATACCGTAAATAATATAAGACAAAGGAAAAGTCCAAATCAGACCAATACCAAGCGGAATCATGCTGATGACCATAATGAACCACCACACAATATATAACCCAATTAAGCGCCATACATTACCGCGTGTTGCTCTAAATGAAAGAACAAAGGCTTCTCCAATACCTGCGTTTTGTTCTAATAAAAATGCCAGTGTGAGAGCAAGTCTTACAAAAATAAAGATTCCTGCAATCACAGCGATGAGGCAAAGAATCATGGCAAGGGATGCAGGAATAAATGAAACGCCTTTGTTTGCAATGTCAGCAGCTTGGTTCGCATGACTAATTACTGTTGCATTAACTTGAGTGACATTAGCAGAAACATGATTAATATTTGTGATGATTTCTTTGTTTTGAACGTGCTGAAAAGCAGCGACAATGAGTTGCGAAATGGCACCAAAGAATGAAACGGCCATGATAAATAGTATAAACGGCAGCATAATCAGCATTTTTAAGATATAGACGATAATAACTTTAAAACCAAGGTTCCAGTCTAGTGTATGAAGCACCATGGTATAGGTAATAGGGCGATCTTGAGCTCGCTCTAAGCCCATATACATGAGGCCTGCCATAAGCAAAATTAATAAAATTTGTTGGATAATTGATATGAGTAATCCTAGGGGCATAAAGATTGCACTGGCAATACCGCCAATAATGGCGCAACCAATAAAAATCAGGAACATGAGGCCTAAGGCTCCCCATAGCGATCCTTTTGCGCCTGATACTTTATGCCACGCATTTGAAACGGAATCCCAAACAGGTAGTTTTGCCGTTACGTTAGTCATGCTTATATCCTCATTGGTAGTTAAGTTATTTTTCCCCTGAAAGCCATTTAATATCTACTTCAAATTCAGTTGCTATTTTTTCTAATAAAGCTTGATCGGGCGCTTGCTGGCCTTCTAGTAAACTCCAGGCGTATTGCTTTGGAATATCTAGAGATTTACTTAAGATAGCTGCGCGCTCACGTGTGGATGAGGGTGCGTCTATTTCATCCAAACATTGATTTAGTTTATCAGCAAACGCTTTCGGCACGATCTTCCTCCTTGAATCGGCTTTCATTTGAGTATACTGAGGGAGAGTATGGTGAGCAATCATGAATAACCCGTAAGTGTTCAGGCAATGGCGTCAACTTAAGGCTGTCATCCTAAGCAAGGCTGTCATCCTGAGCGTAGCGAAGGATCACTAAAATACGACTATGACATTTGTTAGTGATCTTTCGCTACGCTCAGGATGACAGCCTTGCTTAGGATGACAACCTTAAGTTGACGCCATTGAGTGTTCAGGACTTTGTTCTTGAGCGCAGTCAGACGGTTGCGACGGCGTCATGCGTGACGATGATCAAACCCAGCTGCAATCAAGGTATTTCGTAATAAAACAGCGACGGTCATTGGTCCCACTCCGCCAGGGACGGGTGTAATCCAAGCGGCCCGCTTTTTTGCTTCTTCAAATTGAATATCGCCGGCAAGTGTGCCATTTTCAAGACGGGTAATACCCACATCAATCACAGTTGCACCTTCTTTTATCCAGCTTCCTTGAATTAATTGAGGCCGGCCAACAGCAGAAATTAAAATATCAGCTTGTTTGACGAAATATTCAAGATCATCAGTAAAACGATGACAAATCGTGACGGTCGCACCTGCAATCAGTAATTCAAATGCCATGGGACGCCCTACAATATTTGATGCGCCAACAATAACGGCATGTTTGCCTTTAAATTTTTGATGAATATGTTCCAGTAAAATCATCACACCATAAGGTGTACAAGGACGTAAAAGAGGACGGCGTTGTGCTAATCGTCCTAAATTATAGGCATGAAAACCATCCACATCTTTATGAGGATCGATTTGCTCAAGGACACGATTGGTGTGGATAGGGGCCGGTAAGGGAAGTTGTAACAAAATACCATCAATGGTTTTATCGTGATTGAGTGATTGAATGAGTTCGATTAATTTTTTTTCATCGATATCAGCAGGTAACTGGTGATAAACAGAATGAATACCCACTTGCTCACAAGCTAAACGTTTATGACGTACATAAATAGCAGAGGCAGGATCATCTCCCACTAAAATAACAGCTAATCCCGGACGCCTTTTTCCATTAGCCATTTTTTCAGTGATTGTTGCTGCCATTTTTTCTTTCATATTAGCAGCGATTAATTTGCCATCAATCAATTGTGCTGTCATAGCAATGATACTTCTATTGTTGCATCATACATTTCTATTAATTGTTTTATTTTGGGGTGTTGGGTCGCAGCTTTAGTCGCATCCGTTAAACGTTCTACTTGTTCTTGCTCTTGTTTTTTTGCTGGCGTATATAATTCAGCCGCTGTGATGATGATATCAAGTTGCATTGCTTGTTTAAAATAATTTGATAAAGATTCTCTCAATCTATCTTTCAGTTTGGTATTGAGCATGGGTTGATGGTTCGCTGATAATTGTAAAATGACTTTATGATCTTCTATTTTTTCTAAGGTACAATTTGCTGCGAGTGCGTATGCCATGCCGGACAAATCTAGTTTGGGAAGAATTTCCTGCCAAGAAGGAGATTCAGCAACAGTGAGTGTGGGCGTTTCAACTTGGACAACCATTTGTTTGGGTTGGAGAGCGAGCATGCGCAACATCGTCATTTCAAACCCTTGTTGTGGCGAGGGCGTATAAGCTAGATCACGTCGTCCCAATAAAGCGATTTGATAATATAGCTGCACATCTTCTGGTTTGAATAAAGCGGCCAATTCAGTGATTTGTTGATCTGTTTTTTGTTGATACGTGATAACTTGTGAAACGGCAATTTGATGAAATAAACTAATCAATTCTTCTAATACATTTGAAAAATCGGGTGTATGTTCTGCGAGTAAATGGATGGCATGAAATACTTGATTACTATCTTGCGCAGCCAATGCTTTCATCAATGGGAATAAATTTTGTTGTGCTATTGTGCCAAGCATTGCATGAATATCATCAGATTTGATTGAACCTTGTCCGTAGGCAATTGCTTGATCGAGTAAACTCATGGCATCACGTAAACTACCATTCGCTGCTTTTGATAAATAATTTAATGCTGTTTTATCTGCTGTGACTTGTTCTTGTTTGCAAATATAGTGTAAATGATCACTGATTAATTCGAGTGGAATGGGTTTCAAATGAAATTGCAAACAGCGTGATAAAATGGTGATAGGTAATCGTTTAGGTTCGGTGGTAGCAAGTAAAAATTTCACATGTTGCGGCGGCTCTTCTAATGTTTTTAATAAAGCATTGAAGCTATGATTGGAGAGCATGTGGACTTCATCAATCAGATAAATTTTATAACGACCTTGTACGGGCGGATAAGGCACGTTTTCTAGTAATTCACGAGTGTCTTCCACTTTAGTGCGTGAAGCCGCATCAATTTCAAATAGGTCGAGAAATTTTCCGGCATCAATTGCTTGACAGGTTGAGCAAGTGCCGCAAGGTGTGGCAGTGATGCCTGTTTCACAATTGAGACATTTAGCGAGAATGCGAGCAAGTGTTGTTTTGCCTACACCGCGTGTACCAGTAAACAAGTACGCATGATGAATACGATGTTGTTCGAGCGCATTGCTCAATATTCGACGAATTGGCTCTTGGCCAACCATATCTTGTAAGGTCTGTGGACGCCATTTGCGGGCTAATACTTGATAGGGCATATTTATTTTATCTCAGCCTTTAAACCCATAGCAGCGAGCACCAGCCTTTCTTCGGCACCCGCATCAGCTGCTACCGTTGCTTCCTTCCGGACCTGGCGGGGTTCACAGCTTATCGTCGCGAAGGGACCAATGCCCACTGCTATGTGCTTATTTTTTAAGTCATGGGGTCAGGCTTGCGTCTTTGCATCTTTCTAAAAAAGATGCAAAGACGCAAGCCTGACCCCATGACTTACTTTGATAACTCGCTGAGTATTCATCATTTTTCAGCATTTGTAAACGCCGGAGAGAGAGGGATTCGAACCCTCGATACGCTTTTAACGTATACACGCTTTCCAGGCGTGCTCCTTCGACCGCTCGGACATCTCTCCTACGAGCGCGTAAGGTTAAACTAGAAAATAAGAATGCGCAATGTCACTATAGTGAAAATATCTAAAAAAAGGGGTCAATATCATGCGAAAGATTTTTATTTTATTAAACTTAATTTTTTTGATGGGTTTTTTGTCTTCAAACGCCTTTGCGGTGATTCAAGATTGCGGAGAAATGAATGGGATGAAAATCACGACGTATGGCGGTCTAAGATGCAATGAAGCAAAAGCAGTTTATGGATCGTTCGGAAAAGGTCAAACACCAAAAGGATGGACATGTGTGACTCAATCAGTGGGGCAGTGCAGTACGATGTATAAAGGATTTTATTTTCGCAAATAAAGCATGTGTTCTCTCATTATTCTCTAGCATTATTCTCTTATTCTCTGTAGTCCTGGGGAGTTGGGGGCAGTCATTTTGGCAATGGCTCGCGAGCCTCCGGCTCGCTGCGCTGAGTTGCCAAAATAACTCCCCCAACCCCCAGGACTTTCAAGGCCTGCGTGAATTTGACTGCTGATGAGATATTACTTTGCTGAAGGAGTGTAAGCCGCGGGACGATAAAACTGAGCTTGCTCTTCCGGCAATTACACTCGGTGCTTGCCAGTCAAGGAGTCGGGAGAGTTATTTTGGCAACTCAGCGCAGCGAGCCGGAGGCTCGCGAGCCATTGCCAAAATGACTGCTCCCGACTTCCTTGACTACAGAGAATACATACAGAGAATACACGCAGAGAATACACCCCGAGAATATACTACACAGAACACACGCTTTTAAAAAAACTACAGAGAGTACTACAACAACTTTTTCAATATCAACTGGTACACATCCACCAACCTATTTAAATTTTCAATATTAACCGACTCATCTATTTGATGTGCTGTCGCATGTGAAACGCCCAACTCAACCACTTCCGCCCCAGTCGGCGCAATAAATCTGCCATCAGATGTACCGCCGCCAGTCGATAACCTTGTTTCTAATTGCGTGACTTCTTTAATCGCTTCTTGTGTCGCTTTAACTAATCGACCCTGTGAAGTAAAAAAAGGAAATGCACTTGTTCTCCATTCGATATCAAAATTCAAACCATGTTGATGAAATATTTTTTCTGTCCATTCTTGCAATTTTTCAGGTGTGATGGCTGTCGAAAAACGAAAATTAAATAATATTTCAAGATGACCAGGAATAACATTCGTTGCCCCTGTTCCGCCATGAATATTTGTGATTTGAAAAGTCGTTGGTGGAAATGTTTCGTTTCCTTTGTCCCATTCAATTTGTGTTAATTCATGTAACGCAAGCATAGTTAAGTGAATGGGATTTTTTGCTAAATGGGGATGTGCAACATGACCTTGCTTGCCATGTACTACCAATTTTCCATGTAAAGAACCGCGTCTGCCTACACGAATTTGATCACCAATCACATGTTCACTGCTTGGTTCGCCAACTAAGCAGTAATTAATTTTTTCATTTCGTTTGTCGAGTACTTCTATCATTTTTTTGGTTCCATGAATGGCAGGGCCTTCTTCATCACTCGTGATAAGAAAAGCAAGTGAGCCTTTAAAATGCGGCGTTTCCTTTAAAAATTGTTCGCACGCAATCACCATGGCAGCGATACCGCCTTTCATATCAGAAGCACCTCTTCCATAAAGATAACCTGATCGCACGTCAGGCATGAAAGGATTGCTGGCCCAATCTGCTTCTGGGCCAGTTGGCACAACATCGGTGTGACCCGCAAAGACAAAGAGCGGCGATGTTTTTCCGAGCCTTGCCCACAAATTGCTGACGCCTTCATGAGAAAAAGATTCGCATTCGAATCCTAATGGTTTTAATCGTTCAATTAAAATAGCTTGGCAACCTGCATCATCTGGTGTTAGTGAAGGGCAAGAAATGAGTTGCTTTGTTAATTCAATGACGTTACTCATTTGTGAATATCCCGTAATAATTCATTTAAACCAATTTTTGAACGTGTTTTTGCATCAACTTGTTTCACAATCACGGCGCAATATAAACTGTAACGACCATCACTGCTGGGCAGATTTCCTGGCACGACAACAGACCCTGCAGGAATGCGTCCATAAGACATTTCACTTGTTTCACGATTGAAAATGCGCGTACTTTGTCCTAAAAATACTCCCATCGAAATAACAGCGCCTTCCTCAACAACAACCCCTTCTACAATCTCTGATCGTGCACCAATAAAGCAATTATCTTCAATGATGGTTGGATTAGCCTGAACGGGCTCTAAAACGCCGCCTATTCCAACACCGCCCGAAATATGAACATTTTTGCCGATTTGTGCGCACGAGCCTATGGTTGCCCAGGTATCGACCAAGGTACCCGTATCAACATAGGCGCCGATGTTGATATAGGAGGGCATCAAAACTGTGCCTGGGGCAATATAAGCACCTATACGGGCAAGGGCAGGGGGAACAATACGGACCCCAGCGGACTGACAGGCGTCATAAGATTGCTGCGTAAATTTAAGTGGTACTTTGTCAAAATATTGTGTGAAATGACCATCTACTAACACATTGTCATGTATCCTAAAATACATTAAAACGGCTTTTTTTATCCATTCATGCGTTTTCCACTCACCGTTTATTTTTTCGGCCACACGCATTTTGCCGATATTCAGTAAATGAATGACTTCATCAATAGCTTCTTTAAGCGCAATAGGCGTAGATTGCGGTGTGAGCTGAGATCGATCATCAAAACCTGCTTCAATCGTTGATTGTAAAGATGACATAAAAGTCCTCATGACAGTGACGGATTATGCCTTGTATGATACGATACGAATCTTTTAAAATCCAAAAGAAATGACTATGTTAAAGACAGAAACAAAACAACCAGTCAATGCATTTTATATTTATTCTCGCTTATTTGTTTATGTACGCCGTTATTGGCGATTACTTATTTTAGCTTGTGTTGCCAGTATGTTGTATTCAGGCGTAGATGCCTGGTTCGTCTATTTCTTAAAACCTTTACTCAATAAAGGTTTAATCGCAAAGAACCACCATTTTTTAAAAATGGCACCGTTTCTCGTGATGGGTATTTTTATTTTTCGTGGTATCGCCAGTTTTATTTCGACTTATTCAATCGCGTCCGCTTCACGTAATGTCATTATGTGTTTGCGGCAAGATTTATTTGCGCATTTGCAACGATTGCCCGCGCGTTTTTATGATCATACCACTTCAGGACAATTATTATCTGTCTTGTTGTATGGCGTTGATCAAGTGGCTAATGCCAGCGCTGATGTTTTAACAACGGCAATTCAAGCGCTTTTTCTTGTGTTTGGTCTTATCATTGTGATGTTTTCAATTAGCTGGAAATTGACATTACTTTATTTTGTATTGTTGCCTATTGTCACAGCGATTATGCGTATGGCCAGTTTACGTATTCGTCGATTGAGTTTGAGTGTGCAAGCTTCGATTGGTGATATGAGTCATTGTGCAGAAGAAAATATCGAAGGATATAAAGTGGTGCGTGCTTTTGAAGGACAAACATACGAGTCAAAAAAATTTAATAAAATTGCGCGTACAAATCGTCAGCGTGAAATGAAAATTGTTGCAACGCGTAGCATCAGTGTTTCTGCCGTGCAATTTATTGTGGCTGGCGCATTAGCCTTGACATTATATATTGCCACCTTAGATGTGTCAGATGCACTTTTAACAGCAGGTGGTTTTGTTTCTATGATTGCGGCAATGTTAGGTTTGTTAAAACCCATGAAAGATTTAGCATTCGTACAAAACAAATTATATCGTGGATTGGCTGGCGCGCAGAATGTATTTGAATTAATGGATGAACAGACAGAAGAAGATCGTGGACAATATACGCTGACACGTGCAAAAGGCAAAATGGAATTTTCACATGTTAATTTTTCTTATGATGAAACAAGAAAAATTTTAGATGATGTTTCTTTAGTCGTAGAACCTGGTGAAATTGTTGCATTAGTGGGTCGTTCGGGTAGTGGAAAATCTACATTAGTCGGTTTATTACCGCGTTTTTACACAGGATTTACAGGTGATATTAAATTAGATGATGTATCCGTTAATGATTATCGTCTGACTGATTTACGTAGACAATTTGCTTTAGTGTCTCAACAAGTCACCTTATTTCATGATACGGTTTACAACAATATTGCTTATGGTCGATTAGGTCGTGTTTCGCGAGAAGAAGTCATCGCAGCTGCACAAGCTTCACATGCGATGGAATTTATCGAACAATTGCCGCAAGGGTTTGATTCTATCATTGGTGAAAATGGTGTTTTACTTTCTGGCGGACAACGACAACGTTTAGCTATTGCAAGAGCATTATTGAAAGATGCGCCGATTTTAATTTTAGATGAAGCGACATCATCCTTAGATACAGAATCAGAACGATTAATTCAAATTGCATTAGATCGGTTAATGCAATCACGAACAACACTGGTGATCGCACATCGATTATCAACCATTGAACATGCAAATAAAATTATTATGATGAGCGAAGGACGCGTGCTTGAAATGGGTGATCATCAAGCCTTAATTGAGCGTAATGGAGAATATACAAAATTATATCGCATGCAATTTAAAGAAGTTCCTACGCTAGGTGTTGTTAATGAAAATTAAGCAGCCGCGTTATTGGTACACAAAAAAAATGCGCTCATTAAGTTATGTTTTACTTCCTTTTTCTTGGTTGTTTGGTTTGATTGTTTTAATCAGGCAGCAATTATATCGATATCATATTTTTCAAGTGAAACATTTTTCAGTACCAGTGATTGTCGTGGGTAATATCACGATAGGTGGAACAGGTAAAACACCGTTTGTGATTTGGCTCGCTAATTTTTTACGTTCACAAGGATATAAGCCAGGTATCGTGAGTCGAGGTGCGGGTGGTAAGCAACAGGTGAATCCGCATGAAGTGAATCCACAAGATGCTGTGAGTGAGGTGGGCGACGAAGCATTATTGTTATCACAACGAACAGCTTGTCCGCTCGTGATTGGTATTAATAGAGCGAAAGCAGTGGAATATTTGTTGCAACAGCATGATTGTGATGTCGTGATCAGTGATGATGGTTTGCAACATTATCGTTTAGGTCGCGCAATGGAAATTGTGATGGTTGATGCGATGCGTGGATTTGGTAATCAGCAATTATTGCCTGCCGGTCCATTGCGTGAACCCTTATCTCGTCTTGAAAAAGTTGATTTAATCGTAAAGACAGGGGAGACAATGGCGTTATCACCTTCTCATTTTGTTTCAGTTAAAAATCCGCAAATTACTTGGCCATTTCCTGAAATGACAGGACCAATTGATGTGGTTGCTGGAATTGGTCATCCGGAACGATTTTTTACACTGTTAAAACAAGCAGGATTGGAAATTAATGAACATATTTTTACCGACCATCATTGTTATACAAAAAAAGATTTTGCAAAAATGACATCTTATCCTATTCTCATGACCGAAAAAGATGCGGTAAAATGTCGTGATTTTGCGGATGAGCGTTATTGGTATTTGCAAATTAATACAACAGTGGATGTGAGTGTAGAGAAGGTTTTATTAAATAAGTTACGAGAAGCGAGGTAAAGAAAGATGAAAAAAATGAATTGGAAAAATGTCATGTGTTTGGGATTGTTGGTGCTTGCGAGTCATACGGTGTTTGCGGCTTATACAACTAAAATAGTAAAGAAGACGGTTGTGAAAGCGAAAGAAATAACGCCTATTTACCAAGAAAATAAAACTAATATTTCAGTGACGCAAAATGCGCCACAATTTATTTATCAATTAAAATCAAATCCGACGACAGGATTTTCTTGGTTTTTGCGCGAATATGATTCGAGTTTAGTCACACCAGTGAATCATTATTTTCAACATTCAGACACTAAATTAATGGGTGCACCGGGTTATGAATTTTGGACATTTCGTTTAAAACCAGCAGCTTTTCTTGTGCCGCATCAGTTGATTATACGGTTGGTTTATATGCGTCCCTGGCAGAGTGATGAAACAGGCAAGCAATTGATTGTGCGTGTGACGACACAGAGGTGAGCTAAACGTTCGGACGGTTGTCATCCTGAGCGTAGCGGGATCACTCACAGTCTGTCATTGCGAGGAAACAGGAGTCCCGTCGTTGCGAGGAGCATGCGTAGCATGCGACGAAGCAATCCATGCAAGGTTGTTTGGATTGCTTCGTCGTATGCTACGCATGCTCCTCGCAATGACGGGACTGTAGATTTGGGGTCAGATCTCCTCTTTCCTTTCATCTTTACTGGAGGGGAGGGTTAGGGAGGGGAGGTGTGTTAGCCCTTTAGCCCTCCTCTCCCTAACCCTCTCCTCCCATAAATGGGAGGAGAGGGGACAGTATTAGCGTACTCCTCGCAACGACGAGACTCTCGCAGCAATGACGGGACTGTAGAGATGCTATCCTTACCTGCTAACGCTTACCGCCGTAAGACAGGGTAGTTGTAGTTGTCAGCGTTGCGCTATACTCAAGTGCGCCATATTCAAGCAATAGTTTAAACATGCTTTTATCATCGTGTTTATCTGCATATTCTATTGCGCTGAAATTATTAGACGTTGATCTTGCATTAAGATCCAATCCAATCGCATCTTTATATTTCAATAAACATTGTAGAAGTGATAAACCATCTTCATTTTCATTTTTGCAAATCGTCCATAAAGCTGATTGATATTTTCTTTGTAATATTAATTCTAGTACTGCTTTTCCTACTCCTATTCCTTCTTCTTTCACAATATTCTGCATCTCACTATAGAGCAAGAGCTGCGGCGTGGGCGTTGATGATGATATTGTTTGAGTGGGTTCATCTTCGCGTTTGCAATGATCCAAAAATTTCTTGTCACCAGCCTCTATGAAGATTTTGTACAACTTAGGAGGGCCTTGGTCCCTGAGTTTTAAAAACAATTCCATATCATCAGATGTAAATATGACGGGCTCTCCCTTCAGTGCTGTTTCTAATTTTTTAGCTAGGTTGAATTCGGGAGAATAAGAATCAGTATAAAGTCGTAGCGACCCACTTCTGTTCTGTGTGAAGCTATACATACATTGTTGAGTTGCTTTGATTAGCGATGAAAGCTCTTTTTCTCGTTGTTTTCGATAACAATAATCTAACGTATTATTAAAAAATAATACAGCTGTTTCAGGTACTGGTTTATTTTGCTTGTTATCAAATGATTGGTTATTTTGTTTGATAACAGTCAAAAGATAAAAAAGATGATAAACATATGACAAAACTTCCGGACATGATACTAACATATTTAAATTTGAGCCATCCTCATAGATTCCTCTCATCAATGTGATTGCAACAGTAAACATGCGACGATCTTCGTGAGGGTATACGTTACAAAAATGATATCCAAATCCTAAATATTGATACTCGATAACAGGACCACCAATGCGAGGGTTGCGAACACTGTCCCAATTTATTGAAGTGATAATACCGTATTCATTTTCAGCTGAAGGAGCATTCTCTTTTGCAGCTAATGCAGCATTTTCTTTTGCAGCGAAAGCTAACATTAAAATCTTACGTATTAATTTAAACGTAAAATCACCGCCAAAATGCTGCATAGTTGTTCTGCCATATAGAGGAACGATGCCATTGGGATGATGTTTCTCAATGCAGTGTTTATTTTCCAAGTAGTAATTAAACATATCGTCGATTCGAATATTGGGTAGATTTTTTTTAATCGATTCATAATCTAGTTTTACTTGGTCACCCGTTCCATAATGTAAATGTAATGTTTTATTATCATCAAGGAATATGGCAACTTCATTTAAATTTGGTTTATTATTTTCTAAATTTTCTTGAGGAGATTGTTTGCCTTGTTTTGAAAAATAGGTCACATAATTTAAATTATAAACAGGAAAAATAGGGTCTAAAATTTGGCTACTTTCAATGACGATATCTTCTGGTAAGTCACATAATTCATATAAAGTGGCATATTTTGAGTCTTGATTTGATATTTTTATCTCGCGGCAACTATTATACTCAAAGATTTCCTCAGGATGATTATATTCTTTAACAAATTTTCTTGGAAATCGAAACCTCACTAAATACACAGCTTCACAATTTGTATTGTAAAAATAGGGTGCTCTATCATGCCAAATACTCATTGCATCTTTCATCACATAAAGCTTATTTTCCACGTGCTGGCCCCGAATATTCTTCATTTTTATCCAGTCATTTAGCGCTTTAGTTATATCTTTTAGTAGACTGTACCTCTTATGAAGCGCTGAGATATGGAGTATAGGGTGACGAGTATAAAAGAATCCTTCTTCTGATTCGAAAGGTGGATGTGTTTTTTTTAAAAAGACCAAAGTTGCTGTTAAAGTGACATATTCTGAGTTATCTTCATTCACTTTATCTTTACGTGTTATAGTCATGGCATTCATACCTCATTTTGATAAGTTATTTGTGATGTTGTCTCATGAGACCACTCGCAATGTGTTAAACAATTGTTAGTACAAGCGGTAAGAAAAATATTTGGTAAAGAAGTGAGACCTTGCCTGTTAAGTTCATCTATTAAATTTATGTCATTTATTGTAAATGTCGTTGGTATATCTGACAGTGCATTTTTTAATTTTTCTGCAAGGCTGTATTCATGGGAAAAAATGTTTGCTTCTTGTGCTTGTGCCAAAAAATTTATATTTTGCGAGCGAATTTCTATGTATTCTTGAGTTTTTTCTTTTAGTTGTTTTTTCCAAGCATTTTCACTTTGAACAGTATGGAACAAAGTAATTTTCTGCCGTGGGAAAATTTGAAAAGGAAGATCATATCCCAATCCAAGATTGCGATGGGGAAAAAGATAAAGCGGGGAATTTGCCGCTCCGATAACAATGCCTTGCTTTATTGCCGCTAATACCAAAATTTGGTGGACTAATTTAAGTAGATCTTCACCGCCAAAATGTTGAATGGCGTTTTTGCCATATAAAGGAATAGATCCATCAAGTAAACGATATTGTTTTGCCGATTCATTTTCAAAACTTTTAAATATAGTTTGAAAAGTAGGATGATGTTTAATTAAAACGGATTTTAGAGTAATTTTTTTATCTGTTCCATATTGAAGAAGTAATTCTTCACCTGTTTCAGCTGGGCGGCGAGTGATAGCAACTTCATCTGTCTCTAATTTTCCTTCCAGTGAAATACCTAGCGGACAATAATACATACGATGTTGTTGATAAACCCAAATTAATTTTAAAATTTGCTTGTTGTTAGTAATGAAATCATGAGGTAATTCATAAAGTATATCACCGTTATCTTGTTTTATTGTTTTTAATGTTAAGATAAAATCTTTTGGAAATTTTGCTTCGATGAGATAAACGCTTGCACAGTTTTCATTATAATAGAAAGGTTCTATATTAGAAAAAATACTCTTTCTTTCTAATGTAAAATAACGAGGACGATCAACAGGAACAGAATCATCTTGATTTGCTCCATTATTTAGCGCTGATGTTAAATGGCTGCGCAAATTCTCTTTGTCATTAAATTCTGAGCAACTGAGTTTAGGATAAGGTGTAGAAAAATGATCTTCCGCTCTTTGGCTATTTTTATTTTTTAGGATAACCACAGTGAAAAAACCTGATATCTCTTCTTCATTTGGTTTTGATACGTTACGATGCATGTTACTTATTCCTCGCCTCGTCTTGATTGGTCTTATTATTGAATATTCAAACAATAGATTATAAACGTTTATTTTATACAAAAATAGCGCATTAGGCTATAAAAAACCAATTTTTTGTTAAAATATTTGATTATTTTTTGACCATCAATCGTTCACAGACTTGATTAGAACGACCCCTCTCCTCCACGTTTTTTGTGGAGGAGAGGCTTAGGCTTGCCCCAGCATGTTTTAAGCTGGGGGAGAGGAGGGTTTCGTCGAGTGTTTCTTGTTTCTTCCGCTGGCTTGAAGGTTTTGTAGTGTATAATTATCGGAATAGTTTATCGGTATAGTATTAAAATTATCTCTCATCTCAAGCTCAACTAATACAACAATGCGACAGCTTTTTTTATAATGAAAAGCTGATCTATCAACCCAAATACTCTTTTCTTGTAGATTAACACATGGTACTCTTTTTTTATCTTTTGCTGTATCCATCCAAATATTCATCGCATTTGCTATTGCGCGGGGTAGTTTGTCTCTGTCATCAAATGCTGAGATGTCGATCTTAGGATAAAAAATATCGGAATTAAGATTGTACTGATCTTTATTCTCTTCGATTAGTGTTTTATCTTCTACTATCAGTGTGACAAAGACAGTATTTTTATGTTGCATGGATTTTTATCCCTCGTTTTATTTTTTTCTATTTCGTTTCTGTTAATTTCCCATTCTCAAAAATCATATGTAATGGTGGATTTGTATTATAAATAAATTCAGTGATTTTAATATCAGCTGGCGCTGTTTCACCCGGCGGAAGTTGTTTGCTAATAGAAGCGGGTTTTCCGCAAGCCGTTTGCACCGCATCACGTTGATCACCTAATTGAATAGATTTACCGCAGATTGTGCTTGCGCCAACACCAATGCCATTCACACTGATATTAATGGCGTTACCCTCTTTATCAAAATTAACAGTAGTTTTTAATGTACCTTGTGCTTGATTCGCTGTATTTGTTGCTACGGTTTGTGGAATAAAATAACTCCATTCTTGTGGTACATTATTATTTTCTTTTTTACTTTCTTTTTGTGAGTCAGGTTTGCCGCATTGTTTGATGACATCATCCATGTTGCTGCCTAGATCAAATTGTTTGAAATTAGTGGGACAGAGTAGGGCGAAACTGATGGAGGGCGCGCATAAGCATGAGAATAAAATGACAGCGATTTCTGCTAACATTAATTTTTTTAGTGACATCATCATTTCTCCTTTAGCGATGTTTTTTATCTGTTTCTTCTGGTCCTGAAAAAACACCATGGTCCTGATGTATCATTCCACTTTTCGTCCAAGGTAAACGTCTATAGTATGGCAATGGTTCATCTGGATTGAAAAGTGGATATTTTATAATCTCAAAATAAGGGGAATAATCAAAATCTTTTGGCGCATATAAATGGGGATTACGTTGAAAAACTTCAAATCCTTCTTCGGGATCTGATTTAATGAACGGTAAAATAGGGAATTGCACTGAAGCAAATGCTTCAGCAATTAAAGAAGAACAAATCCCACTTTCTGGCTCGCCAGTTGATGTTCTAAATAAACTAGAGCCCCATCGTCTCGGTAAAATACTCCAGGGTAAAACAAAACGAGTTAAGTCGAGTAAATGACGCATACTATAAGGTTGTCCTATTGCTTTAATTGCGTATTTAATCACAAGATTCATGTCTGATGGTGTGATACCAATGGGTCGACAAATACGAATATGATGATGACGATAAAGACTGAGCGGACTGAGAACGTTGCCTTGATCCATCATGCCTTCGATAATGAGGCGCGTGTTATCTTTTGTTACATTGATATGTTGTTTTAAAGTGTTTTGTAATTCTTCATCTTCAAAATCAATTAAACGTCCAATGTATAAGGCGGCATGTGTCCACGGACTTTGTGTGATGGTGCGAATGATAGTGCTGACTCGACTACGACCTTCGATTATTATCACATCGCCGGGACGAAGTTCGTATTTTAAACGACTAAAATCATAGGGCAGCACACCGATCGGAGGCGGTTCATGTATGAGCCATTGCGTGAATTTATTCCGTATTGCTCGATAAAAGAACATGCCATACCCTCGACTTTAATGCCTATTTTGTATGACTGATAGGTTAATTTTACCATATTTTGCTTTTTGAGGGGCGGAGGAAAAATGTGAAGACAGGTGTCTAATGGATTGTTTTTATATGAATAAATAAAGTATATGTTCCCTCTCCTCCCATGTTTTTTATGGGAGGAGAGGGTTAGGGAGAGGAGGGTTTAAAAAAACATCCTCCCCTCCCTAACCCTCCCCTCCAGCAAAAAACGCTGGAGGGGAGGGAACAGAGATAGAACTTACTCCAGCATATTTTAATCTCTGGAGGGGAGGGAACAGAGATAGAACTTACTCCAGCATATTTTAATCTATGGCTTTCTTATTAAATTTTTTTCGCCAACTCCCCCGCATATCCCACATAATCCGCAGGCGTTAAATGAAGCAATTCTTGTTTAATTTTTTCAGGTAACGACAACTCTTTTATAAACTCCTGTAACATGGCTTGATCAATGCGTTTACCGCGTGTTAATGCTTTTAATTTTTCATAAGGTTGTTCTAGTTTGTAACGACGCATTACAGTTTGAATCGCTTCTGCTAAGACTTCCCAATGCGCATTAAGATCAGCTTCAATTACATTTTTGTTTGCTTCTAATTTACTAATTCCTTTAGAAATGGATTGATAAGCAAGTATTGTATGTCCTATTGCAACACCGATATTACGTAAAACAGTTGAATCAGAAAGATCGCGTTGCCAGCGTGAAATAGGTAATTTTGTTGACATGTGTTCGAATAATGCATTGGCTATACCAAGATTTCCTTCGCCATTTTCAAAATCAATCGGATTAATTTTATGCGGCATCGTTGAAGAGCCAACTTCATTCGCAAGTGATTTTTGTGTGAAATAATTAATTGAAATATAGCCCCAGGTATCACGACAAAAATTAATCAAGATAGTATTTAATCGAATCATCACGGCAAAAAATTCAGCGAGAGAATCATGGGGCTCAATTTGTGTGGTATAAGGGTTCCATGTTAATCCAAGTTGATGAATGAAATTGTTACTTATTTTTTGCCAGTCAATTTCAGGATAAGAAATCATCAAAGCATTGTAATTACCTGAAGCGCCATTTAATTTGCCTAGCATCGCGACATCATTTAATTGTTTTATTTGTCTTTGTAATCGCGCAATCACATTTGCCATTTCTTTGCCAAGTGTTGTTGGTGTGGCGGGTTGACCATGTGTACGCGCTAACATAGAAAGTTTAGCATGATCGTGCGCTATTTTTTTGAGTAATGAAATCATGTTATTTAACGCAGGCAAAATGCATTCATCACGCGCTGTCTTTAACATTAATCCATAAGCGAGATTATTAATATCTTCAGAGGTACAACCAAAATGAATCAATTCACTGACGTTTGATAAAGAAGGATTATCACGGATACGTTCTTTTAAATAATATTCAACTGCTTTGACATCGTGATTAATTTCAGATTCAATTTGTTTAACGCGTAAAGCTTCTTGAGGGGAAAAATGTTCGATGATGTCATTCAATAATTTTTTTGCATCAGGCGTTAAATGTGAAATATCAGGTAATTTTGCACTATCTGCAAGTGTTTCAAGCCAGCGAATTTCGACGATCAAACGAAATTTTATTAAGCCATATTCACTAAAAATATTGCGTAGTGCATCAACTTTTTCATGATAACGACCGTCCAGTGGGGATAAGGCCATTAAAATTGTTGTGTCCATGTTAACTCCTAATTAATTTATTATAACTCCACCACCTAAACAAATGTCACCTTCATAAAAAACGATAGATTGTCCTGGTGTAATGGCGCGTTGTGCTTCAGTAAATACTACTTCATATAATCCGTCTGTTCGAAGAGAAATTTCGCAAGCTTGATCAGGTTGACGATACCGTGTTTTTGCTTTTGTGTGTAGTGGAAAACAAGGTGTTTGATGTATCCAATGGATAGATTTTACAATGAGATGATGCGTATATAAAGCAGGATGATCATTTCCTTGTGCTACAACTAAAACATTTCGTGCCATTTCTTTTTTTACAACGTACCAGGGTGCTTCAGCTTTTCCTTTTTGACCACCCAGTGATAATCCTTGACGTTGTCCAATCGTGTAAAACATGACACCATCATGGCGACCGATTTTTTCACCATCCACGGTTTCAATATCACCGGACTTTGCTGGTAAATAATCATTTAAAAAAATTTTGAATTTGCGTTCGCCGATAAAACAAATACCTGTACTATCTTTTTTTGCATGATTTTTTAAACCAATTTTTTTTGCAGTGGCGCGAACAGTTTGTTTTGATAATTCGCCGACAGGAAAAAGACTATGTTCTAATTGTGCTTGTGTTAAAGCACTTAAAAAATAACTTTGATCTTTTTGCTGATCAATACTTTTTAATAAATGTATATTGTCATTCTGACGTTGAGTGCGTGCGTAATGTCCTGTTGCAATAAAATCAGCACCGCGATTTTTTGCATAATCTAAAAACGCGCGAAATTTAATTTCTTTATTACATAAAATATCAGGATTGGGCGTATAACCATTTCGATACGTTTCAAGGAAATGGGTGAAAACGCGTTCCCAATATTGGTCAGCAAAATTAACGGTGTGCAAATTGATGCCGAGCAAATCACAGACAGCTTGTGCATCAGCGATGTCTGAAGCTGCAGCGCAATAAGTATCTGTATCATCACCTTCCCAATTTTTCATGAAAACACCTTCAACATGATGGCCAGCTTCTTTGAGTAAATAAGCAGCAACAGAGGAGTCAACGCCTCCGGACATGCCAACTATGATGTAGGATGATTTATTTGTCATATCAAGTTCCCCTTGTTACCATCTACGAACTCAATATTCAAGAAGGATTTTAACATGGCTTACCAACATATCACGCCGCCCGCAGAAGGCAAAAAAATTACCGTCAATCACGATTTTACCCTGAATGTACCAGACCAACCCATTATTCCTTTTATCGAAGGTGATGGAATAGGCATTGATATCACGCCTGTCATGAAGCAAGTCGTTGATGCAGCTGTTGAAAAAGCATATGGCAAAAAACGTCGTATTCATTGGATGGAAATTTATGCAGGTGAAAAAGCAGTGCATTTATATGGTGAAAATACGTGGCTGCCACCTGAAACTATTCAAGCCGTACGAGAATTTGTTGTCTCAATAAAAGGGCCTTTAACGACACCTGTCGGTGGTGGTATTCGTTCGTTAAATGTGACATTGCGACAAGAATTAGATTTGTATGTTTGTCTTCGTCCAATACGATATTTTTCTGGTGTGCCAAGTCCACTGAAAGAACCTTGGCAGACTAACATGATTATTTTTCGTGAAAATTCAGAAGATATTTATGCAGGGATTGAATGGCCGGCAGATAGTGATGGCGCAAAAAAAGTCATTCAATTTTTACAAAATGAAATGAATGTAAAAAAAATTCGTTTTCCTGATCATTGCGGTATTGGTGTTAAGCCTGTTTCGCAAGAAGGGACATCGCGTTTAGTTCGTAAAGCTATTCAATATGCGATCGCTCATCAAAAAGATTCTGTTACTTTGGTTCATAAAGGCAACATCATGAAATTCACTGAGGGTGCTTTTCGTGATTGGGGATATGAAGTAGCACGTAAAGAATTTGGTGCAAAACCATTAGATGGCGGCCCTTGGCATGTGATGAAAAATCCGCAAACTGGAAAAGATATTATCATCAAAGATGTGATTGCAGATGCTTTTTTACAACAAATTTTATTGCGGCCAAAAGATTATAGTGTGATTGCAACATTAAATTTAAATGGTGATTATGTTTCCGATGCGTTAGCTGCGCAAGTTGGTGGAATTGGGATCGCGCCAGGCGCAAATATGAGTGATAGTGTTGCGATGTTTGAAGCAACGCATGGCACCGCGCCTAAATATGCAGGTCAAAATAAAGTAAATCCGGGATCGCTTATTTTGTCAGCTGAAATGATGCTTCGTTATTTAGGATGGAATGAAGCAGCTGATTTAATTATTCAAGGGATGGAAGGTGCTATCTCTGCTAAAACGGTGACGTATGATTTCGCGCGATTAATGAATGATGCTAAAGAAGTGAGTTCATCAGGATTTGGCGAGGCTATTGTTCAGCATATGTATGATGAGGTGTTGAGTCAGGCGCAGTGAAAAAGACTTTAAACCTCCTCTCCCTCACCCTCTCCTCCATAAAAAACATGGAGGAGAGGGATAAAAACCTTTAATTAGAATGCTCCCTCTCTTCCCACGTTTTTTGTGGGAGGAGAGGGTTGGGGAGAGGAGGGTTTCTTGCAACGACGGAACTTTCATACTTTCTCTTTCTTCCCATGCAACAACAAATCAATTGCCATCAGTAATGCCGTATTATCAATCGGTTTTTCAAAAGAAACTGAAGCGCCTAAGGTTTCAGAAAGATCAAGATAACCGGTAGGGTCTAATCTACCGCCGCCAGAAATCGCAATAATTTCCATTTGCGGATGACGATTTTTCACTTCTGAAATTAAGGTAATGCCGCTTTTTTTAGGCATAATAATATCAGTGACCATGATATCGGGTTTATTATTTTTTAAGGCTTCTGTCGCTTCTTCACCATTAGCAGCGCAAACAACATGATGTGATGAACGCTCTAATACTTGTGTCAACATGTCTCTGACAAGATCATCATCTTCCACTAATAAGATCGTCGCCATCATTTTCTCCTTAGTCTTATGTGATTTCAACTTTATTCTAATGGGGCCCCGTCGCTTCGGGTATCCCACCGTGCTCGCAAGCTGCGCGCGGTGGGAGCCCTCCCTTTCGCTCCGCCCCATTAATAAAGTTGAGAATCACGTTAATCTTCTTTATATTCAGGTAATATTATCGTAAAAGTCGCACCGTGTCCTAATTGACTATTCACCGTAATATCACCGCCGTGTTCTTTCACAATAGAATGTACAATCGAAAGTCCCAATCCAGTTCCTTTTCCCACTTCTTTTGTTGTAAAAAACGGTTCAAATATACGTTCCATCATCGATTGATCCATGCCGTGCCCCGTATCTTTCATGACAATTTTACAATAAGAGGGGGCAATTTTTGCCGGTAATTGTTTTAAGAGAGGATCATGCTCTGATGCATGTTCAATTGAAATATCCATGGTTCCTTCGCCATCCATGGCATCAACCGCATTATTAATAAGATTCACTAAGACTTGATGCAACTGTGTTTGATTACCAAGGATAATTATTTTTTCATTTGCGTGAAAATGAATGATTACACTTGCCGGAATAGTAGGGCGCAATAAAGCAAGTGCTGCTTCAATGGTTGATTTTAAATTGATGATATCAAATTGCTGATGTTGTCTTCGGCTGAAAGCTAAAATGCGCGAGATAAGTTCTTGACCTCGATGACATCCATCTAATACTTTCCCAAGATTTTTATACGTTAAACTATCTTTTGTGACATCTTCTCTGGCGATTTCGGTATAACCAATAATTGCATATAAAATATTATTAAAATCGTGAGCAATACCGCTAGCCAATGTTCCAATCGCTTGTAATTTTTGCCCTTGTAAGAGTGCGATTTCCAGTTTTTGTTTTGTTTCTTCAGCATTCTCGCGCTCGGTGATTTCTTTTTTTAAATCAAGATTGGCTTGGCTAAGAGATCGTGCACGTTGACGTGATAGCAGCATCATGCGTATTGCAATTAAGAATAAGACGGCTAAAACAAGCCCTAGAATAAATATAATCCAGACATAAAATTCATGTGGAAAGTGAGTTAGGTATATCACTGGTTCCTCGCAATGACGGCCCTTCATTCCATTATAGTATGGAATCTACCCTACAGGTACTGGCATAATGGGTTTTTCCAGATAGGTTAGGGATAGGACATGCAGCTATCAAAAATCAAACTAGCAGGGTTTAAATCGTTCGTTGATCCTACAGCCATCATACTTCCCAGTAATAGGGTGGCCATTGTCGGTCCTAATGGTTGTGGTAAATCAAACATCATTGATGCGATTACCTGGGTGATGGGGGAGAGTTCGCCCAAATATTTACGTGGTGAAGCCTTGATTGACGTCATTTTTAATGGCTCCAATGCACGTAAACCAGTAGGTCAAGCCTCGGTTGAACTCATTTTTGATAATACAGAAGGCAAGATTGGCGGCGAATATGCCTCTTATGCAGAAATCGCCATTAAACGCATGATTAGTCGTGAATCGGATTCCACTTATTTTCTGAATGGCGCGCGTTGCCGCAAGCGTGATGTGGTTGATCTCTTTTTGGGGACAGGTTTAGGTCCAAGAAGTTATTCTATTATTGGCCAAAATATGATCAGTAAAATCATTGAAGCCAAGCCAGAAGAATTACGTAATTATTTGGAAGAAGCAGCTGGTATTTCTAAATATAAAGAACGCCGGCATGAAACCTCATTGCGTATTCAGCATGCTAAAGAAAATATTGCTAGGGTCAATGATTTATGTGCTGAATTAGAAAAACAATTAAGCAATCTTAAACATCAAGCTAATGTCGCAGAAAAATTCAAAACGCTTAAACAACAAGAACGTGTTTTACAAGCTGAATTATATGCCATTCAATGGCGTCAATTAGATGTATTAATGGTTGATGACACTTTAAAAATTCAACATGAAGAAACAGCGCTTGAAGCGCGTAATAGTGAAATTACGACGACTGATAGAGAGATCGAACAATTACGTCATGAACAACGTGCAGCGCAAGATGCTTATCAAGAAGTGCAACGTCGTTATTATGCGATTGGTAATGAAATTACACGTATCGAACAAGATATTTTGCATCATCAAGAACGTGAACAACAATGGCAAAGTGATTTGGAACAAACAGAAAATGATTGGAAAATTATTAAAACACAAATGGAAGAAGGTGAGGATGAAGCGCAAGAATTAGAACGAGATATGCTAGAAGTTGAGCCGCAATTAAAAACAATTCGTCATGAAGCTGATGTATTGCAAACAGAATTAACTTCTGCAGATGCAACGGCACAATCTTGGCAAACGAAATGGGATGATTTTAATCAAGCTTCAGCAAAATCTTCGCAAATCGCACAAGTTGAAAAAACACGTATAGAACATATTGAGAAAAAATTAGTGATGCTTGAAGCGCGTCAAGAAGAATTACAACAAGAAAGAGGACGTTTCAATGTCAATCAAATGAATAATGAAATTGAAGCGCTCAATAAACAATCTTATGAAGCAGCTGATAAACTTGAATTTCAACAAAAAGAATTAAATGAAATACGAAATCAGATTCATGCTTTTGTAACGGCGCAACAAGATGCAACGAGTCATCTAGATAATGTACGCAATGATTTACAAAAATTACGCGGTCAACAAGCTTCTTTAGAAGCATTACAACAAACAGCGTTGGGCCAACATAATAATCCTGCGACACCATGGATAGAAAAACAAAATCTAGCAACGCAACCTCGTTTGGCGCAAAGCATAGAGGTCGAAGCGGGTTGGGAATTAGCTGTCGAAAAAACATTAGGATATTGTTTGCAAGCGATTTGTGTGGATGAATTATCACAAGTGGCTTCACAAATTGATACGTTTAAATCAGGTAATTTATGTGTCCTTTCGCAGTCACGAACAAAACCATCATCAGGTGATCATCAAAAAGGCCCATTATTAAAAGACAAAGTCAAATCATCATGGCCGATCGATAGCTTATTGGCTGGTGTTTATGCGGCAGAGTCGATGACAGATGCATTGAAATTATGCGAACGATTGGATGAACATGAATCGGTGGTGACGCAAGATGGCGTGTGGTTGAATCGATCATGGCTTAAGATATTTCGTCAAGAAGATCCTGCCGCTGGTGTTTTGCAACGTGAGCAAGAATTAAAACAATTAGCTTCTCGCATAAAACAATTACAAAAAACACAAACAGAATTAGAAAAAAATATTGTGCATAGAAGAGAGCAGATTGAAATTCACGAAGAAAAACGAGATCAATTGCAACAATCTTATGCGCAGTATCAGGCGCAGACGCTGCATCTCACTGCAGAACGAAAAATGAAACAAGAAAGATTGGAAGAATTAAAAGGTCAAGCAGAACGATTTATGCGAGACCAAGAAGATTGCACAGAACAAATGAAGCAAGCAAAACATGAGATCACAGAAGCGCGTGAAGCATGGCAACAAGCCTTGGCTGAATTAGAAGAACAAGTGAATATCAGAGAACAATTGATTCAAGAGCGTGATAGCGCGCGTCAACAATTGCAGCAAATGCGTGATGAGATGCAAACAAAAACAAATGCAATGCATGAATTAGAAATTCGTTTACAAACAGCGAAATCACAAAGAGCATCATTACAGCAAAGTGCTTCTCGTTTGCAAGCACAATTGAGTAGTTTAAATGAGCGAAAAATTACATTGCAAAGTGAATTGAGTTCCATGCCGCCGATGGAATTATTAAAAAAATCATTATCGAAAGCATTGGACAAGCATGTCAGTGTTGAAGCTGAGTTAAATACGGCAAGGGTTTCGATGGAATCTTTAGATCAAGATTTAAGAAACTTAGAAGACAAACGTCAGCAATTAGAAAAAGTCCTTAATAAAATTCGCTCTATGTTGGAATCATTGCGTGTGGGATTGCAGGCGAGAAAAACGAAATCTGAAACTTTGTTGGAACAAATTAAAGTCACAGAATTTACTTTACAAGATATATTGATTGAATTACCGCAAAATATCACCGTGGAAGAATGGCAAACTAAATTAGAACAAGTGGTGCAACGCATCAATCGTTTAGGCCCCATTAATTTAATTGCAATTGATGAATATGCAGCCTGTCTTGAACGTAAACAATATTTGGATAGACAAGTAGAAGATTTAAATGGAGGATTGGCGACGTTAGAAGAAGCTATCGCTAAAATTGATAGAGAAACACGAGCACGATTTAAAGAAACGTTTGATGAAGTGAATATCAAATTACAAGAATTATTTCCAAAAGTATTTGGCGGCGGTAAAGCATATCTTGAGTTAACCAGTGATGATTTATTATCAGCTGGTGTGACTATGATGGCGTGCCCGCCAGGAAAACGTAATAGTTCAATTTATTTATTGTCAGGCGGTGAAAAATCATTGACGGCCATCGCATTGATTTTCTCTATTTTTTATTTAAATCCCGCACCGTTTTGTTTATTAGATGAAGTTGATGCGGCATTAGATGATGCGAATGTCGCGCGCTTTACGAACTTAGTTAAGGCCATGTCAAACAGAACGCAATTTATTTTTATTAGTCATAATAAAATTACGATTGAAATGGCTGAGCATTTAATCGGTGTTACAATGAATGAACCAGGCGTATCGCGTCTTGTTAGCGTAGATATTGAAAAAGCCATTAATATGGTGGAGACAACTTCTTGAGTGGAAGCATAAAGGAACAAATCAACAAACTTCGTCAAGAAATTAATGAACATAATTATCGATATCATGTCTTGGACGATCCGCTTATTTCTGATGCTGAATATGATCGTTTATTCCAGCAATTAAAAAAATTAGAAACAACGCATCCTGAATTTATTTTACCAGATTCTCCCACACAACGTGTGGGTGCGGCGCCGCTTAAATCATTTCATTCTGTTGAGCACACTGTTCCTATGTTATCGCTAGATAATGCATTTACTGAGCATGATGTGATGGCATTTGATCAACGCATTCGAGATAAATTACATACAACACATCCTATAGAATATTGTTGTGAACCAAAATTGGATGGACTTGCCATTAATTTGCGATATGAAAAAGGTCAATTAGTGCAAGCTGCAACGCGCGGTGATGGCATGATAGGTGAGGAGGTAACAGATAATATTAAAACCATACGTACTGTTCCATGGCAATTGAAAGGTGAAGATGTGCCTGATGTGTTAGAAGTGCGTGGTGAAGTGTTTATGTCGAAAAAAAGTTTTAATCAATTGAATGACGATGCTCAAGCAAAAAATGAAAAAATTTTTGCTAATCCGCGAAATGCAGCAGCAGGAAGTGTTCGTCAATTAGATTCAAAAATCACGGCTTCACGTCCGCTCGCTATTTTTTGTTACGGCATTGGTCTTGTGGAAGGGATGAAGTTACCTGCTAAACATAGTGAAGTATTAAGCTGTTTAGAGCGATGGGGATTGCGTGTAAATCCTTTTACGGCTGTCGTTGAAGATGAAAAAGGGTGTTTGCTTTATTATCAAAAAATGGCGGCTAAACGCGATAGTTTGCCTTATGAAATTGATGGTGTAGTTTATAAAGTGAATGCATTGTCAGAACAAGAACGATTGGGATTTGTTTCTCGCGCGCCGCGATGGGCCATTGCACATAAATTTCCGGCAGAAGAAGCAGAAACGATTATTCAAGAAGTTGAATTTCAAGTAGGGCGAACGGGTGCATTGACACCGGTAGCACGATTAAAACCCGTGCATGTGCACGGTGTTACTGTTAGTAATGCCACATTACATAATATGGATGAAATCCATCGCAAAGATATTCATATCGGTGATCATGTTGTTGTGCGTCGTGCGGGTGATGTGATTCCTGAAGTGGTAAGTGTGATCACAACAAAACGTTCTTCAGATATCAAAAAAATTAAATTGCCAACGCATTGTCCCGTTTGTCATTCAGCGATTGAACAGATTGAAGGCGAGGCTGTCGCGCGATGTACTGGCCACTTAGTTTGCTCTGCGCAACGTAAAGAAGCGATTCGTCATTTTGCTTCGCGTCGAGCCATGAATATTGAAGGGTTGGGTGAAAAATTAGTAGAACAATTAGTTGATGCGAAATTGATTTCTTCGATGGCAGATATTTATAGTTTAACGCATGAAGAAGCCGCTAATCTCGAACGCATGGGAGATAAATCAGCGCAAAATCTATTTGATGAAATAGAAAAAAGTAAGACGACAACTTTACCGCGATTTTTATATGCCTTAGGTATTCGTGAAGTGGGTGAAGCAACAGCAAAGCAATTAGCGATGCATTTTAAAACGTTGGAAGCATTGCAACAGGCATCAGAAGAAACATTGCAACAAGTTGAAGATGTGGGGCCAGTGGTCGCGGCGCATATCGTGCATTTTTTTCATGAGTCTCATAATCGAGAAATGATAAAAAAGTTGTTGAAAGCGGGCATACATTGGCCTGAGATTAAGGTTGGTTACCAATTACCGCTGAAAGGAAAAACATTTGTTTTAACAGGAACATTAAATGAAATGTCACGTGAAGAAGCAAAAGAAAAATTAGAAAAATTAGGCGCGAAAGTGGCGGGCAGTGTTTCCAGTAAAACCAGTTATGTGGTCGCGGGTAGTGATCCTGGCTCGAAATTGGATAAGGCAAGGGGGTTGGGGGTTGCGGTGTTGGATGAGAAAAATTTTCTCAAATTATTAGTTAAGGGCTGTTGATAATGCGGCTTGACGTTATATTCAAACCTGTCGTCCCGCGGCTTGTCCGCGGGATCTAGAGAAAAGTACGCAACTTTTGTTTATTATTTTCTGGATCCCGCGGACAAGCCGCGGGACGACGGGTTTGAGTGCATTCTTCAATATTTCATTTTTTTAAAAAACTGATAAAATAAGCCTAATTTTTTAATATTGAAACAATTTTAACCTACCGGAGTGGTATATTATATGCACGGCCGAAAATCCTATCATGATCTTTTATATCAACATCTCTTTGATTTTGTTACATCTGAAGTTAAAAAGAGAATAGAGCAATCAATTGAATCAGTCAATATCACTAAAGCAAATCAATTATTACATGCCATTCAACATGATCTCGATGATGATATTTTTAAAGACGACAATGTTGATGCTTATTTATTATTTTTGATACGAGCAAAAAAACTACACGATGATCCTGATCTTAATTTAAAAATAGGCGTGACAATTTTTCAGCGTATTATGGCTTTAAGGCAATATGAGCCAGAATTACCCGTGATACCTTTTGATAAAAAAATAATGACGCCTGTTAGAAGAGTATCTTTTAATGAAGAGGGTGCGTTGTCAGCGATTGGAAAAGATTATCTCAGCAAATTAAAAATTTCATTACAAAAGTTTGGTATTGCTTTTGATGAAAAGAAAGCAGCAGAATTTATTTTTAGTTTACCATTAAGTGAGCAATCGATATTATTTATTGCTTTCCCTGACTTTTTAAATGAAATAGCGCAGCATAATCCTTTGGTTAATCCTGAATGGTTCGAGCTATTCAATGCAGCTAGAGAGCCAAACTTACATCATAAATTTCATCATCTCTATATCCCTGCAGCATCTGTTTATGAATACTTTCTTCACATTCTTTCCCCCCATGGCTCAAATAAATTGCAGCCAGGCTTTACACTCATTGAAGATAATAATGTAATAAAGATGCAGCAAGCAGGAGTGCATTTTCTTCCTTTGTTTTCACCTTTAGTCAAAGCACATGGTTTGTTTCGTGAGCATCATGCTTTTGAAATGTATCTTCACGGATTAACAAAAGCTTTCATGACATGTCTGTTGCCTCATCAAGAAAGAAAGATTATCGACCAGCATGTTTTTCCAAATTTAGATAATTTTAAAACGCTGGCTTGTGAAAGAGGTGATTTTTCATTTGCACAATGTATTACTTTAATGATGAAATATTATTATCAATTTAAGTTGGAGTCATTATTTGATCTTGATCATTCTCTTAAACGAGTAATGAAACATTTGATTTTATGTTTAATGCGATCGGCTGAAGATTTAAAATTAGACCAAAAGACAGTGTTTAATAATTTTCTTTCTATTTTTATTTTTTCTTATTTTAATTTGGGGAGAAAAGAAGATGAAAAATTCATGTGGTTAAAATTGTTTTCAGCTTTGATGACTTATTCATGTGCAGAAGAGGGAGTTAAATTTCGTTTAATAAAAGCATTATTATATTTATCAAATAATAACACTTATACCCCTATTTCGAACTATCTTATTCCTATGTCAGATAAAACAGGTCATCCTCTCAGTTTAATTCATGTCGCAGGGTTTGATGCTGCTATGCAGGATATAGAAATAAATGACAATATAGCTTTAGAAATTATAAAATCTTCGTCTATTCCAACCTATTTACATGATTGTACTTATTTACGAAATTATTTATTATCAAAAGACTTATCAAAAAAAATACCTGATGTTTATCCTTCCGTGATGTTTATGACATTATTTAATAGCAATTTTGGTTCTTGTTTTAAATCTGATTACGAAAACTCAGAGCTGTATCGTTCTCCTGAGTTTAAATGAGTTCAAATTATAACGCGTTCACACGGTTGTCATCCTGAGGCCTGCGAAAGCAGGTCGAAGGATCACTAACAAATGTCATCAACGCATTTTAGTGATCCTTCGACCTGCTTTCGCAGGCCTCAGGATGACAAGCGCATGAATATTCACATTACAACAACGCCACCTCACTCAACTTACGTAACTGCAGAATAATCTTATGTGCAGAAACAGGGTGACTCAAAAAATATCCTTGAATCATGTCGCATTGAAAATTCGACAATTGTTGAACTTGTTCAGCTGTTTCCACACCCTCTGCGACAACTTCCAAGCCTAACGTATGCGCTAATGCAATGATCGCATTGGTAATCGCAGAATCATTGGGATTAGTTGTAATTCCTTTAATAAAATTTTGGTCGACTTTAATGGCATTAATCGGAAATAGTTTAAGATAACTAATCGAAGTATAGCCAGAACCAAAATGATCAATTGAAATGTTAACGCCAATGGCTTTAATTTCTCGTAATATTTTTTCAGCCATTTCCACATTACCCATCACCGTATTTTCTGTAATTTCCAACTCAAGGTAATTAGGACTTAATCCTGTGCTCTTTAACACATTAGCAATCGTCTTAGCCATGTCGGGATGATAAAATTGTTTTGGTGATAAGTTCACAGAAACGGTCACATGTTCATAACCTTCATCTTGCCAATATTTATTCGTGCGGCAAGCTTTTCGCAGAGCCCATTCTCCCAATTGCATAATCAAGCCGCATTCTTCAGCTAAAGGAATAAATTTAGAGGGACTAATGATGCCAAGTGTAGGATGCTCCCAACGCATTAACGTTTCAAGTCCAACAATTTTACCTTTACGAATATGTAATTTAGGTTGATAAAAAAGTGCGAGTTCATTATTTTGCATCGCATTTTTTAAAGCTGATTCAATTTGAATATATTCGCGCGCTTCTACGTCTAATTCATACCGGAAAAATTGATACATATTGCCGCCTTGATGTTTCGCTTTAAATAAAGCGTCATCAACATTTTGAAGTATTTCTTCTAATGATTCGCCATCACCAGGATAGATACCAATACCAATACTCGCGGTAATAGAAAATTCTTGTTCATCAATTTTCATAGGATAAGCGCATACTTGAAGTAATTTTTCTGCGACAGCACTTGCAAATTTAGATTGCTTAATATCATTTAATAAAACAATAAATTCTTCACCATCTAATTTCGCTAAAATATCTTCAGAACGTAAAACGTTTGTAAATCGTCGTCCAATTTCTTTTAAAATATGATTAGATTGTGCTTCGCCGATTTTTTCATGGATTTCGACAAATTTATCAAGGTCGATTAATAGAACAGACAATATTTTTTGATGACGTTTTGCATGACTAATCGATTTATTTAAAACTTCATTAAAGAAAACGCGATTTGGCAGTGTCGTTAAATCATCATATCGTGCAATACGTGTCAAACATTCTCGATCTCTAATTAATTTTCTTTCTGCCAATTCATGTTCATGAATCGCTTGTTGAAGTAAAGTATTTTGTTCTTCTAATTCTCTTGTTTGTTCATGAACTTTTTTTGAGAAATTGTCGCGATGAGTTTGCAAATCTTTTTCTAATAAGTCGAGATAAGAGGTAATGGATTGTATTTCATCAGGCTGAGGTTTCATCTCTTCCATTTGAAATTTAAGCATGTTTTCATTTAATTGTTCAATACGTCTTACGACTAATCCGTAGATGAGTAGTCCTGTGATGACAGGAAACGCGCATAAAATGATGTAATTACTCACAGAAGAGGAAGTAAAGTATCCCACTGCTAGGCATAAAATGAATATGCTGCTGATGACAATGAGTGTTTTATTTCTTAACTTCATACTCCCTCCTGGTTGAAAAGAAAACACTCTGCTTAAAAGCTTTGCAGGATAATTTCATTTTGATGCTTTAAAAAACCAAATGCAAGAACCGGATCATAAAATTTATATTTATCAAATAGATAGCTCGTTAATATGTGTTCAAACCTTGCGCCCTTTAGCCTAACAATATTATAGTGAAGAGAGAGGATTGTAGATTGGGTTTCGTAGTTGTTGGGCTTCGACCTGCTTTCGCAGGTCTCAGCCCAACCTACACTCGGATTGTAGGTTAGGCTGAGACCTGCGATTGTAGGTTGGGCTTCGACCTGCGAAAGCAGGTCGAAGCCCAACACAACCAGCCCAACACAACCAGCTTCTGGGTTTACCCATGCGGGTGGGGTATCTATGTGGAAAAAACGTATGTTAGATAACCGCTCACTTTATTATCAAGATTATCAACCGGGTGATTACAAATCACTGTGGCGTTACGTTGACCAATTAGCGAGACATAAACTAGGTTATCCCGTTTCATTACTCACTTACTTAGGCATTGTTGATAATCGTGTGTTAGGTATTCAACGCGGTTCACTTGCAAATGTTTTATTGAATAATGTCGGCGATCCTTTTGTTGATTCTGAAACTTCTTTGCTAGAAGTTAAAAGACATGAAAGAGAAGTTATTTCGATTTTAGAACGATACTATGGATTAGAAAAAGGGGATGTGCGTGGATATGTTACAACAGGCGGAACAGAAGGAAATTTCGCGAGTCTTTGGTGGACAAAACGTTATTTGATTAATATGGGAATAGATAAACTTATTGCAATAGATAATGCGATGAAGTTAGAAGTCAAACAAGAACAAGAACTCATGGCTGAACTTGCAAGAATACCGATATCAAACGTTGAATTACGATTATCACAATTACAAAAAATTATCGATATTAAGAATAATATCGATGAGAAAAAAAATATGATTCAGCAAGTATTAACACCGACTTTATTTTATTCAAGAGGGCCGACACATTATTCTATTCCAAAAATTGCTGAAATATTACGATTAAATATTCGTCCTGTTGCGCCTAATGATGATGGTTCTATAAATTTAGATGAATTTAAAAAAGAACTCATTTTTCATTTAGGCGCACATCCGCATAGTCCCGTGATGGTCATTGCAAATATTGGAACGACAGTATCGGGTGCAATTGATAATGTGCCGGCTATCCACCAGGTTTTGACAAGCACACCAACTAAACTTATTTACAGTATTCACATGGATGGTGCGTTAACAGGTTTTGTTTTACCTATCATCAAACCATTTGGCGATGTTAAAAATTATTTTGACGCAATTGGTGTGAATACGATGGCCGTCTCTGCGCATAAATATCCTGGATTATCTCAACCTTGCGGCATCATACTGGCGAGACGACAATTCTTTGATAAAGCATTTGAAAAAAGTGAACGTAATATTGAGTATGTCGGTAATATTGTTGACGTGACCATCACTGGTTCACGCTCAGGTTTGAATGTACTCATGTTTTATAATGCGCTCTGTTATTTAGGTATAGATAAAAATAATGATAGAATAATAAAGTTAGTAAAAGAAAATATAGATAACGCTGATTATTTGACGGAAAGATTAAAAGAATTATTTGGCGATGAAGAGGTGTCACATAAACATCAATTCAATGTGAGTTTTCCTCGGCCATCGCGAGCTTTGGCAAGAAAGTATCAACTGATGTTAACTGGAGATAAAGCAACAATCTGTGTCTTGTCTAATGTAACTCGTAAGCTTATCAATCAATTTATTAGTGATTTAAAAATTGAAAAGGAGATTAACATGGGAAGTTTAAAAGCAAATACAGATTACACGATTGAAACCTTGCAGGAACAGTATGCAAAAGAAGTGACCGATCTTTTTGTTAAAAATTTCTGTGATAGTGAACCTATCACGAAACATCTTAATATTCGATATCATGATTATGAACCCTTTGCTAAAGAAGTTGTGTCAAAAGCAGTAAAAGAAGGCTTGAGCAAAGTTATTTTGGACCATAATCATCGTGTCATTGCTTGTGCGATTGCGGAAGATATGGCAGATCCCTTTATTCCGCATGCAGCACATTATCCTAAACTCTATCCTATTTTTTCATTGATAGAGGAATTATCAAAACCATTTACAGAAGGTAGGAAATTCGTTAGAGGAAAAATATTACATATTTGGATTGCATTAGTCGATTCGGCCTATCGCGGGAAAGGTTTATCAACTATTGTTGATATGTCTTGTATTGAACAAGCTGCGCATAAAGGATTTGATTATGCTTATACCGAATTTACTAATGATATTAGTGAGAAGGTCGCAAAACAATTTAATACATTGCAAGTATTGAATAAAATTAAGTATGATGATTTTGCGCTTGAAAATGGACGTAAACCTTTTTCAGGATTAGCAGGATCGGCTGTTTCTTATGTGGCAACGATACGTCCTGGTGTTAGTTTAAATAATTTGTCTCATTGTTATAAAACATTGGAGAAGTATACGACGGAGAAATAACATAACCTTATGGAATTAAACGCAGAACAAAAGCAGATCACAGCGGAAGAACGTGATCAAATTGACGTGCAAGTCAAAGCAGACTTGCTCGATCATTTGTTTCAGGGTTGTTTGCCAGGCACGATCACGGGATTAGTCGTGAGTGTTGCGCTGTTTTTTAATTACTATGGTTACACGCCTCTTCGTGAATTAATTGCCTGGATTGTTGCATTTGATTTCATGATGCTCACTTTGTCTGCGTTATATTTTTCCTATAATTATTATAAAAGTGCTTTTTCCTTATCAAGATGGGAGTCAGCTTATTCTTTGTTAATGGCAGGATGTGCGCTTGCTTGGGTGCCTGGTATTTATTTAATGCCTGACAACATGACGCGTCAATATATTGCTTTGCTGGCTTTATTTATGGCAACAACAGGATATGCGACTGGCTCGATCGGTCAATTTAAATTATGTGTCGCATCGCTTACGATTATTTTATTGCCGCTTGTTGCATGGTGTTTAATTAAAGGTGGTGTATTTTATAATATTGTGGCTGCTTTTACGCTGATTTATATGAGTTTCATGATAGGGATTAATCATCGTAGTACGCGTTGGTTTATTGATTCAATTAAATTTAAACTTGAAAATACTTTAGTGAGTTATCAAGCCAATCATGATTTATTAACTGGGTTACCTAATCAACGATTATTACCACAAATGATTGATCAAGCGATTAAGCAATCATCAGATACTCACGAATGTTTTGCTTTTATTTGTTTTTCTTTAAATCGCATGGAAATGATTAATGATAGTCTCGGGCATCATGCGGGCGACCTTATCATTCAACATACTGCAAAAAGATTTAATGCATTAATCACGCAAATGAATAAAGCAAAAGAACAAACGCGTTATGTTGTGACAATATCACGTAAAGATACTTTTAATATTTTAGCGTTTCCTGTTAAAGAGAATGAAATTGAAATGCATGTTAAACGTTTATTGGCTGTATTAGACGAACCATTTTATTTGGACCAAAAAGGCGTAAAAATCACAGCAAGTGTTGGTGTGAGTTTGTATCCCAGAGATACACAAGATGCAGAATCTCTCTTAATTAATGCTGATGCTGCTATGCTTCAAGCAAAACAATATGGCGGTGAAAAAATAGAATTTTACCGCTCTGAAGTTCATACGCATACCCCAAAACAATTAGAGTTAGAAACGGATTTACACATGGCCTTGAAAGATGCTCAACTACAAGTTTATTACCAACCTTTAGTTGATCTTAAACGAGGTAAGATTGTTGGGTCTGAGGCATTGCTCAGATGGCTGCATCCCGTTCATGGATTGATTTCACCTGCTAATTTTATTCCTTTAGCAGAAGAGACTGGCATTATTGTGCCGATTGGCGCATGGGTATTACAAGAAGCTTGCAAGCAAACACGTATTTGGCAAAAAATGGGTTTTACTTCGCTTAAGGTCGCTGTCAATATTGCTGAGAAACAATTGCGTCAAGCAGGCTTGTTTGAGACAGTGCAGCATATTTTAAAAGCGACTGATTATGATCCCAAATTTTTAGAACTTGAATTGACAGAAACAGCTATTTTGGATGAAGCGACTTTGTCTGTGATTAAGGCGTTTTCACGCATGGGATTGAGTTTGGCTGTTGATGATTTTGGAACAGGTTATTCAGGTTTAAGTTATCTCAAACGTTTTTCAATTAACAAGCTCAAGATAGATCAATCTTTCATACGCGATATTCCCTCCAATAATGATAGTATTACCATTGTTTCAGCTATTCTTGCGATGGCAAAAGAATTGGGTATTGCTACCTTGGCTGAAGGCGTAGAAACAAAAGAGCAATTAGCCTTCCTGAAATCTAAAGGGTGTGATTACATTCAGGGCTATTATTTTAGCAGACCTCTTGAAGCCAACTACTTTACTCAGCTATTATTAACCCACGAGACCATGGATATTTACAAAGCGGTTGAAACAGTGGAATCGTAAGAACTCAATAAATGACGTCAACTCAAATGTGTCGTCATTGCGAGTGGAGCGAAGCAGTCCATTGCGTCAATCATCATTTAAAAGGAAGGAATATGAAAAGGACTTTACTGAGACGCATCATCGGTGTGAGTAGTATTAGTTTAATTTCTCTCATGGCAGTTAATGCTTATGCAGCGGGTTATAAATTAGAATTTCAAAGTGCTTCTGTTTTAGGCGATGCGGGCGATGCTGCCGTCGTAGAAGATGCGAGTACCAACTGGTATAACTCAGCTGGTTTGCCTTATGTCCCACGACAAGTTGCTCTTTCACTTATCGATGTTTACGCGCCTACCACCTTTAGTGGTACCGTATTTGCCCCTTCACTGCTCGGTTCTTTTTCTGGCAATGGGTCAGCAAGCTCTCATCCTAATAATGTGTTACCGGCCTTACACGTGGCTTATCCCATCAATTGTAAATGGGCCCTAGGGTTGACTGTCGCGCCAGCTTGGGGATTTTCAGAAAACTATGGTAATGGCTCTGTGTTGCGATATGACCTCGTTTATGTGAATACAACCAGTATGGATATCGCACCAAGTGTGGCCTATAAATTGAATGATCAATGGTCGTTTGGTATAGGGCCTGATGCGCATTACTTCCTTGTCGATAGTAAACAATTGGCCCGATTAACGACCACATTGAATGGACAATCTCGTTATAGGACATCTGATTGGGGATGGGGTGGTCATGCGGGTGTGCTTTTCCGAATTAATGATAATACACGAATAGGGTTAAATTATCGCAGTAAAATGGTCATGGAATTAAATAATGGATTTAGTGATTTAAGTTTCCCCGCCGCATTTACTTTGGCAACAGGGATTCCTAGTGTGAGATCGAATTCATTTAAATTACGTGTTGTTTTACCGCCAACAACGACACTCAGTTTTTATCACGATATGACACCTTGCTGGGCATTAATGGGATCGATTGCTTATGATCAATGGAGTGTACTCAGAAATTATTATGCGCAAAATTATCAATCCGTACCGAGTATAGCAAATCCAACGGGTGTTTTGCCTGCGGTTTATGTGCAGCAAGATATGAGTAATACCTTTGATTTGGGCTTTGGGACGCATTATAAATTGAATCCTTCGTGGATGTTGCGTGGTAGTGTGAAATATGAACCCACACCGACACAAAATCGTTTTCGTGATGTGAATTTTCCTGATGGCTCTAAACTCGGGTTCCAAATTGGCGCACGTTATACGATTTGTAAGGGCATAGCGCTTGATATGTTATACGGCCATGTGTTTGTTAATACCGCGCATATTGGGCTCACTCAGCCTGTAACGGCGGTCACTGTGAATGGCCATAATCGTACGAGCGTTGATTTATTTGGTGCGCAGTTGGTTTGGAATGTTTAATCCCCCTCTCCCTAACCCTCTCCTCCACAAAAATGTGGAGGAGAGGGAACGTTCTAATTAAGTCCGTGAACACTTACAAAATACAAAAATAAATACCTTGAGGTTGGATCGAATTTAAAAAAAGTACAAGAAAACAGTAGTATAATTACAATAGTAAACATAAAAATTAATAAACAAAACGAGAACCTATGCCGTATTACTCTGATTTATATTACAAATTTAAGCGCAGTGCCTCTGCCTATACCTATACGCCAACAGGTCAATTGAATATTAATCGGCTTATTCAAAACAAGCCTTACTGGCGAAAACGCAGCAATAAAACTCAAGAACTGAAAAAAACATTGATTCTAGCGGATTGGACAGCCGGCAGTTGGGATGAAGAAAAAATCACGAAAGTAAAAAAAGTATTAGAGGATTTATTGAAGCAGGGATTCATTATTTATGTGCAGCAGGAAAACAAAGTCATTCCTTTAAAACAAATTGATCTTATCGATGATGCGGAGATCAGAAAAAAAATGTGGCCGCTGCTTAATTCTACTATGCTTAATCAAATGATTCGTGAAAATAAATTAACAAAAAATACCGTGCAAGTGATAGATGATTATTGGTTAGAAAAAACAATAGAAGGGTTTGTTCATTTGCGTGTGTTAGATAGTCATTATTTATCAGAGCTTAATGATCGTGATCAGGCGGTAATTTTATCAGCCATGGATAAGATGACGCCAAAATTAGGATTCATTAGAGTTAATGAATTTTCAGAGGACCATATTAATTTTGTTAATCAAATTATGCAATTGAAGCCGGAAATTACTGTAGTACATGAGTATAATAAAACATTAAAGATAACTAAAAAAATGATATCCGACTTAATCAAACATGGAAATATCAGTATATCTGATCAAAGCGTTGATCTAGATTCTTTAGAAAATTTTGAAAATGTCACTATCGTTGGAAGCGATAGTGAAAATATTAAGTGGCTATTGAATAAACTAAAAGAAATAAAACGTCTCACATTTAGTGGTTGTGATATTGACAATAGTATCATAATGGAAAATTTGAATTTATCTTCTTTAGTAGAATTAAATATCACTGGAAAAATAACCGCTTCTACATTGAATTACATTTTAAGTCGGGCAACCAATTTAAAAAAATTAAATTTATCTGATTGCAAGATAGAGGGGGATCTATTTGATAAATTTAAATTGCCTTTGTTGGAGGAGTTAACATTATCAAAAACTAAAATGTCTGAGACTACTGCTAAAAGTATTATGTCTGCGCCAAGCAAAATAAAAAAATTAAAAATAAACGAGTTTGCTTATCCCAATATTATAGTAAACATGAGTAGTCAATTAGAATTCATTGAGGATCTGGATTTGTCTGATAGTACGATAGAAGATGATGCCATGTGGACAATGATAGAATACAAAAAATATCTGAAAAAATTAAATTTATTTAATACAAAAATAAAACATGCTTCTTTGGGAGGAAATTTTCAACCATCAACTTATATTACTACCCTCGAAGAATTGACATTATCTGATGATTTGAAAGATGAACTGTACGTGTTCTTAATTAAAAATGAAAAATTGAAAAAAATGTATTTAAAGGGAGACTTTATAGAAGAATTGAAAAAAAGCTTATTATCAATTCGTGGCAATCCCTTTCATTTTGAAAAAGTTACAATTGATTTATCAGGTACTAATATTTTAACAACTGGTATGATTCCGACTGTAAACGATATTTCTTATCTTGTTTCCAATTATAATATAAAAGAACTCAATCTAAAAAATATTAATTTAGATTTAAACGAAAAATTATATGGAAATTTTAAAAAACAACTTGATAGTTATCCCTCACCTTTAGAGAGACTATGTTTAATGAATCTAACTATTTCAATGGAAGTATTGAATGATTTGGTCTCCTATTCTAAAAATTTAAAATATCTTGAATTTAAAAATTGTACCATCGTGGGTGCAAATCAAAGTTTATTAAATGAATTTTTATCTATTTTAAAAGAAGAAAAAGGAATAGAAGTATATTGCTCTGATGATTATGATGATTCTCCGGAAGTAACGTCTCATGGCAAAGCTACTACCTTTGATAGATCCAAACCACATCCAGAAAGAGAAAATGCAGAAGCTAGTGTTGATGCTGATACGAGCAATACCTCTCCTACTTATAAACTCAATCAAATATTTTGGGGTCATCATCATAATCCACAAGTAAGTGATTACCGCTTAAAGGTATATCATCGTTTAGATTTAAAAGATGAACCTGTCTCTATTAATCAAGCCTTTAATTTAAATAATAAAGAAATGGACCTTGAATTAACAGATTTTAATATCCCACAAAGAAATGATATCGATGTAGTTCACGAATGGAATCAATCAAAAGAGAATGAAAATCTTTACTATGGAAAGATGAAATTACATTTAGATAGCCAATGGCAAGCGCTGCCAAGCTTATCCTCTCGTGACAAAATGCTTCAATATCACATTAATAGTTTAGTGCCTTGTGAAGTCAAATATTCTGAGCGTGATAACCTTTATTATATTCGTTCTTTAGATAACGATTCGCATCATGTTAAGATTGATTTTATATTAGAAAGTCCTCCTAAAGAACATAAAAAATTACTTGATCCACACTTAGACAAATTAATTCAACATTATAAAAATTTTGGTTCAGGGTCTCATTCGTTTAAAGGCCCAGGCACAACACAGGAATATTTAGATGCCATTAATAACGCTAATAATGGTAAAGGTGCGGGTCGATGTAGTCAGCGCTCCATTGCACTTATGGATGCTATTCAACATCATAAGAAAGAAAATAAACTTAATAATAATATACAATGCCGTTATATTAGAAATGATTGTCATGCTTATGTTGAAATAAAAGAAGATCAAGACGCGCCTTGGATTGCATATAATCTTGGCGGCTATCCTGCTCGACTTGATATTAATAAAAATAATAAACCTGCAGGTTTTGATGTTTCTCAAGATTTTAATTCTTCACCTGATTTTATTGTTCAGACACATGATGATCCAGACAAAGAAAAATATGATATTGATTATTTTTCAGAAAAACTTAAAACTTGGGAAGATTCGGCTTTACTGCCTAACTCAACACTTGAATATTTAAACCATTTAGTTAAAAAAGATAATAAAAAACAATTAATAAAATTATCTTCTACAGACCAAGTTTTATCATTGGCGCTCGCACTTGAAAATCATGCGCATCATACTTCTCGTCCAGTTTATTATATTCATTCACCAGACGATTTAGTCTGTTCAGAACCATTTGTTAAACGTACAGGCAATCGCGGAAAATTAACAATTGGAGAAGATGGTCAAGGTGGTCCTTTGCATGAATTTCTTACGCATCAATGGCCAGATGATAGTCCACCTATTTTAATTGTGAATTACGATAATTTTGAAGCTGATGATATTGTCAGATTAAATAGTTTACTAGATGAACCAGAACCGGAAGCAGATGGAACACCAATAAATAAATTTAATCAAACATCTGTTATTGGGATTATTAATTCAGATAAACCTAATTGTTATCAAGGAAAAGATTTTTATTCGCGTTTTGGTAAAGGAAATATAAGCACTTGTCCATTTAGTGCTGATGCCTTATTTCAGCTGCCTTATATTCCACAAAGAGAAAATACGCATGAAGATAATATTTCGATTAATTTATTTCACGCGGAAGATTGGGAAGAACGATTGCTTGGACGTTGGAGAGTAAAAGGAAGTGAATTTGTTTTTGAAGAGGGATTATTAAAAAAAGCTGTTGAAGAAGCTATCGCTTCGGGTAAGTCAATTGAAATTCAAAATGGGCTATGGGACGATGCTTCTTTTTGTCATTTTTGGAATCGTGCTCTTACATTACCCTATATTCAGGCGTATGAAGAAAAATTTCAGCTTTCAAAAGTCTCATATGTTCAAAGCGAAGGGTATGATTGGCAGTATCTTAAAACTAATTTAATCGTTGATAATGAATTAAAATCAGATGCAATGACATTAAATCCTACGAAATTGAATGAATTTTTTATTCAATATAAATGTATTGCTAGTAATGAATTAGATACAGTACCTGGTTTGCTTGAAGAGTATGCCGAAAAATATCCTCATCAAACTTTAGATGTTAATTTGACGCGCACTCTTGATGAAGATGAATGGGCGGAATTATTGACAGAATGCAAGAAAAATAAAATTATTTTGCAATGTCATGTGGCGCCCTCTGTGACTTTACCTGATAAATTAGATATTGATATTGTAGCGGCCAAACCACTTCCTCATCCAGAGCTTGTCATTCAAACTGCTGATGTCGATGTTACTATTGCTCAATTAACCGAGAAAGAAAAATATAAAATAATTGATGTGTCTGAATTATCATCTAACGAATTAATCAAAAAATTAGCAGGAGAAAGAAAAAATATAACTGAAGAAGGAAAAGTTAAAGCAATCATCGAATATACAGAATCAGATGGTATTGTGGAAACAGCATTAAAAAAGAATGAAAAAATTATTTTACGCGGAAAAATATCAGAAGAAATTAGCGATGTTATAGCGCCTTATCTTTTAAATCAAAATAATAATTTACGTATTGTCACAACGGATGCAGCATATTTAGCTTTTGCTAACATTGCTTATCATCATGTCACTAACGATGAGAAATATAAGACATTACAAGATAAAAAAATAGCATCTGATGAAGAAATAGCGAAACTAGGTGATTTAACGGATATCTCATTCACAAAAGCGAGAGCTAAATTAAGGGCTAAAGATCGTAATCCTTGGGAAGGGTTAAGAGAAATATCAGGTGGTGTTAAACTTAAGCCATTTGATGAAAATAATACTGAAGTAATTTCTCAAGCTTTTATTGATAAACGATTAAAAGATATTGATGAGGCATTAGATCGCGCACCGTATGTCATGTTAACAGGATTAACGGGCGTCGGAAAATCCACTTTTCTTGATGAAGAAATTGAAAAACACACAAAAGGAAAACTTTATAAAGGTGAATCAAAAATAAAAAAATGGGCAAACAATAACGATTCAAGTTTAAAAATATTATTTCTTGATGAAGCAAATCTGTCAGAAAAAGAATGGAGTGAATTTTATGGATTAAATGGTGATCCACCTAGCATTACCGTTGATAACGAATATATTGAGCTTACTCCAAATCACAAAGTATTTTTTGGTGTTAATCCATTAAATTATGGCGGTGAACGCATCAGTCATGGCGATGAAAAAACGCTGGCACCATTTTTTGAAGGTAATGGCAATCCTTTAGTATTTGATCCCATGCCGCCTGAATTTATTTATGAAAAAATGTTGAAACCGATTTTTGCTCGCACATCGATTGAAAAAGACAGCTTAGTTATTTCAAAGGAAATCTTAAGACTTTATCAATTTTTATGTGATCATTCAGAAGATGAAGTCCTTATTTCGCCGCGTGAAATAGAAATGATAGCATTAATGGTGTTATCACATATGGAACAATATCCAGATGATGATCTGATCAATACAGTCAGACATTATAATGTGGTAATTGCAAAAAATCTTGTTCCAGAGGAGTATCGTAAGCAGTTTGAAAATGAATTTCCTGATGCGCCAATTAAACGTGCGCTACAACCATTGCCTAAAAAATTTATTTTAACAAAATCACGTCAGCCTCTTTACGAACATTTAAGTGATTTACTTGCATTGCGAAAATACAGACGTGAGCTTGCTGCAACTAACGTTAAAGCGACAAAAAAAGAAAAATCAAAATTATATGGGGGCTTAGGCGGTATTTTGATTGAAGGTGAGCCTGGCGTTGGCAAAAGTGATATCGTCATTAAAAATTTGATTGCACATGGATATGAGGAAGTCAAAGTAGGGCACAAATCAAATAAAGAAAATATTTTTTATCGTATGTCAATTAACATGTCAACAGAAAAAAAAATGGAATTGTTGTTAGAGGCATTTGATCTGGGTGCTATTGTGGTTGTTGATGAAATTAATAGTGCTCCTATGATGGAAAGAATGTTAAATGATTTATTAATGCATAAAAGGCCGCAAAGTAAGAAATCAAAGCAAAGGCCAAATAAACCCGGTTTTATGATCATTGGTACACAAAATGAAGCAGCAAGCTTAGAGGGGCGAAGTGAAGCTAGCCCAGCAATTAAACATCGTATGACATCAGAGGAGTTAATTCCTTATCCTGAACATGAATTAAAAGAAGTTTTGTTGGGACTTGAAGTTGAAGAAAAATATGTTGCGCCAATGGCCAAGGCTTTCCAAAAAAATGAGCTTAAAGCGAAGCGTGAATCTTTGACACCTGAGCCTGCAATACGTGATTTAATACGTTTTGCTAAAAAGTGGGTTGCGAAAATGAAGGATAAACTTACATTGTCGGCAGCTAAATCACAGGTAACGACAACAACGACAACAACGCCAATAAGGCCGACAACTACAACAACGCCAATAAGGCCGACAACTACAACAACGCTGACAACGCCAACAACGACTTTTTCTTCATCAAGTTTGTTTGCATCAAAAACAAAAAGACAACAACATCAAGATCTCGTTGATAAAATTGACGCACAATTAAAAGATTATTCAGATGCAATAATAAAAGAGCAGGCTTCAAGATATTATGTAGATGTAGGTAAAATTAATGAATGGATTTATAAAATTAATATTTTAAATGTTGTGAAAGCTGTATTAACAGATAAAGCGCTGCCAGAGGATTTGCGAGAAGAAGAAAAAAATTATAGTAAAAAAATGGATAGGTGGTTCTCAACTGTTGATGAGGTAGATGAGTTAATTTATTCGGTAAAAAAACGAAAAAACATCCCTCTGGATTGGGCGCAATATGAAGTATCAAAGGGAAGCACGCAAAAAAAATAATTCTATTCTTTATCGCTCTTCAACAACTCCCGCATTTTAGCCTTAATCATATCAATCGCAATACGATTTTCACCACCTCGCGGTACGATTAAATCAGCATCTCTTTTAGAAGGATCAATAAATTGCAAATACATCGGACGCACGGTTTCTTCATATTGCTGAATAACACTTTCCAATGTTCGGCCGCGTTCATTAATATCACGCTTCAAACGTCGAATAAGACAAATATCTAAAGATGTTTCCATGAAGATACGAATATCCATAATTTCTCTGAGACTAGGTTCAACAAAAAGTAAAATACCTTCTAAAACGATAATTGAATGCTGACCAACAGTCCGTGTTTTTTTATCACGAATATGAAGCGAGTGATTGTAAATCGGAACTTCAACGCTTTTGCCTTGTTGTAGTTTAAGTAAATGTTCATAAAGTAAATGATGATCAAACGCATCGGGATGATCATAATTAATTTTAGCGCGTTCTTCAAAAGGCATATCACTGTGGTCTTTATAATAAGCATCTTCTGAAATGATGACGACTTGTTCAGAGCCTAATTCATTGACAATAGTATTTGCCAATAAACTTTTGCCAGAAGCCGATGCGCCTGAAATGCCGATGATGATCGTGTCTTTCTTATTCACACTCGTTTTCCTCTTTGGTTTTAGGTATATTATCACTAAATCATTCCTGTGAAAAAAGCTTTCAAAACGCATCAAACTCATCGATAATCCGCAGAATGAATGATAATACTGATTCTTTAAATAGATTTATTTTTGAACAGCTTCCCGTTCGTGGTGAAATCATACACTTACGCGAAACTTTTCAAGCTATTTTGCAACAACATACTTACCCGCCAGCCATTCGCCGCTTATTGGGTGAGGCATTGTGTGTTGCTGGCTTGTTAAGTGCGATTATCAAATTTTCAGGTCGTTTAACCCTGCAGTTCCAAGGGCAGGGCAATCTAAAATTGCTATTAGTACAGTGTGATAGCGAGTTTCATATGCGAGGCTTGGTGAAGTGGGAAGGGGATTTATCTTACGAAGCGCTCATGCAAACTTTATATGATGGTGTATTGGCGATTATGTTAGATGCGGGTTCCAATAAAAATCGTTATCAAGGCATGGTCACCTGGCAAGGGAATTCATTGGCTGAATCGATCGAAGGATATTTTAGAGATTCAGAACAATTGGCAACAAAAATTTGTTTGGCTGTTGATGAAAGGCAAGCAGCGGGTTTATTACTACAAATCATTCCCTCTCAAGAAAAAATACAAGTGATGGAAGAAGATATGGTTAAATTGCATTGGGAATCTATCCTCAAACAAACAAATAATCTTCATCTTCCTGATCTTTTGTATAGTGATTACCAGACTTTATTGCGCCATTTATTTTCTGAGGAAGTAATTCGTATTTTTAGTGCTGTTCCTGTGATGTTTCAATGTACCTGTTCACGTAAACGAAGTGCAGCAGCGATTGGATTGTTAGGGCGAGAAGAAGCAGAAGAAGAATTAGCAACGCATCAATTGATTGTTGTGACATGTGATTTTTGTAATAAAGAATATACTTTTGATAAAGTTGATGTCGCTAAAATTTTCGATGAACAAGATCACGACGCCTCCTCTCATCATTTACATTAGAGATTTACATTAGAGTTTTACTATGAAGAAAAAAATTATTATTGTTATCGTTATTATTTTATGTGGTCTTGGAATAAAAAAATATTATTCTCATCATAATATCCAAACTCCTGACGCTGTTTATGTTGAAGTAACGCATGCAGCAAATACTTCTTTACCATTAGAAACAAAAGCGATTGGCAATTTAGTGGGACGCAGTGTAGAAATCACTTCTGATCTTTCGGGTCATGTGAAAAATATTTTATTTCAAGATGGAGCGAATGTAACTCAAGGAACATTACTTATTCAATTAGATGATGCTGTTTATCAAGCGCAATATGAATCAGCTGCAGCGCAATTAGATTATAGCGAAAGTAATTATGGCCGCATGAAAATATTGGCAAAACAAGGTGTCATCTCAAAACAAGCGATTGATCAAGCTGAATCTGAATTAAAAGAAAAAAGAGCGAAAGCGCAAGAATGTAAAGTGATGGTTGATAAAATGAAATTGCTTGCGCCGTTTGAGGGTATTGTGGGTAAAAGAAAAGTGCATGTCGGAGATTATGTTACGGTTGGGCAAAGTGTTGTGACGCTAACCGATATTAAACATTTGCATATTGAATATAATGTTCCTGAAAAAATCTTACCTTTATTGAAAATAGGGCAAACGGTAAATGTCAAATCAGCAGCTTATCCCGGTAAAATATTTACAGGAAAAGTTGCGTTTATTTCGTCAACCGTCAATACAGCTAATCGATCCATTTCATTATATGCCGATGTGCCCAATGATAATCAATTGTTAGCACCGGGTATGTTAGTTGAAGTGACACAATCATTAGGCACAGAAAATAGTATGGTGATGATACCAGCTCGCAGTTTGGTACCTGTGTTAAATGGCGAGCAAGTGTATACCGTTGTGGATGGCAAAGCAGTTGCTGTGCCAGTCACAACAGGCAGACGTCATTTAGATAGCGTGCAGATTATGAGTGGATTATCACCTGGTATGGTGGTTATCACAGATGGACAATTGAAAATAAAAGATGGTGCCCCAGTTAAGGTTAAAGCGTAATGAACCTACCCGGTTTTTGTATTAAGCGTCCCGCCTTTACTATCGTCATGAGTTTAATCATGGTGATCATCGGGCTTATTGGTTTTATGAATTTGCCTATTCGTTGGATTCCGAACGTCACGCAACCTATCATTTCTATTCAAACAACTTATGCTGGTGCGAATGCCAGCATGATGGAACATGATGTTACTAAAATAATCGAAGATGGACTTTCTAGTGTTGATGGTGTGGAAACATTAACTTCACGCAGTAGACAAGGTGAAAGTGATATTACGCTCACGTTTGCATTAGGCAGAAATATGGATGCAGCGGTAGAAGATGTGCGTAGTAGTTTAGAACGTATTCGAGGTGCTTTACCTAAAGATATTGATAGTCCTATTGTCATGAAAGCAGATACTGATAGTGATGCAATCATGTATATTTCAATTAAAGATGCCCATCGCAATCAACGTGAATTAAGTGATTATATTAAGCAATATGTTGTCCCTACTTTTGAAACGATAGATGGTGTCGGAAGTGTTGAAATGTATGGCGAGCGTGCGTCCGCGATTCGTATTTCATTAGACGCTGAAAAAATGGCTGCTGCAAAAGTTACGACAGATGAAGTCACTTCATTATTAAAAAATAATGTTGCGTCAGTGCCAACGGGCCAGATACGCGGCACAGATCGTTTTTATAGTGTGATTGCCAACACCACATTAAAAACACCAGAACAATACAATGATATTATTATTCGTGATAAGCAAAATGAAATATTACGCTTGAAGGATATTGGTCATGCAACATTAGGTATTGAAGATGAAGATTCTAGTTTTCGTATCAATGGGAAATCAGGGATTGCATTAGGCATTGTAACGCAATCATCAGCCAATCCATTGGATGTTGCTAAACAAGTCCAAAAAGTTGTTTCTCAAATTAAATCGACATTACCCGCCGGGATGAATATCGACATTATTTATAATCAAGCAGATTATATTAGCGCTTCAATTCATAGTGTTTTTGAATCCTTTATTGAGGCGGTCATTTTTGTTTGGATCGTTATTTTTATTTTTCTCAGACGATTTCGCGCCACTTTCATTCCGATTATTACGATCCCTGTCTGTGTCATCAGTACGTTTTTCATTTTATATATTCTCAATTTCAGTATTAATACGATTACATTAATGGCATTTGTTTTAGCGATTGGTTTAGTTGTGGATGATGCAATCGTGATGCTAGAAAATATCAGCAGGCATGTGGAAGAGGGTCTATCGCCCATGGCTGCGGCATTAAAAGGAAGCCGCGAAATTATCTTTCCTATTATTGCGATGACATTAACTTTGGCAGCCGTTTATACGCCCATTGCTTTTACACCAGGCATGTTAGGTGTTTTATTTAGAGAATTTACCTTTACTTTGGCGGGTGCTGTTATTGTTTCAGGTTTTGTCGCATTGACATTATCACCCATGATGTGTGCGCGTATTTTAAAGTCTGATGATAATGCTACAAAAAAACATTCATTTTTTATAGAAAAATTACAACACCATTATCACCACTTTTTACAAATCGCTTTAGCACGAAGAAAATGGATAGCATTGAGTTTGCTTGTAGTTGGATTACTTGGCTTTGGTGTTTATCGTTTTTTGCCTTCAGAATTAGCACCAACAGAAGATATGAATGCGATTATGGTTGGAATAAATGCACCGCATAGCGCAAGCTTTCAATATACGGACCAATATGTACGTCAATTAGAAGCGATGTATAACAAAATTCCTGAAATTAGTTCTTATTTAAGTATGGGCGGCCGAACAGCTTCTCATGCGTTTCAATTTATTTTATTGAAACCTAAAAATGAACGTACACGTTCGACAAATGATATTGTGCAATTACTCACAGAAGAAACCAAAGCATTACCGGGTGTGCGCGTATTTGTTTTTACACCGCCGCCACCGCTAGCAGAAGCTGTCAGTGTTGATGATGGAGATTATGCGGGCATCGTGATGATGACATCGGCAGGTTATGAGCAATTGCAAAAAGTCAGTGAGACAATGTTAAATGCGCTTAAAAAAGTGCCTGGTTTTGTGCATGTCGATAATAAGTTGAAGTGGGACACAGAGCAATTTGAATTATCGATTGATAGAGATAGAGCGGCTGATTTAGGGATTTCTTTGCCGACGATCACTGATACACTTTCCACTTTATTAGCGGGTAAAACGATTGGCAAAGTGGATGAAAAAAATATTATTGTTCAAATGACAGAGAAAGCACTTTCTAATCCCAATATTTTTTCACAAATGTATGTTAAAAATGCAGCTGGTGATATGGTTTCGTTAGGTAATTTTGTTAATGTAGAAGAAACGACAACACCTGAAATGTTTCAACATTATAGTCGTTTGAGAAGTGATAGGATAAACGTGATCATCGATCCCAAGTTTAAAATGGCTGATGCGGTTAAAGCACTTGAAACAGCAGCGAAAACGTATTTACCAGATAATGTTAAATATGAATTAACAGGTGAAGCCAAGAGTTTTATTGATTCAAATGGCAAGACAGCATTGACTTTCTTGCTCGCATTAGTTTTTATTTATCTTGTTTTAGTAGCGCAATTCGAAAGCTTTATTGATCCATTTATTATTTTATTGACAGTCCCTTTTGCTTTGGTCGGTGCCATGTTAACACTTAAATTATTTGGCGGTAGTTTAAATATTTATAGTAATATTGGTTTAATTACTTTAGTGGGATTAATTGCAAAACATGGTATCTTAATTACTGATTTCGCTAATCGATTACGAAGTGAAGGGAAGTCGATTGAAGAAGCCGTGATTGAAGCTGCGATGCTACGATTACGTCCTATTTTAATGACAACCGCAGCCATGGTATTAGGCGCAATGCCGTTGGCATTTGCCATGGGCCCAGGCTCTGAAAATCGAGAACAAATCGGATTAGTGATTACAGGCGGCATGTTATTGGGAACGGTATTTTCATTAATTGTGATACCAATTGTTTATACTTATCTTGCGCCATTTCGGAAAATAGTGATAACAGATCAGGGAGTCGATTATGCAACTTCTATATGATTTTTTGCCGGTTATTTTGTTTTTTTTGGCATTTAAATTTTATAATATTTATGCGGCGACGATAGTTGGTATTGTTGCTACTTCAGTGCAAGTTGTGACGATTCGTTTGTGGACTAAAAAATGGAACCATCAACAATTAATTACATTATTTGTTTTTCTTATTTTTGGCGGCTTAACTTTATATTTTCATAATCCCATTTTTGTTAAATGGAAGCCTACTATTTTGTTTTGGATATTTTCTGGTGTACTTGTCATCACGCAATTTTTTTCACAGAAACCATTAGTGCAACGATTGATGGAAAAAGTCATTGAAGAAAAAGACAATGTTCCTTTAACAGTGTGGAAACGACTCAATCTGATTTGGACAGTTTTTTTTGCAGTGATGGGTGCAATTAATTTATATATTGCTTATCATTTTAGTGATAATGCTTGGGTGAACTTTAAGTTTTATGGTGTGGGATTGGCTTTGCTTGTGTTTAGTATTTTTCAAGCATTGTATTTAGCGAAATATATTTCTAATGAATAAACAAGAAATTTACGATCGTATTAAAAAAGCATTTTCACCTTCTTTTCTTGAAGTAATAGATCAAAGTGATGAGCATATTGGTCATGCGGGTCATCAAGGCGGCGGCAGACATTTCGCCGTCATCATCAAGGCAGATTGTTTTAAAGGGTTAACCCAAGTAGCTGCGCATAGAAAAATTTACGCTTTATTTACAAACGAAATACCGGCGCAAATTCATGCATTGAAGATAAAAGTTATATCATTTTGAGTGGTTGTTATGTCGAGGCTTGCAACTGTAGCACCGTCGTTGCGAGGAGCACACGAAGTGTGCGACGAAGCAATCCATGTAAAGGATTGTTCCGGCAACCAGGTTGCTTGGATTGCTTCGTCGCACACTTCGTGTGCTCCTCGCAACGACGGTGCTATAGTTGCAAGCCTCGGAATGACAACATGACAACTTTTTCATTAAAACGACAACTCTCTTAACTGCTCAGCCGTCAACATAAACACACCGCCGCCACCGCGTTCGCATTCTATCCACGTAAATGGAACATGCGGAAAAGCCTCAGCCAAAGCATATTCACTGTTCCCCACTTCAGTAATTAAAATACCATGGGGATGTAAATATTGTTTAGCTTGATCCAAAATTCGAGTAACAATATCTAATCCCAATTGTCCTGCTTCTAATCCAAGTGCAGGTTCGTGATGATATTCTTTAGGAAGAGCAAGCATTTCATCAGCACTGACATAAGGCGGATTGCTGATGATAATGTCGTATTTTTTTTGTGGTAATTGTTCAAAAAGGTTGGAATGAATAAGTTCAACTTGTCCTTCTAGATGATGTCGTAACACATTGATTTTAGCGACAGCTAAGGCATCAGGTGACACATCACTTGCATCAATTTGTGCATCAGGAAAATAAGAAGCGCAAGCAATCGCAATGCAGCCGCTTCCTGTACATAAATCCAAAATATCATGCACCTTATTAACTGCTATCCAGGGTTGAAATTGACGTTCAATTAATTCTGCAATCGGTGATCGTGGAATCAAAACCCTTTCATCAACGTAAAATGATAAACCTGAAAACCATGCTTCATGTGTTAAATAGGGCAGTGGGATACGTTTTTCTATGCGTTCATGGATTAAATCAAATAATTGTTTACGTTCCGATTCAATTAAATGGGCATCCATTGCGCTGGGATGAATATCATGAGGTAGTTTAATTGAATGTAAAACCAGAGCAGCAGCTTCATCCCATGCGCTATCTGTTCCATGACCAAAATAAAGGTCAGCTTGATTAAACGAGGTTGCGGCAAATCGAATAAAATCTTTGATGGTGGTTAACTCTGGATGAGTGGTCATAATTTGTGCCTTGTTCTAATTTGTTGTGTACAGAATCCCATGATCCTTTATAATCTTATCCCACATATCAACATTGAGGACAATGTTAATGGAAACGTCAGATAAAGTTCAATCTATACTTCAAGAAGCTATCTGCCTTTACAGTTTTGATGATATTAATGAAGCGCTTGATCGTATGGCAAAACAAATCACACATGATTTAAAAGAAACGAACCCGCTTGTTTTATGTGTAATGACAGGGGCATTGATTACCACAGGGCACTTGGTCACACGTTTGCATTTTCCATTAGAAATTGATTATATCCATGCAACACGCTATCAAGGTACAACGCGTGGCGGTGATTTGCATTGGTTGGTCGAGCCGCGTAGTGCTTTAAATAATAGAACAGTATTAATTGTTGACGATATCATGGATGGTGGTCTCACCCTCGCTGCCATTATTGATTATTGCAAACAAGCAAAAGCTAAAGCAGTTTATTCTGCCGTGATGGTTAGTAAAAAACGTACTCGTGAACCTGGTGTTAATTTTGAGCCGAATTATGTGGGTCTTGTGACAGATGATCTTTATTTATTTGGATTCGGTCTTGATTATGAAGAGCACTTGCGTAATGTGCCGGGTATCTATGCGGTAAAAGGCTAATGGCGTTAGTTGTCATCCTGAGCGAAGCGAAGGATCACTATGATATGTCATTAATATTTGTTAGTGATCCTTCGCTTCGCTCAGGATGACAACCTCTGGAGGAGGGCGTCTTTGAAGCTTTATTTTATTAAATGAGTGTTATTGGGGTTAGTGATAAATAAAGGAATGAGTTATGTTGTCTTTAAGTGGATTAGTTGCGTTCTTAATTGTATTTGGCGCGCTTGCGTACCATCGCGCTTCATTGATTATTTTTACCGTTTCATTTGCTTTACTTTTTATTATTGCAACAAAATTAACAGGTTTAACAGTAGGTAATATTATTTGTTGGATATTCTTCTTTCTGATTTTTATTCCACTCAATATAAAACGTTTGCGATATCGATTAATTAGTAAACCACTCTTTCAATTTTATCGCCGCGTCATGCCATCTATGTCTAAAACAGAACGAGATGCTATTTCGGCAGGTACCATTACTTGGGAAGGTGATTTATTTCGTGGTAATCCTAATTGGAAAAAATTATTAGCCATGCCTAAAGCTGTTCTATCAGAAGAAGAAAAAGCTTTTCTTGAAGGCCCCGTTGAAACGCTTTGTCGTATGATTGATGATTGGGACATCACACACAAACGACTTGATTTGCCCCCAGCCATGTGGGCATTTTTAAAAGAACAAGGATTCTTTGGATTAATTATTCCGAAACAATATGGCGGAAAACAATTTTCGGCTTATGCACATTCACAAATTTTAGTTAAAGTAAGTGGACGAAGTATTGCTGCTGTCACAACGATTGCAGTGCCTAATTCATTGGGCCCGGCAGAATTATTACTTCATTACGGCACAGAAGAACAAAAAAATTATTATTTGCCAAGACTTGCAAAAGGCGAAGAAATTCCCTGTTTTGCACTCACTTCACCAACAGCAGGATCAGATGCAGGTTCGTTAACAGATCACGGGATTGTTTGTTGGGGAGAACATCAAGGGCAAAAAATTTTAGGGATACGATTAACTTTTAATAAGCGATACATCACACTTGCACCTGTTGCAACTGTTATTGGTTTAGCATTTAAATTATATGATCCAGATCATTTGATGGGAACTAAAACAGAATACGGCATTACTTGCGCTTTAATTCCACGTCATACGGCAGGCATTTCAATTGGTAGACGTCATTTTCCGTTAAATTCACCTTTTCAAAATGGGCCAATTCATGGCGAAAATATTTTTATTCCACTTGAGTGGATTATTGGCGGATCGAAAAAAGCAGGAAAAGGCTGGGTGATGTTAATGGAATGTTTAGCAGCGGGCAGGGCGATTTCATTGCCAGCCAATGCATTAGGCGGCGCAAAAATACTTTCTTATGCAGCAGGTGCTTATGCCAGAGTTCGTAGACAATTTAATTTACCTATCGGACGATTCGAAGGTATTCAAGAACCATTAGCACGTCTAGCTGCTTATACTTATCTCATGGATGCAACACGCACCTTTGCTGTGAGCACCATTGATGCAGGAGAAAAACCTTCTGTCGCTTCTGCCATTGTGAAATATCATGTGACAGAATTAGGACGAAAAGTGGGTTGTGATGGCATGGATATTTTTGGTGGAAAAGGAATATGTTTGGGTCCTAAAAATTTTCTCGCGCGTGGATATGAAGGCGCGCCTATTGCGATCACAGTAGAAGGGGCGAATATTTTAACACGCAATATGATTATCTTTGGACAAGGCGCACTGCGTTGTCATCCTTATGTTTTATCAGAAATGGAAGCAGGGCGCATGCAAGATTTTCAAGCTGCATTACCTCTTTTTGATAAAGCTGTTATTAAACACATGGGTTTTGCACTCAGCAATATTGTGCGCAGCATAACATTAGGTTTATCTGGTGCTTTATTTGTTTCTGCGCCAAAAGGCGTGATGAAAAGATATTTTCAACATGCAACACGTTTTAGCTCTGTTTTCGCTTTATTAGTGGATGTTTGTATGTTGGTTTATGGCGGCAAATTAAAAAAGAAGGAAAGTATTTCTGCACGCTTGAGTGATATCATCAGTTTTCTTTATTTATTATCTGCTACATTAAAACATTACGATGATCAAGGTAATAAAGAAGATGATTTACCATTAGTTCAATATGCTTGTCTGCATTGTTTGTTTTCATTGCAAGAAAGTATTGATGGTATCATTAAAAATTTTCCTATTCGTCCCATTGCGTGGATGCTGACCATTTTAATTTTTCCTTTGGGTAAACCTTTTACGAAACCAAGAGATAGTTTTAATCGTAAAATTGCACAATTAATGATGACGCCCTCAGAAACACGCGATCGATTATCTGCAGGTGCGTATCTTGCGTCTGTACCAGAAAATCCATTAGGTGATATTCAAGATGCTTTGCTTAAATCAATTGAGGCAGAAGCAGCGGATAAATTTATTCGAACGGCTAAAAAAGAAGGAAAAGTGAGTGGTTATACTTTTACAGATTGCGCGCAAGCTGCTTTACATCAGCAACTTATTTCTGAGGAAGAATTTGATAAGGTGATGCAAGCAACAGAAGCACGAAGAAAGGTCATTGCAGTTGATGATTTTTCTGAGGAGGAGTTGTGTGGGAAAAAAAATTAAATTTTCTTGTCGCAAATAAATTAAAGCTTCGTCATTGCTAAAAGCGTAGATGTTGTCATCCTGAGCGTAGCGAAGGATCACTAAATACGTCATGATACTTGCAAGTGATCCTTCGCTTCGCTCAGGATGACAACGTTTGTGTTCCTTGTAACGTTCAAAATTTGTTACTTAGACAAAGGAAAAACACATGATTTCACAGCTTCAACCACAAAAAAAATATAGCTCAACCTTTCTCTATTTACTGGCTCTAACCGCTTTTTTTTTCTTACTAGAAATCAGTTTTTTTATTCAATGCAATAAAGAATATCTTTCTGATTTCAGTTTTGTTTCAAGTAAATTAGATATTCCTCTCACCATTTTGCCCGGCATTTTTTATTTTATTTTAGTGCAAATCAGTCTTCATTTTTTATATTGCGTTATTGTTTGGTGGATTGCAAAACAAGTGATTCATTTTTTCAACATCCCCGTTAAACAACAATTATCTTTATCACTGAGTTTATGGATACTCGGCATTCTTACTTTTTTTACATTAAATCAATATTATTTTCCCAATTCAAAATTCGCTGTTTTATCTTCCATTTTTTTATTTAATACGACAATCAATGCAATAGTTGCCATTATTTTAGTTTCATTATGTATTTTCTTTATGATGATTGCTTTATTGAATATCAAACGGTGGGCAATCATTTTTATTGCTCCCGCTGTGTTATTAAGTATTTTTTATTATCATGAACAACATCAAACGGCATCCTTTCTTTCAATGAAACAACCTAATGTAATTATTATTGGTGTGGATTCACTGCGCCCCGATTTTTTAAGTTTTTTTGGCAACTCACAAACGACACCTTTTTTCGATCATTTCTTGCAACGTTCAATTGTGTTTAACGATGCTATTACGCCACTTGCCAGAACTTTTCCTTCTTGGATGAGTATTTTAACGGGAGAATATCCCATCCAAAATGGGGTGAGATTTAATTTGGCTTCGCAAAGTCATTTGTCACTCGCGAATACGTTGCCAGCTATTTTGAAACGTCATGGTTATGAAACAATTTATGCCACTGATGAAACACGATTTAGTAATATCGATACGACAGTTGGTTTTGATCGTATTCTTTCTACCCCCATGGGATTAAATGATTTTTTAATTGGTACCTTTAATGATTTTCCGCTTTCTAATTTACTCATTAATACTAAAATCGGTGCTTGGTTATTTCCGCATAGTTATTCTAATCGCGCAGCTTTTTTTGCTTATGATCCAAATAGTTTTTTACAATTAATTCAACCAGTTTTATCGGAAACACGAACTAAACCTTTATTTCTAGCGATTCATTTTTGTTTGCCGCATCAACCTTATATCTGGGCAAGCTTATCAGCCTATCAGACACCTACAGCACTTCAGCGCTATCAAGCCAGTATCAAACGAGTGGACCAGCAATTACAGGATTTTTTTGTCTTATTAAAAGCAAATCATCTCTTAGATCATACTGTTGTTGTTTTATTATCGGACCATGGCGAAGCCTTGGAATTATCAGGAGATCGTGTCACAGAAAAAGAATTGTATACTGGTCCTATGCCAATTCCTGCTTTTTATCCGCCAAGTTTAGATGGTGAAGCACTGAATGAATCTGCAGGTCACGGTACAGATGTGTTGGGATTATCTCAATATCATACTTTATTAGCTTTTCGTTTGTATGGTATGACATCTTATCCTCGTACCATTAATGGATTAATTTCATTATTAGCAATCAAACCAACAATTTTAGGTTTGCTCGGTATTTCATCTTCAAGTGATGCATTAACTCAACTCATGCAAGGTAAACAAACGGTCTATCATACAAAACAACCTATTTTTCTTGAAAGTGATTATACGCCTGAAGCCATACGCACGGTGTATCCTGAAGTTCGAAAAGTGGTTCTCGAAGGTGTGCAATTATTCCGTGTTGATCCCATCACGACTCGTTTAACTGTTCGACCAGGCATGGGTGAAATGATTGTACATAGTAAACAACTTGCCATCATGAAGGGTGATTGGATGCTTGCACTTTATCCGCAAAATAAGCAGAACAGCATCCCCGTCTTAATCAATTTAAAAAATGGATTATGGACAACTGACATGCAATCTTTGTTTGCAAAAAAGGCGAGTGCACAAGTGCTGATGAAACAATTGCAGCAATTTTATGAAAATTAAAGGATTTGATCATAAATCGTAGTGGTTGTTCACAAAATGCTTTAAGCTTGTTGAATTCATAGACACATAATAAAGATCAAACATTGCCCCCACTTTTATATTTATAACCTATTGATTATTCAGTTGATATTACTTGTGTCTATTTTCTGTTCTTATCGGATGAAAGCTTCATTTACCGGATTTTAAAGTGGTTGTCGATAGCTTACTAACAGACTTATCCACAGAATCTGTGGACAAACCAAAAAGTAGCTTAATTAGCGCAAAAGTTCACGCGGTTGTCATCCTGAGCGTAGCGAAGGATCACTAACAACAGCGGTTCCCGCTAACTATACGCGATGGGGTGATCCAAGAGGGGAGAATCGCGATTCTCCCCTCTTGGTGCAAGCAAAAGCTTTGCTTTTGCGAAGCATATAAACAAGAAAGGAGTTCCCGCGTTTCTTAGCGGGAACTCCTGCACTAACAAAGACATAGCCGTATTTTAGTGATCCTTCGCTACGCTCAGGATGACAAGCTACTCAGCATAAAGCTAATTTTAATTTGACATACATTTTAACATATGTAATACTTATTTTATATAGTATTACATTTTTAAGGAGGTAGGCATGTATTCATCCGCGCTTACTGTAAAAGGCCAAGTGACGATTCCTGCTGATATTCGCAATCAGTTAGGATTGCATCCTGGAGATAAAATTGGATTCGCCATAGAAGATGATCATGTTATTTTATTTCGAAAAGAAAATGACATAGAGGCAGCTTTTGGTATTTGCCATCCTAAAACTTCAGCTAGTCTACAGGACATTGAGGATGCTATTCGCAAGAGAGGTGGGAATGCAGACGGTTGATACGAATGTTTTAGTTCGAATCCTTGTGACAGATGATAAACAAGCAGGGCAAGTTAAATTGGCTAGACAGTTTGCCAAGAAAGCAAAAATCTTGTTTATTCCTCAAATTGTTCAAGCAGAACTAGTTTGGGTGCTGGATTCAGCTTATCAATTAAATAAAGCTGACATTATTCAAGTGTTACAGCATCTCCAAACTAATGAAGCATTTCAATTACAAAATGAGGCTGAATTTTCTCACGCCTTGCAATTATATCAATCTAACAATGTGGATTTTTCAGATTGTCTTATTTGGGTAGAAAGCAAGAAGGAGAATTGTGTTATCACCACGTTTGATAAAAAATTCTCTCGCTTGCCTACGGTCCATCTGTTGGAATCTGATTGAAACCTGGTCTGATGTTATCACTGATAAAACAGTTGAGTTCATCCCACTTCTCTCGATATACTTCTGCGCTACCTTACCGTCAAAAAAAGGAAAGCGACAAGGAACCGCACCCTCATGGAACTCACACATATCATTAGTACCTTAGCTTTAATTGGATTGCTTTTTATCACAGCCTTTTTTCAATTATCCATTATATTATGGACAATACTCTTTGCTGCCGCTTTAGTTGTCATCACAGCATTGGGTGTGATGTCTGCAGGCTGGCTCACTTTTTTTTGGGTCCTTTATTTCCTCGCTGCGGGATTTGCGAACCTTTCTCGCTGGCGTCAGCATCATCTCATCCAGCCCGCCTTAACGCACCTACGCAAACAAATGCCCGCTATTAGTGCGACTGAGCATGCCGCGATAGAAGCAGGGGACACGTGGTGGGAAAAAGAATTGTTTTGCGGCCGGCCGCGATGGAAAAATTTATTTTCTATTCCACGTCCTACGCTTTCTGCTGAAGAACAATCTTTTTTGGATAATCAAACAGATCAACTTTGCAGTATGTTAAATGATTGGCAAATTGTATTTGAAGATCATAATTTACCTGAACCTGTTTGGGATTATCTGAAAAAAGAAAAATTTTTTGGTATGGTGATCCCTAAACAATATGGTGGATTAGGTTTTTCTGCGTTGCTGCATTCGACTGTCATTACTAAACTTGCGACACGCAGTGCCAGTACGGCAGTAACGACAATGGTGCCAAATTCATTAGGCCCAGGCGAATTATTATTGCATTACGGAACAGAAGAACAAAAAAATTATTATTTACCGCGTCTTGCAGAAGGAAAAGAAATTCCTTGTTTTGCTTTAACTGGCCCTGACGCGGGTAGTGATGCCGGTGCAATCACTGACATAGGCATCATTTGTAAAGGCATGCATGAAGGTAAGGAAATCATTGGTATTCGTTTAACTTGGGATAAACGTTATATTACCTTGGCTCCTATCGCAACAGTATTAGGTTTGGCTTTTCGATTGTATGATCCAGATGCTTTATTAGGTAATAAAAAAGAAATGGGTATTACCTTGTGTTTACTTCCTACTTCGCATCCTGGTGTTCAAATTGGCCATCGACATTTTCCCATGCATCTTGCTTTTTTAAATGGGCCAACCTACGGTAAAGATGTTTTTATTCCATTAGATTGGATTATTGGCGGCGCAAACATGGCAGGACAAGGTTGGCGTATGTTAATGGAATGTCTTTCCATTGGTCGCTCCATTTCATTGCCTGCTTTATCGACCGGTTCAAGTAAAATGGTTTATCGTTTCACGGGTGCTTACTCAAAAATTCGTAGACAATTTAATACTTCCATTTCTTCTTTTGAAGGGGTTGAAGAAGCGTTAGGTGAAATTGCAGGTTGCACTTACATGTTAGAAGCTTGTCGAATCATGACAGCAGGTGCAATCGATCAAAAAATTAATCCTTCTATTGTTTCTGCGATTGCAAAATATCATATGACTGAAATGTGTCGTCGCGTTGTTTCTTGTGGCATGGATATACATGCAGGACATATGATTCAAGTCGGCCCTCGTAATTTTTTAGCTAATACTTATTACGCGATTCCAATTAGTATCACCGTTGAAGGGGCGAATATTTTAACGCGTAATTTAATTATTTTTGGACAAGGTGCAATTCGTTGTCATCCTTATTTACTCAAAGAAGTTGAATTAATTAGTGCGACAACGAGCGATATACCCGCATTAGATCGCGTGTTAATGTCTCACGTTGGATTTTTTATCAGTAATGCATTACGCGCAATCGCTTATGGTTTAACTGGCGGAAGTTTTATTTTTACTTCTACGATTAAACATAAACGCATTAAAAAATATCAACGACAATTAACGCGCATGAGTGCCGCTTTAGCCTTATTTGCTGATGCGAGTTTACTCATTTTGGGTGGTAATCTTAAACGACGCGAACGTATTTCTGCGCGTTTGGGTGATGTCATGAGTCAATTATATGTCGCATCAACTGTTTTAAAATATTATAACGATCATCAACAACCTGTTTCAGATGTTGATTATGTTTGTTGGTCGTTACAACATTGTTTATCTCGCATACAACTTGCTTTTGATGAATTAGCTGAAAATTTTTCTTTATCTTGGGTCGGACATCTTTTACATTTTTTTATTTTTCCCTTTGGCCGTGCTTATTACGCGCCAAAAGATAAATTAAATCACAAAATTGTGACTGACATGATAACACCTTCTGCATTGCGAGATCGATTAACAAAATATTGTTATGTCAGTAACAAAGAAACGGAATTGAGTTATCGTCTTGATGCGGCATTATCACAAGTGGCTTCGATAGAACCGATTTTGAAAAAATTACAACATGTTGTTAAGGAACACGCGATACCGCATTGGTATGATTTTAATGAACGCGTGCAAGCAGCAAAACAAGCTGGTTTTATTACCTCAGAAGAAGCACAACAACTCATTCATTTTGAAACATTGCGTCAAGAAATTATTAAAGTGAATGAATTTTCATTTGATTTAAATACTGTCATTGCTTGAACAGGAGATGCAATCATTTATGCAAATCAATCCAACTTTTACACGAGATGTTTATATTGTTGATGGTGCAAGAACACCATTTTTAAAAGCAAAAGGTAAACCTGGTTCATTTTCTGCTTCTGATCTTGCAGTGAGTGCTGGCAGAGAATTATTAGATCGACAACCTTTTCCACCATCCGCTTTAAATGAAGTCGTGATTGGTTGTGTGATGCCAAGTGTAGATGAAGCGAATATTGGTCGAGTCGTTTCACTGCGTTTAGGTTGCGGCAAAACGATTCCAGCGTGGACGGTACAACGTAATTGTGCATCTGGTATGCAAGCATTAGATAGCGCAGCAAAAGATATTGCATCAGGCCGTCATGATTTAGTTTTAGCCGGTGGAACAGAAGCAATGAGCCGCGCGCCGCTTTTATTTAGCGATCAATACATGAAATGGGCTGCAAGCATGATGTCTGCAAAAGGATGGCAAGCAAAATTAAAAACATGGACACAATTCAGACCAACTTATTTAAAACCGATTATTTCTTTATTGCGTGGTTTAACGGATCCTATTGTGAATTTATCGATGGGACAAACAGCAGAAAATGTCGCCTATCGTTTTAATATTACGCGAGAACAAATGGACCAATTTTCATTAGAGAGCCATCAATTTGCAATAGCAGGACAAGAAGAAAATCATTTTGCTGAAGTAACAGATTTATTTGGAACGAGTGGTGATTTTGTTATATCAGATGAAGGCGTGCGTCGTGATTCTACGATGGAAAAACTCGCCAGTTTAAAACCTTTTTTCGATAAAAAATTCGGAAGTGTTACCGCGGGAAATAGTTCACAAGTCTCAGATGGCGCTGCTGTTTTATTATTAGCAAGCAAAGAAGCGGTACAACAATATCATTTGCCAGTGCTTGCACGTATTTGTGATGTGCAATGGGCTGGGGTTGATCCTGCTGAAATGGGATTAGGTCCTGTTTATGCCGCGCATAGTTTAATGCAACGTCAACAATTGCAAATGGATGATATCGATTATTGGGAAATTAACGAAGCATTTGCCGCGCAAGTGTTAGGTTGTCTAGAAGCTTGGAAGAGTGATGAATATTGCAAAGCGAATTTAGGGATGGATCGCGCACTTGGTGAAATTGATAGAACGAAATTAAATACGGATGGTGGTGCAATTGCATTAGGTCATCCTGTTGGCGCAAGTGGTGCACGTATTGTGCTGCATCTCGCGCAAGTTTTGCGTCGTAATAATGCGAAAAAAGGAATCGCGACCATTTGTATTGGTGGTGGTCAAGGTGGTGCAATGTTAATTGAAAATGTTTCCGAGGTGTAACATGACAATGGTGCAAATGAAAGAACATCAAACGTATCAACACTGGCGTTTAGAAACAGATAGCAATCATATTTTATGGTTATACTTCGATAAAAAAAATACTGCTGTTAATACGATAGATCGCGAAGTGATGGAAGAATTTTCTGCCATCGTTGATGTGTTAGCGACTGATACGACGCACAAAGGTTTGATTTTAGCTTCAGCTAAAAAAAGTGGTTTTATTGCAGGTGCTGATATTTCACAATTTACGCGTTTTAAAGATATTGAAGAATCAACAGATATGTTGAGATTGGGGCAGCAAATTTTAGATAAATTTGAAGCATTAAAAATGCCGACGGTTGCTATGATAGAAGGATTTTGTTTAGGCGGCGGTTTGGAATTAGTATTGGCTAGTCATTATCGTGTGGTTGAAGAAAGTCAAAAAACACGTTTAGGTTTACCTGAAGTGAAATTAGGGATTCATCCCGGTTGGGGCGGTACAGTCCGATTACCAAAATTAATTGGTGCGCAACAAGGTTTAAATTTAGTTTTATCTGGACACACAGTAAGTGGCAAAGCGGCAGCAAAATTAGGGTTTGCTGATGTGGCTGTGCCTAAACGTCAATTAGTGCATGCTGCAACATATTATATTTTACATACGCCGCCTTTACATCGTCCGACAAAATTACAAGCATTAACAAATCATAAAGTGGTGCGTCAATTATTAGGTTCTTATATTCGCAAACAATTAAAAAAGAAAGTAAATCCTGTTCATTATCCTGCGCCGTATGATGTATTGGATAATTGGGAATTAGTTGGTGTTGAAGGTGAAGAACCTTATATTCGCGAAGCAAAAAGTTGCGGAAAATTATTTTTTAGTGAAACTTGTCACAATTTAGTTCGTGTTTTTTTCTTACAAGATAGATTAAAAGGATTATCAAAGGATGTTCGTTATACACCTCAGCATGTGCATGTCATTGGCGCTGGCACCATGGGTGGTGATATTGCAGCGTGGTGTGCTGTTCAAGGCATGACAGTGACGCTGCAAGATTTAGAACCTAAATATATTGCGCCTGCTATTAAACGAGCGAATATTTTATTTAAAGAAAAATTAAAAGAACGTAATTTAGTTCAAGCAGCATTAGATCGCTTAATTCCGGATGTTGAAGGAAAAGGCATTGCAAAAGCAGATGTGATTATTGAAGCCGTGATTGAAAATTTAGAAGTCAAGCAATCGACTTTTAAAATGATAGAATCAAAAGCGAAACGCGATGCGATTCTTGCAACAAATACATCAAGTATTCCAATAGATGAAATTAATCAAGTGTTAAAAAATCCCGAGCGGTTAGTGGGTATTCATTATTTTAATCCAGTCGCTAAAATGCAATTGGTTGAAGTGGTGCAAGGAGAAAAAACGAGTGAGACGATTGTCAATAATGCAATTGCTTTTGTACGCAAAATTGATCGTTTGCCTTTACCCGTAAAAAGCAGCCCAGGATTTTTAGTGAATCGTATTTTGATGCCGTATTTACTAGAAAGTATGGAATTGTTAAAAGAAGGCGTGCCTATGACAGCTATTGATAAAGCGATGGTGCAATTTGGTATGCCGATGGGACCGATTACTTTAGCCGATACCGTTGGTTTAGATGTGTGTTTATCCGTTGCAAATTATTTAGGACAATATTTTAATACGCCAGTGCCGCAACGATTGATTGATTTAGTAGAACAGCGTAAATTAGGCCGCAAAACAGGCGCTGGATTTTATCAGTATGATAAACGCGGAAAACAAATTAAACCGGAAGAAGCTGCTTATCATGGATCACTCGATGATATTTCCAATCGTTTGGTGCTGCGTATGTTGAATGAAGCGTTTGCTTGTTTGAGAGAAGGTGTCGTCGCTGATGGTGATTTGTTAGATGCGGGCATGATATTTGGAACGGGATTTGCACCGTTTCGCGGCGGCCCGATTCATTATGCAAAATCGCAAGGCATAGATGAATTGTATGAGCAATTCATTCAGCAACAACAAGCGCGCGGCGAAAAAACTGAAGTGCATAAGTGGGAAGAAGCGGCGGTGTGAGTGTTTAAAAAAGTATAGCCAAAACTGTTCCCTCTCCTCCCATTTATGGGAGGAGAGGGTTAGGGAGAGGAGGGTATGTTTAAACCATACCTCCCCCTCCCCCAGCTTAAAACATGCTGGGGCAAGCCTAACCCTCCCCTCCAGCATTCGCTGGAGGGGAGGGGAATAAATTTAAGAAGGAGAGGTTAGATGAAAGTGTTTACCAAGCGTCGTCTGATTGCATTATTAGGCGCTGCGAATTTATTAAGTATTTCTACTGGCGTATTTGCTTCAGCATTTCAATTATGGGAACAAGATGCAGCGAGCATTGGTCTCTATCACGCCGGTTATGCCGCATGGGCAAATGATGCGAGCACTGCATTTTATAATCCTGCTGGTATGACATTAATTAAAAACCAACAATTAGTTGTTGCTGGTGTTGGTGTGATGACAGATTTTAAATTTGATGGCAATGTGACAGTCAATACGATTAAAGCGGGTAAAGCAGCTTTACCAACCGATGCGCAAGGCGGTAATTTTAGTTTCATTCCTGCGATACATTATGTTGCGCCGCTTGCAGATCATGCGACTTTTGGATTTAGTATCGATGTACCATTTGGATTAAAAACAAATTACGGACAGGGAACACCATTACGTTATGTTGCAACGTTAACCTCGGCAAACGTCATCGATATTAGTCCATCACTTGCTGCGCAAGTCACAGATAAAACGTCTGTGGGTGTGGGTTTTGATATACAAAAAATGACAGCGGAATTTGATCAAGTCGGTACTTTTGCGGGACAAAATTTACCGAGTCAAAATAAATTGAGTGATACAGGATATGGTTATCATTTAGGTGCGTTATATCAATTTACACCGACGGCAAGAGTAGGTATCAGTTATCACTCGCAAGTCGCGCATCATTTAACAGGATCAAGTAAACTAACGTTTTCTCCACTGCTATCTAAATTTTTTGGACCGCAACTTTATTCAAATAATGCGTATGTTAATCTTAAATTGCCAGCTTATACGGCATTAAGCGGCTATTATTTAATTCATCCAAAATTTGCGGTGATGGCAAGTGCGATTTATACGCAATGGAATACATTTCAATTTTTAACTTTAAATAATTTTGCTGCGATTGTTATTCCATTAAAAGCAAGTACGACTGTTCAAGTCACGGTGCCTGAACATTATCGCAATACGTGGAATTTATCCATTGGCGGTGAATATTATGCGACAAGTGACATAACGTTGCGTGCTGGTGTTGGTTATGATGAAACACCAGTCAGCAATGCTTATCGTAATGTGCAATTACCGGATAATAACCGCTATGTCATTGCATTGGGCGGACATTATCAAGCAACTAAATCAGTCGGAGTTGATGTTGGCTGGTCGCATTTCTTCCTCGAAAAAGCGCATGTCAATCCGCCACCATTAGCGCTTGGCGCAGTCGTGGTGACCTCTAATGGCAGCGTGGAAGGTGGGGCAGATGTGTTTGGCGCGCAAGTGACGTGGAATATGTGATATAAGTCAATGAGTTATATAAAAAAATAGATCTATTTTAACAATAGATTCCTTTCAATAAAAAATCAAGCTAATCTTTGTCCTAAGATTTTCTTAATTTTTTTTATTTTCAATCAGTATAATAGTTCAAATATAAATCAAAAATTAAAACGAGGATTTAAAATGGTTAATTTTATAGTCCGAATGGATACGCTTGAAACAGTTGTTTCGGATGATATTCTTAATATTGACAGTATGACACTAGAAGAAATAAAAGATATTCTTGGTGTTGAAGTCGTGTCTATGACAAAGGGTGAGCTTAAGTATGCGAGGAACTTGAGAAAGCATGTTTTACTCAAGGCTGCTCTTAATGATGATCTTATGGAGCTAGCTCCTCCCGGTTATACAGGTAAGACTAAAGTCGAGGGATATATAGCTTACTACGACAATAATCGTAAGTATGGAGTTAAACCAATATCATGGTTAATTTGTATCAAGGATTTCACTGCTTATATCTTTAAGCCTGGTGAAATTGCTGGTGAAAATAACATTGTAAAACCAACAGATAAACGAAGGAAACGTCCGCGTAAAGTTGAGGTTAGGAAATTAGCGAGAGATCTAAATATAAAAAAGCCCTACCAGAAAAAGTGGAAACATACTAATGTCATGGTTCGTATAGATACTCTCCAGAAACTTAATTCGGATTGTGTTGGCTTTGATATTGAGAATAAGACAATGCAAGAATTAAAAGATATTCTTGGCGTTGAAATTCTGTTTATTAACCAAAATAAAATTGATACCTTAAGAAACCAAAGAAGACGTGTTTTAGTCATCGCAGGCACCCATAACTTAGCACCTAAAGATTATACTGGTTTAACTCAAGAGATGACCTATCCAGCTTATATTAGGTACTATAAGCGTCGTGGAATAAAAACGTATGTAAAGTGGCCGCAGTGTTTAGAGGAATATATTGCATATTATGTCGATCATGAAGGAAATAAAATTGAGCAGCAACCGCATGAAACACGTGAAAATGTCGATCATGAAGAAGAGAAAATTGAAGAGCAAGCGCATGGAACACAACAATCTACCTTAGATGATACTTTGGAAGTCAATATAAATCCAGACTCTCAGCAACAACTGTCAATTTCTTCACAATCGGATGAGAGAAATTCAACAAATTTACCTACTGAACGCATTACCAGATCAAAAAAAAGAAAATTATTGCAATTAGAGAAAGATAATGTTGAACCAGCTACTAATGCTAAAAAACAAAAAAGAACGCAAAAGTCAAATAATAATAATACAGAAACTCTTGATTATCATGTAACAGAGGATTCTTCAGTTCGACAAACTGAAACGGCTCGTACTGAAATTCTTTGCAATGAGAACCAGGAGGATTTTTCTCTCAATGAATTGGCCATGACTTTGACTCTTCTGGATGAATTTGTACCTGAACCTCCCGAACCAACAAAGTTAGAAATTAACATCGACCTTGCCGAGCGAGCACTTTTTTCATGCGAAAGAACAATGACTGCGAATGGATACATTGCGTATCCATCAGTGACAGACCGGGATGCTATCAGAGAAATTGCAAACAAGATCGATGAAGCCCGAGACAGCGTGTTTACTATTGAAAAATATGTCGCTGATTTCTTGTCTTATACTGATGATAGCGCCAGAAGAATAAAAAAATTCACACGCAATTCAAAATTATCTAAGGCTGGAAGCTCGACAGAACTTGGTATGCTCGCATTGCATCATCTGAAAAAAATGAATGTCTCTACTGCTGAGCTTGTCTATATTGTTGGGCATGATAATGGGTTTGTGCTCATTGGCAGGGATGGAGAAGGAGATATTAATGATCCAAGCACATGGGGAAAATCTTGTATTATTTTGGATATGCTGAATGTCGAGCATAAAATTTATAGTGCATCTGAGATTAATGAAAAACTTCAATGCCATCAGTTTGACATGGAAATTTTTGAGCGTGATACCACAGAAAGTCCTCACATACTTACTCCTTTTACGAGAGAAAATTCTCTGGTTGTGAATACGGCAATCGTTTGTGAAGTAGACCCGGCAAAAAACACGAAACGAGTGGAAGAATATATTGCTAAGCTTGAAGTGATCGTGAATTGCTGTAAATCCTTTTTTCATGACGAGGTATTCGATGAGCTTTTTAATGAAATATCTGGATTTGGTGATATTACTCAGTCAGAAAGTTTTTGGCAGTCAGGCAAACAGTCAGTGGACGAATTAACAAACTTTGAATTGGAAAGGATAATAAACAAATCTTGTAAAAAAATTATTGAATGCATATCCAATAGAACTGACAGTAAAGATATGCTCGATCAAATTTTGGTTAGAACATTCATTGATCTTGCTGGAATATACCAATCTCCCACAGATTACTTTTTTGATTTATTGCAATTGTCTCCTGCCATTTTCACAGCAATAGCAAAGCAAATTGACCAGGGAAATGATGCTTTATGCATTGACCTGAAAAATACGATGGAAGATAACCTTGAACAATTGATTCAAAAAATTAAAGAGTTCGATTGGTATGGTAATGAAAATCTTAAAATGGCGCGGCGTTATTTAGAAGAAAAAAAGCAAAATATTATTGCAATCCAAATTGCTCAACAACAAGCAAAACAACTACTAGCAGAACAACAGCGAGCAGAACAACAGCGAGCAGAACAACAGCGAGCAGAACAACAGCGAGCAGAACAACAGCGAGCAGAACAACAGCGAGCAGAACAACAGCGAGCAGAACAACAGCGAGCAGAACAACAGCGAGCAGAACAACAGCGAGCAGAACAACAACGAGCAGAACAACAACGGGCAGAACAGCAACGGGCAGAACAACAACGAGCAGAACAGCAACGAGCAGAACAACAACGACAAACTGAAACAACTCATAAACATTTGGAAGTCACTAAAAAATATGATTATATAGTCCGAATGGACACGCTTGAAGTAGTTAATTCAAATGATATTGCTGATATTAACAGTATGACATTAGAAGAAATAAAAAATATTCTTGGTGCCAATGTTGAGATTATGACACCGAGCCAACTTGGGTGTGCGAGGGAATTAAGAAGCGATGTTTTAATCAATACTTTTAGTCGTCGAAATGCTAATAAAAAACAACTAAGACAAATCAAGCTATTTCTTCAATGTCAATCTTTGCCACAGCTTATGCAACAGCAACAGCTTATGCAACAGCAACAGCTTATGCAACAGCAACAGCTTATGCAACAGCAACAGCTTATGCAACAGCAACAGCTTATGCAACAGCAACAGCTCATGCAACAGCAACAGCTCATGCAACAGCAACAGCTCATGCAACAGCAGCAACTTCAGCAAGAGAAACCTATTACCAGATCTCAAAAAAGAAAATTATTGCAATTAGAGACGGATAATATTGAGTCAGCTAACGCTAAAAAACAAAACATAACACAAAAATCAAATAATACAGAAACTCTTCATTATCAAATAACCGATGATACGTTAGCTCTAAAAAATAAAACATCTCATGTAACCGATGATAATTTAGTTCGACAAACTGAAACAACGCATGCTGGAATTTTTTATAATGAAAATCAAGAGGATTTCAATGAAATGAGTATCAATTTGATTTTCTCGGATGAATTTTTGCCTGCGCCTACAGAACCAACAAAGTTTGAAATTAATATGGAGCTTGCCAATCAAGCACTTATTTTTTACAGGGGAGTGATAGCAAGAGAAGGTTCTGCTGCGCATCCATCAGTAACAAATCGGGATGCTATCAAAAAAATTACAAGTACTATCATTAAAGCCCGAGACAGTGTGTATAGTAGTATTGAGGAATATGCTGCTGATTTCTTGTCTTATAATGATACCGCCAGAAAAATAAAAAAAATCACATACAATTCAACATTAGCCAGGGCTGGAAATTTGACAGAACTCGGCATGGTCGCACTGCATCATCTGAAAAAAATGAATGTATCTAGTGCTGAGCTTGTCTATATTGATGGATATTTTAATGGTTTTGTTCTCATTGGCAGAGACAGGGAAGGAGACATTAATGACCCAAGCACATGGGGAGAATCTTGTGTTGTTTTGGACATGTTGAATGCCGAGCATGAAATTTATAGTGCATCTGAGATCTATGAAAAACTTCAGTGCCATCAGTTTGACGTCGAAATTTTTGAGCGTGATACCACAGAAAGTCCTCACATACTTACTCCCTTTACCAGGGAAAACCGTTTGATTGTGGATACGGAAATTGTTTGTGAAATTGACCCGGTAAAAAACATGAAACAAGTGGAAGAATATGTTGCTAAGCTTAGAGTGATCGTGAATTGCTGCAGACCTTTTTTTAAGGAGCAAGTATTTGGAGAGTTTCTTGAGGCAATAAATCGCTTCAGTGATATTACTCAGTCAGAAAGTTTCTGGAAGTTAGGCAAGCAGTCAGTGGAAGAATTAACAAACTTTGAGCTGGAAAATATAATAAACGAATCCTGCAAAAAAATTATCGAATGCATATCCAATAGAATTGGCAGTGAAAATGAAGATACGTTCAACGAAATTCTGGATAGAATATTTATTGGCGTTGCTAGAATATATCAGTCCTTTGCAGATTACTTTTTTGACTTATTGCAGTTGTCTCCTGTCATTTTTACGGCAATAGCAAAGCAAATTGACCGCGGAAATGATGCTTTATGTATTGACTTGAAAAATGCGATGGAAGACAACCTTGAACAATTGATTCAAAAAACTGAAGAGTTGGGTTGGCATGGTAATGATAATCTTGAAATGGCGCAGGGTTATTTGGAAGAAAAAAAACAAAATATTATTGCAATCCAGATTGCGCAACAACAAGCAGAACAACAACGAGTAGAAGAACAACAAGCAGAGCAACGACGAGTAGAACAACAACGAGCAAAACGACAACAAGCAAAACAACAACGAGCAGAACGACAACGAGCAAAACAACAAACAGAACAACAAGTAGAACAACAAGTAGAACAACAACAAGCAGAATCAATGCGTAATCAGTTTTTTCCTTCTCAACAAGCACAAGGGAGACAAATTCGACCATTTTTACAATTTCAACCTTTACCACAAAATCGAGGTCAAGTTCCTGTTAATCCTAATCCTGGGCAATCGCCTAATCTAACGGCGCGTCAACCGGAACTGGATGTGCCTCTTACTCCCACGATTTATCGAGATCCTGTTGGTCGTCAACAAACATTTGTTGAAAATATCGGGGATAGAGAACAAGGTAATTCCAATGGAGTTATTCCTGACATATCCTTTCCTACTGATCCATCTTTTCTTCCTGATGAAGATATCTTTGCAGGATTTGATGATTCACTGCTAGATCAAGATTTGTCTTTATGGGATGATCCAAATTTTTCCCCTTTTTAGTCTAGCGATACAGATGTGTCCTGGCGCACAAGTGACGTGGAATATGTGATATCACGTTTTAAAGGCCAAAATGGTTATCCCATTTTGGAAAGTAATGGGTTAATTCATCCTGATCAATGGAAGGTAAATCAGTATCAGTATACAAAACTTTTTGTATAAAAGTTTCAATTCGATCCCCATTTAGTTGTGATGAGAGTTTTTGTTGAACGAGAAAAGCAATAGAGTCACAGTTATAATTCGTTTTGAGGTGATCTATTAATACATCCATGTTGTCACCAACAGTATTCAAAATGTCTATGATGTTCTTATCATTACCCCAATTAGGAACTTTTATTTTTTTTAATAAATTACAATTGCTTGTTCCTAATGTTTCTAGGCAAATATAAATAATTTCTTTAAGTGAAAAACTTGTATCAAATGCGTTTAAGCTACTTTTTAATTGATGTAGTATAGAAGTTAATTGTTCAATGGACTTATTCTTTTTTTGAGATTTAAATAATAAATTATCAGAGCTGCTACTGTCTTGACTCAGCGCTATGTTTTTTTCCATCATTTCAATGAGGTTAGTAAAATAGCCTACAATATAACTCTTTAACACATCAATAACATAATCAATATCTTTAAAGGCATCTGGATCATACCAACTAAGCAATTGTATTTTATTATCTTTCATTTCAGGCAGAGAGTAACATGCATGAGGAAAGCTAACCTTATATGAATCTTCATTGTGAATGTCAAATTTTCTTAAGGCATACATTAATACACCTGGGCCAGTAATATGCACCGTTGAGATTTTTCTGATATTCATTTCACCATGTTGCACTTTGATTTGTAATTCCGGTGATGAAAAAAGAGAGATAAATTTATCCATTAAATAAGGAGTCGAATAAGTTGGATTACGATGAGCTTTAAGTAAATTTTCATTTTTATATAATATTTCATATCTATTTAGTATTTCATCAAGTATAAATTTGATGAAGGGGTTGTTTTTGGGTGATGCCAAAATATCGTTATTGATGATACTTATGCCATTAATTTTGCGTACATTGCAGAAAAATTCTTTGCTGGCAAATAAATTAAGCGGTATGGGTTCATGCCCTGGATAAACATCTTTTGCGTCTATATAGATGAAGCTAAATAAATATATAAGATTCCATCTTATTATATCCGAAGCAGCAGCTAAATTTTTATGTTCACCATTAATTTCGTCCAGATAATAATTTATTCCATACATTGTATTAACTAATTCGCTCACACCTAATAAATAAGATTTACTATGTTGTTGGCTTAAATTAATATCACAAATAATGACGTGATTTTGTTTGGCCCATTGTAATAATTTTTTGTATTCATGAAGATTTTTTTGAGTTTCATGTTCATCGCTAACATAATATAAACTCGAATCAATAAAGAGATAAGCATTGAGTTTAGGATTTCGTTTTCTCCATTTTTCTATGTTTGTTCTTCCTTGCTTATTTAAATTATCACCCAGCCAAATATAAAGCAAACCGAATGGCGCTTCTTCATGGTCATCTTCTTTATTATCATGTTGAAAAAAGTGGGTGCTACTAAGCATGTCGCTCTCGTTGTGCTTTCTTAAGGAATAAGAACTTATCAATAAAATGTTTATTTATAAACAATATAGCACATTTTGCATAGGATTTGATAGAACAATAACTGTGTTAAAATTAAGCCGATAAAAAGTAATAATTATTTGTTTTATAAAGCTATTTTATGAGGGATTTAATAAAAAGGTGGGGTTAGCGCGTTTTTTGCGCCTAGCCCACCAGTCTTATTTGCATACGACCTATATAGTTTAGGGGCCTTTTAACGTCACTTCCCATCCATATTGCTTGTACTCAGTGCTATAACGGCCATCAACAATGGTTACATTTTGGATGCCGCCATGGGGATCAGTGTAATCCGTATTGATAATAGCAGTTGCAATAATAGGACCAGAACAGTCATCAGACATATAAACATCGGCTTTACAATTCGATTGATTACCAGCACAAGCTGCTTCAAGCTCCCAATCACTCACATCATTATCTTGGCCCGCAGGTGTGATGCCGCCAGGACCTAAAATACTGGATGAACACATACCATCATTCATCACTGAGGTTGAATCTGTACTTGTTCTGTTATGAATAATTAAATCAGCATACGCTAACGACATGGTTGCGCTTATTCCAAATACCATCATACTTTGGAATAATATTTTTTTTGTGAACATTCATCTCTCCTTGTGAGGATCTAAATTTGCAATTAATAATTATCAACCGCGTAAATGTGTCGGAATGATAAGTTTGTCACCTTCTGATAACGTTTCATTGTCTACCAGATTGGTGCCGCGTATAAACGCAGGTGAAGTATGAAACTTACGCGCAATTTTTTCAATAGTATCACCATGACGAACCATATAAATTGTATCGCCAGGTGATAATGGATTGTTATCTTGCGTTTTAATAGGATGAGTCGGAATAATTAATTGCCTGCCTGGTTTGACCCATGCAGTTTTTAATTGATTCGCTAAGCGGATGGTTGAAACTGTGCTATGAAAACGTGTTGCGATTTTCTGAAGCGTATCATTTTTTCTTACCATGTAAATCGTATCGCCAGGTGCTAATGCATAATGGTGCGCAATATGCAATGGCGTAACATGTTTTTTCTTTTTTATATTAGAAGCAAACGTATCTTGAATCGTTTCTTTGTCATCGGGAAGAATGATGCCATGTGTATTGGGGATTAATAAATGTGTTCCAGCTTGCAAGTTATTTTTACTGAGATGATTTAATTTGCGAATATCGGCTGCGATTGTTTTAAATTTTTTTGCGATTAATGCTAGTGTATCACCCGATTTTACTTTGTAATGTAGCCACTGCAATGGTTGATTGAGTGGTGATCGCGCAAAATTTTCACTGAATTGTTCGACATTTTCGATAGGTAAAATTAATTTATAAGATGCTTTTGTTGTGGTTGTGCGTTTACTAAAACCAGAATTTAATCGCATTAATTTTTGATAACTGATGCCAGCAAGATTTGCTGCATATTTTAAATTGACTTGTGTGCCCACATCAACTTGTGCGAGATAAGGTGCATTGCGTACGGGGGGAAGATAAACAGGATATTGATCGGGATGACTGATAATGACAGCAAGCGCAAGTAAACTCGGCACATAATCTTGTGTCGCTTGTGCCACAGGTAATGACCAAAATCCCGTATCTAATCCATTTCTGATATTACGCTTAATCGCAGCTAAGACATTACCTTCACCTGTATTATAAGCAGCAATAGCAAGCAACCAATTGCCTTCAAAAAAATTTTGTAAATACGCAAGATAATTAAGTGCACCGCGTGTTGAGATAATAATATCACGTCGTCCGTCATACCATGCGTCACGCTTAACACCAAATTCCGATGCCGTACCGGGCATTAACTGCCACAATCCAACGGCACCAACAGGCGAACGATTAAAAGGATTGTAACCACTTTCAATGATAGGCAATAAAACGAGCTCTGCCGGTAAATGATGTATTCTCACTTGTTGCAAAATATAATAAAGATAAGGCGCAGCACGAGAAGCTGAACGCAGTAAATAATCTTGGTTATTCATATACCATTCAATTTTTTCTTGTACCGCCGGATTATTTTCTTCATGATCTAATGAAAATTCTTCACGCAACACATCCCAAATATTATCTGCATTATGATAACGCGTGATGGCATCCGCTAATTTTTGTTTATGTTCTGGTGAGAGATGAACATTTTTTTTGTAAACTTGAATGCCTTCGTTATTGGACGCAGCAAAACAATTCATCGCGATGCTGACACAAGCCATGATGAGGATGATTCTTTTTTGCCAACGCGAGAGAAAGCTAGACACAGTGAAACCTCTGATTTAATGTGATATAGTACCAAAATTAGTCTGGAGATGGAAAAACTTTGGCACATGGCTATCGAACATTACAACATTGGGACCATTGGCTTTCACAATCATTCTTAGGTCAAGAATTGCTGAGAGCTGAAGAACAAATGTTGTTGCGTTTATTAAACAGCCATTTCGGTAAACATGTTTTATTAGTTGGTGTTTTTCATCAACAAGGATTATTCAAATCAACGACACTGACTTATCAAACATTACTGACGCCGTTGATTGTTCAATCAAGCGATCATCATACAATTGAAAGCGACTTACACGAATTACCTATTAATACAGGCAGTATTGATTTAGTTATTTTGCCGCATACCTTGGAATTTGTGGATAATCCGAGACAATTACTTGCTGAAGCCTGTCGCATCATTAAACCTGAAGGATTGATTGCGATCACAGGGTTTAATCCATTTAGTTTATGGGGACTAAAAAAAATGTGGCTGCATTATCGAAAAACGCAGCATACAGCACCTTGGCAGGCAGATTTTATTCGTACACATCAAATAAAATCTTGGTTGAGATTAGCTGATTTTGAGATGGAAAAACAAACTTCAACCTTGTTTCGACCACCTATTCGGCATTTATCAACCTATAAAAAATTTCATTTTCTTGAAAAAATAGGAAATGTCTGTTTTCCTGCTTATGGTGGTGTATATTTATTAATTGCTCGTGCAAAAGTCATTCCGCTTACTCCTATCCGACTTCAGTGGAAACAACAGATCAATAGCGTTAGAATTTCGCGTACCATATCGGGCAGTATATGAAAAAAAAACATGTCTTCATTTATACCGATGGTGCCTGCCGCGGTAATCCAGGCCCTGGGGGATGGGGTGCTTTATTACGATATGATCAACATGAAAAAAAAATATCGGGTGCTGAGCAACATACCACAAACAATAGAATGGAATTGCTTGCTGCTATTTGCGCTTTGAGAAAACTTAAACAAGCTTGTCGAGTTGAATTGTTCACTGATTCAAAATACGTGCAGCAAGGTATTTCAACATGGCTGCCTGGGTGGAAAAAAAATCGTTGGTTAAAATCAGATAAAAAACCAGTTAAAAATGCTGATTTATGGCAGGCATTAGATCATGAGGCAAGTCGTCATGATATGACTTGGCATTGGGTGAAGGGGCATAGTGGTCATCCTGAAAATGATTTAGTTGATGCGTTGGCGAATGAAGCAATAGATGAGATGTTAAGAGGAAAATAATATGCCGCACAGACAAATTGTACTTGATACAGAAACAACGGGTTTATCCGTTGATGAAGGTCATAAGATCATTGAAATGGGTTGTGTGGAAATCATAGATCGTAAAATCACGGGACAAACTTTTCAGCGTTATATTAATCCAGAACGAGAAGTCGAAAGCGCGGCATTAACTGTGCATGGTATTAGTAATGAATTTTTGCGTGATAAGCCTTTATTTTCTCATGTGTCACATGAGTTCATGGATTTTATTTCTGGCGCTGAATTAATTATTCATAATGCTCCGTTTGATATTTCCTTTATCAATCATGAGTTGAAATCAGCAAAACAGGGATGGAAAGCAATTACGCATTATAGCCATATTGTTGATACTTTAGTGTTAGCAAGACAATTACATGTGGGACAGCGAAATAGTTTAGATGCTTTATGCAAACGTTATGGCATTGATCTTGCTAAGCGAGAATTGCATGGCGCTTTGTTAGATGCCCATTTACTTGCACGTGTTTATCTTGCGATGACGGGCGGACAGGGGAGTTTTTTTGATGATCTGCATGATGCGTCTGCGATGCAAGATGATCAGCCAAGTTTTGTGCCATTAAAAAAGAAGTATCAATTGGTTGTTTTGCAGGCGAGTGAAGAGGAATCGGCGGAGCACGAGCGTTATTTTGACAAGTAACGGGAACCGCTGAATTATTCATCTGATTCTAGACTAAATCTTAAAATAACGTTAACATTCACTGCCTTTTACGTGAATAGAGACGTGAACGGTTGTAATCAAATGAGGAGAGATGGCTGAGCGGTCGAAAGCGGCGGTCTTGAAAACCGTTGAGTCCTTTGGGCTCCGGGGGTTCGAATCCCTCTCTCTCCGCCAACGCTTTCGTAAAAATAATACTAGGGGTTTATCTTGATAAAAGTCTTATTAGTAGATGATCATGATCTTGTGCGACTAGGGATTAAACGTTTGCTTCAAGATGTACAAGGGATAAAAGTAGTTGGAGAAGCTGCCTCTGGTGAAGAAGCCGTTATTGTCGCTAGAGAATTGGTGCCTGATGTCGTTGTTATGGATATTAATATGCCTGGTGTTGGTGGATTAGAAGCAACGCGTAAAATGGTGAGGCATAATCCAGATATTAAAGTACTTGCTTTAACAGTGTATGAAGATGAACCTTACCCCTCCCGTCTTTTGCAAGCGGGTGCAGCAGGATACATCACAAAAGGGTGTCATCATGAAGAAATGGTGAAAGCAATTCGCACCATTTATACAGGCCAACGATATATTAGTCCCAATATTGCGCAACAAATTGCGATCAAACGTTTTTCCAAAGGTGAACAATCACCGCTTGATATTTTGTCTGAACGTGAGTTACAAATTATGTTAATGATTACGCAAGGACAAAAAGTTCAAGATATTTCTAAAAAACTTTGTCTTAGTCCGAAAACAGTGAATAGTTATCGCTATCGTATTTTTGAAAAATTGGGTATTGATAGCGATGTTGAGTTAACACTACTTGCAATGCGATTAGGCATGTTAGAGAGTATACGGAGTACAATTGAATAATTAAACTAACGAGAATCGCTAGTGAATGACATCAAAGCTTTTTTAGCGAGTCTTTCACATCATCCAGGTGTGTATCAAATGCTGGATGAAAAAGGTGAAGTGATTTATGTCGGTAAAGCAAAAGATTTAAAAAAGCGTGTATCGAGTTATTTCAGAAAAAATATTCGTGATCCTAAAACCCTCTTACTGATCAAACAAATTAAAGATATTCATGTCACAATTGCACATTCAGAAAGTGAAGCCATTATTCTTGAATGTAATTTTATCAAACAGTTTAAACCGCGATATAATATTTTATTACGCGACGATAAAAGTTATCCTTACATTATCATTACGCATCAACATCCTTACCCGCGTATCGATTTATATCGTGGTGCACGAAAAAAAAATGCGCTTTATTATGGTCCGTATCCAAGTGCGCAAGCGGTACGAGAAGCGATTAGTTTACTGCAAAAATTATTTCGTTTACGAACTTGTCGTGATCATTATTTTGATGCACGCACGCGTCCTTGTTTGTTATATCAAATTAATCGCTGTACAGGGCCGTGTGTGAATTTAATTTCACGAGAAGAATATGATCATAATGTAAAATTAGCGATTTTATTTTTAGAAGGGAAAAGTGATGAAGTGATTCATGTTTTGCAAAAAAGAATGGAGCAAGCTGCGGAAGCTTGTCACTATGAATTAGCCGCACATTATCGTGATCAAGTGACGCGATTACGTCAACTACAAGATAAACAATATGCGAACGTGAGTGTTGGCGATGCTGATATTGTGGGATTAGCGATGCAATCAGGGATGGCATGCATTCATTTACTTTCTATTCGTCATGGACAAGTGTTGGGAAGCCGTTCGTATTTTCCTGATTTACCACCGCATGCGAATGAACAGGAGATTTTATCTGCTTTTTTAGCGCAACATTATCTTTCTGATGTGGCGCATCGTGAAAATATTCCCAAAGAAATTATTTTGCCAGGGCAGATTGAAGATCAAGCGTTTGTTGAAAATGCTTTGTTGCAACAAGCAAAACATAAAGTTGCTATTTTAACTGCTGTACGCACTGAAAAAAAGAAATGGTTAACGATGGGAGTGTCAAGTGCGAAACAAGCTTTAGCAACGCATTTATTCGAGAAAATGCATGTCAATGATAGAATGAAAGCTTTGCAAATTTTATTTAATTTAACAAACATTAAACGCATCGAATGTTTTGATATCAGTCATAGCAGGGGAGAGGCAACCGTTGCATCTTGTGTTGTATTCGATGAAAACGGGCCGCTTAAATCACACTATCGACGTTTCAATATTCAGCATATTACACCCGGCGATGATTTGGCTGCGATGCATCAAGCTATTTTAAGACGTTTTAAACATTTACAAACGACTAATGCAGAATTGCCTGATGTTTTATTAATTGATGGCGGCGTTACTCAATTGAAAGCAGCCAAACAAGTGATGGAAATCTTAGGCGTTGATTCTGTCTTATTAGTCGGTGTGGCAAAAGGGCCGTTGCGTAAACCAGGATTTGAGACCTTGCATATTGGAGATAGGGAGCCGCAACATTTACCAAGTGATTCGTTAGCATTACATTTTATTCAACAAATACGCGATGAAGCACATCGTTTTGCCATTACGGGCCATCGTAAACAACGAGATAAAACGAGACGTCATTCTATTTTAGAATCAATTGAAGGAATAGGAGCAAAACGTCGTCGCGATTTATTGCGTTATTTTGGTGGTATTCAAGGTGTAGCTCATGCTAGTCTTGATGAGTTAATGAAAGTCCCTGGTATTAGCCGTTCAATCGCAGAGAGAATATTTGCAGCATTACATGACACGACCTTATGACCAAATTTTTAATTGGCCAAATTTACTTACCCTAGTAAGAATTTTGGTTATACCTTTGCTCGTCATTTTCTTTTATCTTCCAGTTTGGTGGGCGCATTTAGCAGCTTCTATTTTTTTTACGATTGCAGCTGTGACAGATTGGTTAGATGGTTATCTTGCGCGCTATTTAAAACAATCGACAAATTTCGGTGCCTTTATGGATCCTGTTGCAGATAAATTAATGGTATCGATTGCTTTAGTATTGATAGTTGCTGAGCCTACTTATCACCAAGTCCCCATTCTTTCATCGACGATTGCTTTACCTGCTTTTTTTATTACAATACCGGCAGCGATTATTGTTGCGCGTGAAATCATTGTGTCTGCTTTACGAGAATGGATGGCCGAAATTGGAAAACGATCTCGTGTTGCCGTGTCATCGCTTGCAAAAATTAAAACAGCTGTTCAGATGATTGCCTTGATTGTGTTGCTTTACTGTAATCGTACAACATCATTATGGCTGATTTTTATTGGGTGTGTTTTATTATATACCGCAGCTGTGTTGACGATTTGGTCTATGTGTATTTACCTCAAAGCGGTTTGGAAAGAGTTGGCGAAGGTGTAATCGTAACAAAACCTCTATAAAATTACTTGACATACTTTAGTGGCAAGATAGAATGGCTGCCGCAAATGTATGAATTAACTTACATTAGAAACAGTTGCGGGAATAGCTCAGTTGGTAGAGCACAACCTTGCCAAGGTTGGGGTCGCGAGTTCGAGTCTCGTTTCCCGCTCCAGATTTATTGGCTGGGTGGCAGAGTGGTTATGCAGCGGCCTGCAAAGCCGTGTACGCCGGTTCGATCCCGACCCCAGCCTGGTTTCACTTGAAAGTAGACCGCCCATTCCTCATTTTTAGTTGCCCGGGTGGCGGAACTGGTAGACGCAAGGGACTTAAAATCCCTCGGGATTTGATCCTGTGCCGGTTCGATTCCGGCCTCGGGCAAGGTTATGAAAGCAGCGACATCGTCGTCGCTGCTATATTATAATAAAAACACCTATGTAAAATAACCGGGATAAAGTAATCAGGAACCCTCGCATGACATTTGTTGTGACAGAAAAATGCATACGTTGCAAATACACCGATTGTGTAGAAGTCTGTCCTGTTGATTGTTTTTATGAAGGGCCTAATTTTCTCGTCATTAATCCAGATGAATGTATTGATTGCGCGTTATGCGAACCAGAATGTCCAGTCAATGCCATTTATTCTGAAGATGATTTACCCACGCAATATCAATCTTATCTCCCTTTAAATGCAGAACTTGCTGAAAAATGGCCAAATATTAATAAACGCAAAGATGCGCCGCCGGATGCTGATCAATGGACTGAAGTGGAAAATAAAATAGAATATTTAGAAAAAGAATGGCCAGATAAAACGTGAATATCCTTGCCTTTGATACTTCTTCTCAAGCCTGTTCTATTGCTATTTCTACAGCTGAAACTATTCATTTACATCATCAGATTGTTCCAAGACAACAAGCTCAGCTTTTACTGCCTGCCATCCATGCATTACTTCATACTTCTTCTCTTACCTTAAATGATTTAGATCTCATCATTTATGGCAGAGGTCCAGGCAGTTTCACTGGCAATCGAATTGCTGCTTGCACTGCACAAGGATTAGGATATGCCTTACAAAAGCCCATTTTACCGATCTCATCCTTGGCGGGCCTTGCTCAAGCTATGTTTTTGACTCATCAATGCAAACAATTATTGATTGCAATCGATGCACATCACGAAGGTAAAATTTATTGGGCGTATTATCAAGCCGATCATCAGGGTTACGCTTCTCTTGTCGGTGAAGAACAAACTTGTCTGCCAGATTTTATTAAAGTTAATCAAGCATTAACCCAACACAATGATTGTTATGTCACTGGCGATGCATGGATTAAATACAAAGAAATATTGATTGAGCGTTTAGGTTTTGGGCCTATTTTTATTGAGGCTGAATCACTACCGC
>JABDCN010000002.1:0-1229 GCA_013288125.1 Gammaproteobacteria bacterium
GGTATTATCAGCGGCACAGGCGGTTTGACCATTAACTTAAGTGGTACAGGCACTTCTCTACAAACCTTAAGCGGTGCTAACACTTACTCTGGTACGACAACAATCAGTGCGGGTACTTTGCAAGCTGGCGCTGCTAATACTTTCTCAAATACTAGCGCAGTCAGTCTTGCTAATGTCGCTTCAGCCAAATTGAATTTGAATAATTTCAGTAACAGTATCGCTTCCCTTGCTGGCGGCGGCGCAACAGGCGGTAATGTTTCTTTAGGTTCTGGTACATTAACGATTGCAAACGCTGGTAGCGGCAGTACGAGTTATGCAGGTGTGATTAGCGGCACAGGCGCCTTAACCATTAATTTAACGGGCAGCGGCACGCCCACACAAACTTTATCTGGTACCAACACTTACACAGGTAACACAACCATTAATGCCGGTACTTTGGCTGCAACGGTTGCCGGTGCCTTAGGTCCCGTTGCTGGCGGCAGCATCTTCATCACACCCAATGCTTCTAATACCGCCATTTTGGATATCACTACTTTATCCAGTTTAACCAATACCAATGCTTCAATTAATTTCAACAGCGGTAATGCTAGCAGCATCGCGCAATTAAATACTTCTGCTGCTATTACTTTATCGAATAATATTGCTTTAACAGGATCCGCTAACCAATTTAATGTCGTTGCTAATACCACGCAATTAGGCGGAGCTATCACCGGCACAGGCGGATTAACTACCATAGGCTCTGGCGTATTACAATTAAACGGCACGAGTAATAACTATCAAGGTGCAACAAACATCAATGCAGGTACTTTACAAGCAGGCGCTGCTAGCAGTCTTTCTGCAAACAGTGCAATCACACTCGCCAATGTTGCTTCGGCTAATTTAAACTTAGTTACTTTTAACAACAGCATTGCCTCCTTAGCTGGCGGCGGTACAACAGGCGGTAATGTTTCATTAGGTTCTGGTACCTTAACCATTGCGAATGCGATTGCCAGCAGCAGTACAAGTTACGCTGGTATTATCAGCGGCACAGGCGGCTTAACGCTTAATTTAACGGGTACAGGTACAGATATACAAACCTTAAGTGGTGCTAACACTTATTCTGGTACAACAACAATCAGTGCGGGTACTTTGCAAGCTGGCGCTGCTAATACTTTCTCAAATACTAGCGCAGTCAGTCTTGCTAATGTCGCTTCAGCCAAATTGAATTTGAATAATTTCAGTAACAGTAT
>JABDCN010000002.1:1329-95185 GCA_013288125.1 Gammaproteobacteria bacterium
GCTGGCGCTGCTAATACTTTCTCAAATACTAGCGCAGTCAGTCTTGCTAATGTCGCTTCAGCCAAATTGAATTTGAATAATTTCAGTAACAGTATTGCTTCCCTTGCTGGCGGCGGTGCAACAGGCGGTAATGTTGCATTAGGTTCTGGCAACTTAACCATTAGCAATGCTGGTAGCGGCAGCACGAGTTATGCCGGTGTGATTAGCGGCACAGGCGCATTAACCATTAATTTAATTGGCAGCGGCACACCCACACAAACTTTATCCGGCACCAACACTTACACAGGCAACACGACAATTAATGCCGGTACCTTAGCTGCAACAGTGGCCGGTGCCCTAGGCCCATCCAGCGGCGGCAGCATCTTCCTTTCACCGAATGCGTCTAATACCGCTATTTTGGATATCACCGCTTTATCCAGCTTAACGAATACCAACGCTTCATTGAATTTCAATAGCGGTAACGCTAGCAGCATCGCGCAATTAAATACCTCTGCTGCAATTACTTTATCGAATAACATTGCTTTAACGGGATCAGCTAACCAATTTAATGTCGCAGCGAACACCACACAATTAGGCGGATCAATTACTGGCACTGGCGGATTAACAACGATAGGTGCTGGTGTTTTACAATTGAATGGCACGAGTAACACTTATGCCGGCAACACGAATATTAATGCAGGCACTTTAAAAGCCGGTGCTGCCAATGCCTTCTCACCCAATAGTGAAATCGATTTTGGTAATTCCACAGCTAACACTTTAAATTTAAATAATTTCAGTAACGCCGTCTCCGATATTAATGGTGGTGTAAGTGGTCTCAGCACAATCAGCCTGGGCTCAGGCACTTTAACAATGGCTAGCAACAATTCAGTCAATTCTAGTTATACCGGTGTTATTACAGGAACGGGCGGCTTAGTCCTCGATTTAACCGTTCCTGGATCAGTACAAGGAATCAATGGTACTAACACTTACACAGGTACGACGACTATCCAAGCAGGCACTTTACTTGCTATCACGGCAGGCGCCATAGGCCCATCAGGCGGCGGTGCTATTTTCGTCACACCAACCGCTTCCAACACAGCCACACTAAACTTAAATGCAGGCTTAACGAATACCAATGCCATTACCTTTGACAGCAGCGCAGCGGGCAGTTTTGCGCAATTGACGTCGGTTGCAACTACCCTAACTAATGCCATTGGTCTAACAGGAACGAATAATAATTTCCTTGTTAATGGCACGACACAATTGAACGGATCCATCACGGGTACAGGCGGATTAAATAAGAAACTTTCTAGCATATTAGAATTCAATGGCACCAGTAACAATTACTCCGGTACAACGACCATTTCTGGCGGTACGTTAGAAGCAGGCGCTGCTGGTAGTCTTTCTGCAAACAGTGCGGTGTCTTTGGCAAATACAGCCGGCGCTAATTTGAATTTAAATAATTTCAGCAACACGATTATTTCTTTGGCAGGCGGTGGTGGTACGGGTGGTAATGTGGTCTTAGGCTCTGGCACTTTAAGCATCGTGAATTCCAATAATGGCAGCAGCACCAGTTTCGCTGGCGTGATGAGTGGCACAGGTGGTTTGACAATTAACTTATCCGGCGGCAGCTCACCAGTACAAATCCTAAGTGGTGCTAACACCTATTCAGGCACGACCACAATTAGTGCAGGCGCATTGCAAGCCGGTGCTGCAAACAGCTTCTCTGCAAGCAGCGCAGTCAGTCTCGCGAATGTCGCCTCTGCTGCTTTGAACTTGAATAATTTCAACAATAGCATTGCTTCCTTAGCAGGCGGTGGCGGCACAGGTGGTAATGTCAGCTTAGGTTCAGGTGCTTTAACTATTGCGAATGCTGGTAGCGGCAGTACAAGCTATGCCGGTGCGATTAGCGGCAGCGGTAGTTTAGTGATTAATCTCTCAGGCAGCAGCACACCGACACAAGTCTTATCAGGCGCGAGTTCTTATACGGGTATAACGACATTGACCGCTGGTAATTTGAGTATTGCAGCAGACAATAATATTGGCGCAGCACCCGGTTCTGCTACAGCCGGACAATTAGTCTTAAACGGCGGTACCTTAGAAGCTTCTGGCGGATTTACCTTGAATGCGAATCGCGGCATTGCCTTGAATGCAAACAGCAGCATACAAGTCGACAGCGGCACTTTAGTTTATGCAGGCATTGCAGCAGGCAGTAACGCACTGAGCAAATCAGGTGCTGGCGTCTTGAGTTTAAGCGGTGTAAATACTTACACGGGCGGCACCAATATTAATGCCGGCACTATCTTGCTGGGTAATGCAGCCGGTGTGGGTACAGGCCTTGCCACGGTTGCTAACAATGCCATTTTAGATGTCACTTCAAGTTTAGGCTCTAACATATTAAATAATTTGAATTTAAATGGTGATGGCAGCGGCAGCGGTGCCCTTGTCAATGATGCAACGAATAGCTTTAGCGGCACGGTTGTGTTGAGCGGCAATACCTCTGTCGGCGGTGCAGGCACGACAACATTAAGCAATGCCATTTCAGACGGCGGTAGTAATTTCGCTTTGACCAAAGTAGGAAGCGGTACTTACGTCCTTTCACATGCTAATACTTACGGCGGCGGTACGAATATCAATACGGGTATTATCAATGCCACTAACAACACAGCGCTAGGAACAAGTACAGCAACCGTCAGTTCTGGTGGTGAATTACTCTTGAGTAATGCGATTACTGTTGCTAATAACTTATCGTTGAACGGTACAGGTATCAGCAATGCAGGCGCATTAGCCACGGCTGGTTCTACTTCCAATACGGTTAATGGCACCATCACCTTAGCAGGTGCAACCACCATTGGTATCACTAACAGCGGAGATTCATTGACCTTAGGTACGGTCGGCCAAAGCAATACCACTGGTACTATTAACGGCGCAAATGTCCTGATCTTCTCTGGTGCTGGCGCATTAACATTGAATGGTATTGTAGGCGGCAGCGTAGCACCGACGAGTTTAACAACAGGCGCAAGCGGTTCCACCACAATAGGCGCAAATATCACAACGGTTAATGATCAAACCTATGGCAATGCAGTCACATTAACTACCTCACCTACTTTGACAAGTAATAATAGTGGTAATCTCAACTTCAATAACACCGTCACAGGCGCTTCATTTAATTTGACAGCTAATGCTGCCGCAACAAAATCAGTCACCTTTAGTAACAATGTCACTTTGGGAGGCTTAGTCACTTCAAATGTTGGATATAATGTCGCATTGAATGGCACAACGACTGCCATCACCAATGCTGTTAACTTCTTGAATACAGGCACAGTCACCTTGGGCAGTGCACCATCTAGCACGCTGACCTTTACTGGCGGACTCACTACTTCTGGCAATGCCTCCAATCCATCTAGCACGGTTGTAGATGGCAGCATCAGTACAACAAATCATGTCATCACCTTGGGAGCTGCAACCGTCAATGGCAATAGCTCACTGACATCAGGCGGCGGTGCGATTTCACTGGCTGCTATCGATAGCAATAATGCAGGCAGCAACAGCTTAACTGTCAATTCCGGTGCAGGTAGTTTGAGCTTGGGCGGCACCATTGGCGGTTCAAAAGCTTTGAATGCCTTTAGCGCAACAGATACAGGCGCTGCTAATGATATTACTGCTTCATCTAATATTAATACGACTTCAGGCGGTATCAGTTTGACAGCGGGACGCAATATTGTATTAAGCACGGGTAATTTAAGCACGGGTGTCAGCACGGGCGGTAATGTTTCATTAACAGCAACAGCCGGAACCGTTCAAGAAACAGGAGCGAGCACGATAAACGGTGCCTTGCTGACAACGAGTTCTGTTGGCGGCACAACATTGAATAATGCCAATACTGTCACCAGCTTTAATGCAACGAATGCAACCAGCGGTAATATTGCATTGACTAATGGAAGCGCATTAAGTATCACAGGCATCAGTCAATCCGTCGGTAATTTAGTCATTGCTAATACGGGAGCCCTTTCTCAATCGAGCGCGATGACTGTTTCAGGGACTTCCAACTTTAGTGCAGGCGCAAATGCCATTACCTTGAATAGCGCAAGCAACGCATTAACAGGCGCAGTCACTTTATCGAATAGCAGTACGAATGATGTGACATTAAATAATAATATCGCATTGACATTGGCCGCTTCTACCGTCGGTCGTAACTTAACGATTAGCACATCAGGCGACATCACACAAAGCGGCATACTCACGGTGCCTGGCACTTCTAGCTTTAGTGCAGGCAGCCATGCCATTACCTTAACACAAAATAACAGCTTTACCGGCGCAGTTTCATTAATAAATAGCGGTAACAATAATGTGGCTGTCACTAATAGCGGTATTAATCTTGCCATTGGCAGTTCAGGCGTCGGCAGCGGTACCTTGACCTTGAATGGTGTGGGTATTTCTCAATCGGGTGGTAATGTGATTACAGAGGCAGGATCAGCCGGTGCAGTCACCTTAAACGCTGGTGCTGGCGTAATTAATTTAGCAAACAATAACAGCCTCACAGGCACTGTGAGCTTCAATAATAGCGGTGCCAATAATGTAACGATAGTCAATAGTGGTGTCTTACTCAGTATTGGTACTTCAAGTGTGGGTACGGGTAACTTAGCATTAACGGGTGCTGGTATATCAGAATCAGGTGCAAGTACTATCACGCAAGCCGCATCTGCTGGCACTGCGACCTTTAACGCCGGTTCAAACGCCATTAGCTTAGCTAATAATAATAACTTTAGCGGCGCTGTTTCACTCAACAATAGCGGCGCCAATAATGTCGCATTAACTAACGTCAGTGCTTTGACATTAGGTAATTCCAGTGTGGGCACAGGCACATTAAACTTAACAGGCGCAGGTATTTCAGAATCCGGCGCAAGTACGGTGACACAAGCTGCATCCGCTGGTGCTGTTACCTTAACAGCGGGCGCTCATGTCATCAACTTAGCTAATAACAATAACTTTAGCGGTGCCGTATCACTCAGTAATAGCGGTGCAAATGCTGTTACTTTAACGAATGTGAGCGCATTGAGCTTAGGCACTTCGGGTGTTGGCAGCGGCGCTTTAAGCATTAGCGGATTAGGCATTTCACAAACTGGCGCTATTACAGAAGCAGCATCGGCTGGTGCTGTGACCTTTAATGGTGGAGCTGGTGTAATCAACTTGAATAGCAATAGCAATAACTTAACAGGTACGGTATCACTCAATAATAGCGGCGCCAATAATGTCACATTGAATAATACAGGCAGCTTGTTATCCATTGGCGCATCTACTTTAGGCAGCGGTGTCACATCCATTACCAATACGGGTGCATTAACGACGAATGGTACGATTTCCGTTAGCGGTAATATTAATATCACCACTTTATCACCTGATACCTCCGAACGTAATTTAACGGTTAACTCTGGTATTATTTCGAGTAATGGCAGCAATATCAACTTAACCGCAGCCAATAATTCCACTGGCACCGCTACGCCATTAATCATCAATGCTACTTTGGATTCCACACCAGGCACAGGCGGTACTTTAACATTGGGCGGTGGTGTGAACCTAGCATCTAACCCAACAGTTGGCGGCGGTAATATCAGCTTACAAGGTAATGGTAATGACTTGACCTTGGGCGGCACCTTAAGCTTTACTTCGCCAGTCATCTTCCAAGTCAATCGATTCATCACAATAAACGGTTCACTCTCAAGCTCTAATAATCTGGCCTTAAACGGTGATGCGGCTCAAACAGGCACAGGCGGTGTCTTCATCGGAAGCACTGGATCAGTCAACACAACCGGCAATTTGACAATCACCGGTTCTAACTTGAATGGTCTGGGTGGTGCAACAGCAGGAGCTGCTATTCAAATACAAAATGGCGCTTCACTCACTGCAACAGGCAGCGTGACCTTGCAAGATAATGTTGGCACAAACGGCAATATCTTATTAGGCGGTAATATTTCATCTGGTGGCAGCAATGCAATTACCATTGCACCGGTTGGCACAGGCACCATTAATCTGACTAATAACATCACGGTCAATGCTGGTACGAGCGGCGCGGTCAACTTTAATGGCATAGTCAATGGTTCAGGTGAAACATTAACACTGCAAAATAGTAGTAATGCTAGCGGCGCCGTCACCTTCTCTGCTAACACAACTTTAGGTACATTAACCACTTTTGCGAAACCTTATGCAGTGGTGATGAATGGTTCTTCGAATACCATCACTACCGCAACCACTTTCAATAATACGAATGGTGTGACCTTAGGTAACGGCGGCAGCTTTAACTTCACCAATGGTCTCACTGAAACTGCCAGCACCTTGACATTAAATGGCTCTGTCAATACCACTAACAGTGTCATTTCACTCGGCACTGTTTCACTCACCGGTGGCAGCAGCTTGAGTGCAGGATCAGGTGCAATTTCTGTCGGCGGCATCACGGGCGCTAACAGTTTGAGTTTAACCAGCAGCACCAGTAACACCTTAGGCGGTAATGTGAATATCGCCAGCTTAAGTTTAAGTGGCGGCGGCAGTGATGCCATCAATGCCAGCACGATCACGACCTCAGGTAATCAATCTTATAGTGACGCCCTCACTTTAGGCACAAATGCTGCCCTCACCTCTTCTGCCGGTGATATTAATGCAAGCAGTATTGCTGGCGGCGGCAATAGCTTGTCAGTCAGCAATGTCGGAACAAGCAGTGTGTTTAGCGGTGTATTAAGTAATATTTCTGCTTTCAGCAAATCAGGCAGTGGTTCACTCGCATTAAACGGAACGAATACTTATAGCGGTAATACCACTTTAAGTGCTGGTACCTTAATCTCTGGCAATAATGCTTCCTTTGGCAGCGGCGGCACATTAGCTTTAAACGGCGGTGCATTACAATCTTCAACAACCGTCTCCATCGCCAATGCCTTTACGGTTGGCGGCAATGCAGCTATCAATGGTTCTAATAATTTGACCCTAAGCAATACAGGTACATTAAGCAGTAATACTTTAACCATCAGCAATACAGGCACTACTACATTAAGCGGTAATTTAAGTGGTGCGGGTAATCTCGCTGTGAATAACAGTAGTGGTACCGCCATCATTTCTGGTGCTAACAACAGTAGTTACACTGGTACCACCACACTCACTGGCGGTACATTACAAGTCGGTGTGGCAAGCAATGCTTTAGGTACAGGTTCATTGAATTTAAACGGCGGTGCATTGCAATCTTCAGTCACCACTTCATTAGCTAACAGCTTTAGCGTTGGCGGCAATGCTTCAGTGAACGGCTCTAATAATATGACCTTGAGTGGCACAGGTACATTAGCAAGCGGCAATACCTTAACCATTGCTAATAGTGCAACCACCACCTTAAGCAATAATTTAAGCGGTGCGGGTAATATCACTGTCAATAACAGCACAGGCACTGCCATTATTTCTGGTGCTAACAATAGTAGTTATACTGGTGCAACCACACTCACTAGCGGTACTTTACAAGTGGGTGTTGCAAGCAATGCCTTAGGCACAGGATCACTTGCATTAAACGGCGGCACCTTACAATCTTCAGTCAATACCGCATTAGCAAATAACTTTAGCTTAGGCGGCAATGCAGCAGTGAGCGGTTCTAATAATGTGACATTAAGCGGTACAGGTACACTGGCAAGCGGCAACACATTGAGCTTAACGAATTCTGCTACAACGACATTAAGCGGTAATTTAAGCGGCGCTGGTAATCTCAGCATGAATAATGTCAGCGGTACTTTCATTGTTTCAGGTGCGAATAACAGCAGTTATAGCGGCAGCACAACATTAACAACCGGTACGCTGCAAATCGGTGTCGCAACCAATGCATTAGGTTCAGGATCACTCGCTTTAAACGGCGGTTCATTACAATCTTCACTCACGACTGCATTAGCAAATAACTTTAGCTTAGGCGGCAATGTATCAGTCACCGGTTCAAACAACATAACTTTAAGTGGCACAGGTACCTTAAATAGCAGCAATACATTAAACCTCACTGATTCTGCAACTACCACCTTAAGCGGTAGTTTAAGCGGTGCGGGCAATCTCACTATGAATAATGGCAGCGGCACGTTTGTTGTCTCAGGTGCAGATAACAGCAATTATAGCGGCACCACGACCTTAACAACCGGTACCTTGCAAATTGGTGTTGCAACGAATGCCTTGGGTAGCGGCTCACTCGCTTTAAATGGCGGCGCGATACAAAGCAGTACCGCAGCCGCTATCGGTAATAACTTTAGTACTGGCGGCAACATCGCCGTATCTGGCAGCCATAATCTAACATTCAATGGCAATGGCGGTGTGAATAACACAGTCAACATCAGCAATTCAGCCAGCACCATCTTTAATGGCGCATTAAGCGGCAGCGGTTCACTCAATCAAAGCGCAGGCAGTGTCACCTTAGCAGGTAATAACAGCAGCTTTACGGGTTCAACAACAGTCGGATCAAGTGCTAGCATAACAGTCAGCAATGCAACAGATGGCTTAGGTGGAAGTGCTGCCTCTGCTGTCATTAACGGTACCTTGAATTTAACCGGAACGAACATGCAATTAGATAATGCCTTCACCTTAGGCGGTTCTATTGCTAGCAGCAATGCTTCAACCAATACCTTAAATGGTGCTGTCACCGTTAATGTCAACGGCACCATCACAGCTAATACAAGCAATGCAGTCGTCTTAAATGGAAATATTAATGACACATCAGCAGGCATTAGTATCTTGAACTTAGGCGGCTTAGGCAGCATCACACTCAACAATAACATTGGTCAAACCAATTCATTAGCAAGCTTAAGCTCAACAGTTGGCACTTTGAATTTGAATGGCGGCAACATTAGCACCAGTTCACAACAAATTAACACAACGGGCGGACAAACTTACGGCGCTGTTTCATTGGGTAATAACGTAGCGATGACGGGTACAGGTATTACATTGGGTAATGTCACCGGTAATTCAAACGCATTAGTCTTGGCTGATAGCAGCACATCTAACTTAAACGGCACAGTAAGCAATTTATCTAATTTAACAACTAATGCAGTCAATATTGCCGGCAGTAGTATCACCACAACAGGTAATCAAAATTATCAAGGTGCAGTCACTTTAAATAATTCCACCACTTTATCCGGTTTTGATATTCAAGCAGCGAGTGTCAATGGTGCAAGCAGCGGCAAGAATTTAAGTATCAATATGAATGACAGCAGCAGCTCACTAGGCACCATAGGTAGCAATATTAATAATTTCAACATCAATACAACCGGTGGTTATACTGGCACATTAACGCTGACTGCTGCGAATAGTTATGCGGGCAACACCACCATTTCTGCCGGTACCTTAAGTATTGCCAATACGGGTGCAGTCAGTAGCGGCAGTGTAACTGCAAATAGCGGTGCAACATTTGATATTTCACCATTGCCTACTTCATCCAGCTTTAATAACGCCATTAACTTAAACAGTGCAACTTTATCTGATACAAATGGCGCTAGCACAACGACCTTAGCAGGCAATATCGCCATGAGTGGCAGCAATAATGTCAACATAGCAGGCAATGATACCTTATCTGGTGTATTAAGCGGTTCCAATATCACCTTGAATTTGAATAGCAATGGCATCGTCACTTTAACCAATGCTAATACTTACACAGGCAGCACGCTGGTGAATGCAGGTGCCGTGAATGTTCAAAATAGCGCTGCCTTAGGTAATGCTGCTGCAAGCGCCACCTTTGCAAATAATGCGGTTGCTGTCTTCTCTGGCAGCTCAGCATTAAATGTAGGCAATGCTTTGAACTTTAATAATGGCAGTGCATTAGTTTCTACTACCACAGGCAATGCCGCACAATTATCCGGCAATGTCACCTTCAACGCAGATAATGCTGCTAGCGCTTCCCTAGCTTTAGTCGCTTCTAATGATCTCAAGATCTCAGGCAGTATCACTTCTGGTGCAAACGGTGTTGCGATTAATAAAGTCGGTTTAGGTCAACTCGAATTATCAGGCAGCAATTCATTTGGTAGTGGTGCTACTCAAGGCAGCATTACCGTTAACCTCGGCCGCTTACAAGTCGATAACAGTGCAGCCTTAGGCGGAAGTGCAATCACATTGAATGCAGCTAATAATGCCACTATGATTTTAAATGGCTCACTTTCATTACCCAATAACATCATCTTGAATAATGGCAGTACCATAGTCAGTAATAATGGCAGTGCAGCTAGTACCATCAGCGGCAGTGTCGCATTAAACGGCACATCCATGATTGATGTAGACAGTAATGATGCATTGACTGTATCCGGTGCTATATCAGGCAGCGGCGTAACCTTAAATAAGATTGGAACCGGCAACTTGTTGTTATCAACTAACAATAGCGGCTTTAGCGGCACCACCAATGTGAACGGCGGTACCTTAACTATTACCAATATAGGCGGCGCTGGTACCAGTACAGTGAATGTCAATTCAGGCGCAACATTTAATATTGCCGCAGCATCCGGCAATGTCACTAATAATATCAATTTAAACGGCGCTACATTGCAAAGCAGCGGCACGCATAGTTTGACAACAGGTGCCATAGCCGTCACTAACAGTAATACCATTAACAGCAGTGGTAGCTTAACCATTGCTAGCGGCAGTCTGTTAAGCGGCAGCGGTGCATTGAATATTAATGGCAGCGGCACTGTCGTGATGGGCAGCACAGGTAGCAATAATACTTACAGCGGAAATGTCACTTTAACAAACGGCACATTAACTGCATCCGCCAATGACGGATTAGGCACTGGCATCTTGAACTTAAACGGCGGCACCTTCACTGCTTCCACGACAGTCGCTTTAGCTAACAACGTCACAGTAGGCGGCGCAGCAAGCATTGGCGGCAGCAATAACATCACCTTTAATGGTACAGGCGCATTGAATAGCGGCAGCGTTGCCATCAGCAATAGCGGTATCACCAACTTTGTCGGTAACTTGAGCGGCACAGGCGCTATCAATATTAACGCGGGCACAACAAAAGTGAGCGGTAGTGAAAGTAGTTACAGCGGCGCAATTGCTCTAAACACTGGCGCACTGCAAGTCAATAACAATAATGCTAATCCATTAGGCACAGGAAGCCTCGCATTGAATGGCGGCACATTATCAGCTGCAATAGCACTCAGCAATCCTGTGACGAATAACTTTAGCGTCAGTGGTAATGCAACGATTGGCGGCAGCAACAATATCACATTGAGCGGAACAGGCAATCTCGCGAACGGTAGTGCTTTAAATATTACTGACACAGGTACCACAACCGTAAGCGGCAGTGTCATCGGCAGCGGCAACATCAATGTCAATGCGGGTACCTTCGTCCTCTCTCACAATAACACAGGGTTATTCCCCGGTAGCAGTTATTCAGGCACAACCACTGTCAATGGCGCAACTTTTAGCGTCACCAACAGTGGCGCGCTAGGATATTCTTCAGTTGTTGCACAAAGTAACGGTACCTTTGATATCAACGTTGGCCAAAACACCAATATCGCCAATAATCTTGGCAATAGCATCACTTTAAACACTGGTAACCTCACCACAGAAGGAGAAGGCACATCATCGACAGCCTCTATATTGAATATTCCAATTACACTTGCATCAAGTAGCAACGATACGATTACAGTAAAGGATACAACGCCGGGCGGCAACAGCGGCTCATTTGTCATAAACAACAATATCAATGGCGCTGGAAACTTAACTATCAATGGCGGCGGCACCAATAGCGCAGGAACCTTATACATGAACGGTGAAATCGGTAACACTACACCACTCACCAGCACAACCATCAATATTGCCAATATTGTTTACGGCGGCACCACAACCACCACTGTCGGCAGTCAAACGATAGGCAGCGTCGTCAGTCTGGTCAACGATGCCAACTTCATCAGCCAAAATGGCGATATCACATTCAACAATACAATTAATGGCAATCATCCATTCTCCGCTAGTGCCGATAATGGAACAGTCACATTCAATGGCAACATTGGTAACTCAACATCCCTCTCCAGCTTTAATGCAACAGGCAATGAAATTGTTCTTAATAATGCGACAGTAAATTCTAGCGGCGCGTCTAATGTTACAGGCAGCAACAGTACATCAACATTTACTTACAACGACAGCAACAATAATGACGTTAATGTTCAACTCAATGCAGACGTCCATAGCGGTGTTGCAACAAATAATGGCAGCACGGTCGACTTCTCAAACATCAATACCATTAATGGCAATGCTATCAATAATAACTCCATCTACTTGCCCAATACGCCTAACAAGACCAATACCGTGGATCTAACGGGTGCAAAGACTGGTTCTATTAATGACCCGCTCTTCTTCAATGGCTTCTTGGTTTATGTCTCTTCAACTGGGTTAGATGTTGCTACTGTTCCTAATTCCGCCGTTATCAACTTCGTTCCAGGCGGTGTCAGCTCCGTTACTGTCAATGGTACAACCATGCAATTCGTCAACTTCTTAAGTATTAATGGTGTTGTACCACCAACACCTGTACCTATACCTGTACCTGTACCGACACCTAATGTAACATCATCTGTACCAACGGATATCAGTAATATTATGCAACAACCTAACAACTTAAATGAAACATTACCATTACCCTGCTTAAATGAAAAAGATGGTAAATGTAATGTGCAAGAAAATGAAATGATTCAAATTGACCCACGATTAGTGAGCGATCAACCGACAATGCATAATGTTAAATTAAGCAGTCAACCTGCAGTTAATAGTTTCAAAGTGAGTCAATTGGATAGATAAAATAAAAAAATAAGGAACCCCAATGAAACCCATACCCAAATTATTAAGCAAAACAAAATTATTACGCGGCTTTCGCTGCTTGAAAGCAATTTATCTCACCATACATCATCCTGAATTAGAACCACCTGTTGATGCTGCAACACAAGCTTTATTTGATCAAGGTAATGAAGTCGGTCGTGAAGCAAGAAAATATTATCCTGACGGTGTTTTAATCAATAATCAACCATGGGATTTTTATGGCGCTTTATCAACGACACAACGTTTAATTGAAAATCAAACAACTATTCTTTTTGAAGCTGCTTTTGCTTATCAACGATGTTACGCCCGTATTGATATTTTAAAATTAAATCCTGAAACAAAACGATTTCATTTAATTGAAGTGAAATCGACAACGAAAGTCAAACCAGAACATATTACTGATACAGCATTACAAGCATGGATCGTTTCAAAATCAGGTATACCACTCGAAAAAATTTCTATTTTGCATTTAAATTCAGAATGTCGTTATCCTCATCTCGACAATTTATTTAAAGAAGTTGATATTACCGATGAAGTGCGCGCTACTTATCTTTCTATTCAACCAAAGCTTCATGAAATTTTTACTACATTACAACAACCAAACATTCCAAATATTGATATTGGTCCTTATTGTTTATTGCCGACAGTGTGTCCATTCAAATCACATTGCTGGCAAAACATCCCTGAGATCAGCATATTTAATTTGCCGCAAATTAAAAATAAAAAATGGGATTTATATCAGCAAGGAGTGATTCATTTATCTGATGCGAATGCGATTGATTTTGATTTTTCTGAATTACAAACACGTGTATTAAATTACGAAAAGACAGGTGAAAGATTTATTGATCATGATGCAATACAAAAAAATTTATCGACATGGCAATTTCCATTAGTGTTTTTAGATTTTGAAACGGTTAATCCCGCCATTCCTCGATTCGAAGGTTGTGGGCCTTATCATCATGTTCCCTTTCAATTTAGTGTGCATGTATGGCAAACACCAAATGAAAAAACAACTCACACTGCATTTTTACATGAAACAAACGATGATCCTCGAGAAACACTTATTCCTGCTTTACTAAAATCTTGCGGTACATCAGGATCAATCGTCGCTTACTTTAGTCAATTTGAATCTGAACGCATTCAAGCGTTAGCAGATTATTCGCAAGAACATAAACAAGACCTTGAAAATTTAATTACACGCATGGTAGATCCCTTACCTATTATTCGTGACTATGTTTATGATCGCGCATTTGCTGGCAGTTTTAGTTTAAAGAGTGTCGCCCCAGCGCTCCTTGGCGAATCGCAGAGTTATGAAGGCATGCAAATTGCAAATGGAAATGATGCACAGCGCGGATTTGAACAGCTTATTTCACCTGATATTTCATTTAAAGAAAAAGAGCAATTAAAAGAAGCTATGTTAGCTTATTGCAACAAAGATACAGAGGTAATGGTAGAGCTAGCTAAGTGGCTATTTCGACTGTAGAATGTTAAAGATATGCTATAATATTAGTGAATCACATTAAGACCTTGAAGTAAAAGGTTAACACAAATGGGGGTCATGTATGAGCAGCAGTTTTATCAAAAAAGTATTTATTTTCAGTGGGTTAGCTTTAAGTGCAGGAACCCTATTCGCCGATACAACCAATCCACCATTTGGCCCCCCAAAAGTAATTCCTATGCAACATCAAACACAGGTAACTTATACAGGAGATCCAAAGAAAGATCCGCAAGAACCATGGAAAGATCCGAAGTGTATCCCTCTAAGAACTCGAAACGTTCATATGGATGCAATAGATAATAGTAGATCTAATGGTACAAATGTATACGTGACATGCCCTCAAAATTATGTCGCCGTTTCTCAAGCGCTTGGAAAAGGAACCGGTAGGTCCATGTGGATAAGCAATTATTACAATACAGGCTATGTTTTTAGTCAAACCGAAACTTCCACGGCTATACTATGTTGCCCGATTGTTAATACTTGGACTCCTAAGAAACCCTAAGACACTCGTGGTTGAATAAATTCCATAAAATAGGTAACTTGTCATATTGACTAGAAATTTCTGTTCAAACGCAGAAATTTCCTATTAAAAGGACATGTGACCAGGATGGAATCTCCCACGCCGCCATCTAAAAAGCAAAAAGAACCTTTGCACAGACATCTTCTCTTTTGGATTATCCTACTTTGTATTTTAGCTTTTATTAAACTCTCACAAACAGAAAACGAAAATAAAAAAACAGCTTCTAATAATCTTCCCGTTCAAGTTGTCCTTGCTAAAGTTGCTACGAGTAATGTCCCTGTTTATCTCACTGCGATTGGGAATGTTGCACCGACTTACAGCGTCACCGTTCACACACAAGTAAATGGCACGCTATTAAATGTGTTTTACAAAGAAGGCCAACTGGTTAAACAAGGTGATTTACTCGCGCAAATTGATCCGCGTCCTTTTGAAGCGCAATTAATGCAATATCAAGGACAATTACAACGTGATAAGGCGCTCCTTGTTAATGCGCGCATTGATTTAAAACGTTATCAAACCTTATGGAAACAAAATTCGGTTGCTCAACAAACTTTAGCAACACAAATTTCTTTGGTCCATCAATATCAAGGCGCTGTTAAAACAGATAAAGGTTTAATTCAAGCAACCAAAGTTAATTTAATTTATGCACACATCACATCACCGATTAGTGGACGCGTTGGTTTACGTTTAGTGGATCCTGGCAACATCGTGCAAACAACCGATACCAATGGTTTATTAGTGATTAATACCTTAAATCCCATTACTGTTATTTTTACTTTACCTGAAGATAATATTCCTGCTGTTGCCAAACTTGTTTATAGTCAGCATGTTTTACCCGTAGACTGTTACGATCGTAATCAGGAAATCAAATTAGCAACAGGTTATTTATTAACAATTGATAATCAAGTTGATCCTACGACTGGCACTGTTAAATTACGCGCACAATTTGCTAATCAAGATAATCGATTATTCCCCAGTCAATTTGTCAATGTGAAATTACTGATTAATACATTAATGAACGCAACCATTTTACCAACAGCCGCTATTCAATATAGTGCAGCAGGTCCTTTTGTTTTTGCTTTGAAAGATGATCTTACAGTGACAATGAAACCAGTAAAAATCGGCGTGACTAATGGTGAAAACACAACAATTTCTACTGGTATTCAACCAAATGAATTAGTCATTACAGAAGGTGCTGATAAATTAATTGAAGGTTCAAAAGTTAATGTAGCGCAATCATCACAATCATTATTAAAACCTGAAGTAAAATCTAAAATCGACGCGCAACAATCTTGGTGGCGTGTTTTGTTATGAATATCTCAGGCCCTTTTATTCAACGACCAATTGCGACTTCCCTTTTAATGTTAGCTTTATTATTAACCGGTATTTTAGCCTATCAACTATTACCTGTTTCTTCTTTACCAGAAGTCGAATATCCCACGATTCAAGTTGTGACATTTTATCCAGGCGCAAGTCCTGATGTGATGACATCTTCTGTCACCGCTCCTTTAGAAAAACAATTTGGACAAATGCCAGGGCTTGATCAAATGACGTCAACCAGTTCCAATAGTTCATCTATTATATCATTACAATTTTCATTAGACATGAGTTTAGATGTCGCAGAACAAGAAGTTCAAGCTGCGATTAATGCAGCAACCAGTTATTTACCGATTGATTTACCTAATCCGCCTATTTATAGCAAAGTGAATCCTGCAGACACACCCATCATCACATTAGCACTCACTTCAAAAACCATGCCGCTCACTCAAGTTGAAGATTATGCGGATACACGTCTCGTGCAAAAAATTTCAGAACAAACTGGTGTGGGGCTCGTGAGTATTAGCGGCGGTCAGCGGCCTGCTGTTCGTGTGCAAATGAATCCTGATGCACTAGTCTCATATGGATTAACATTAGAAGCAGTCCGTAACGCCATCATCACAGCAAATGTTAATGCAGCAAAAGGTAATTTTGATGGCAAACGACTTTCTTATACCATCAATTCAAATGATCAATTACTTTCGAGTAAAGAATATAAACCATTAATTGTTGCTTATCGAAATAATGCACCCGTTCGTTTATCTGATATTGCAAATGTGATTGATGGCGCTGAAAATACACAACTTGCTGCGTGGAAAAATTTAACCCCTGCTGTCATTATTAATATCAAACGTCAGCCTGGTGCAAATGTCATTGAAGTGGCTGATCGCGTTAAAGTATTACTTCAACAATTAAAACATGCTATGCCACATGCCATTAATATTTCGCTTTTAACGGATCGCACGATTACCATTCGCACTTCTGTTGCTGATGTTCAATTTGATTTGCTGTTTGCTTTAATTTTAGTTGTATTAGTGATTTTTATTTTTTTACGTCATTTTGCTGCGACGATGATCCCGAGTATTGCCGTTCCTTTATCACTTATTGGCACATTAGGCGTGATGTATTTATTTGGTTATGGATTAAATAATTTAACTTTAATGGCACTCACCATTGCGACCGGATTTCTAGCAGATGATGCCATTGTCATGATTGAAAATATTACACGTTATGTTGAACAAGGCGATTCTCCTTTTGATGCCGCCATGAAAGGTGCTGCACAAATTGGTTTTACCATTGTTTCTTTAACAGTCTCATTAATTGCCGTACTTATTCCGCTGCTTTTTATGCGAGATGTGATTGGTCGATTATTTCGTGAATTTGCTGTTACCTTATCCGTCACCATTTTAATCTCTGCTTTTGTTTCACTTACCCTCACGCCAATGTTATGTGCAAAATTATTAAAACATCAAAAAGATAAAAAAATAACTTCGATTGAAAAAAAAGCATTAACCATTCAAAAAAATATTATTGATTCATATGGCCGTTCATTACATATGACATTAAATCATCAACCTTTAACTTTAATTATTGCAATGATGACACTCGTTTTAACAGGGATATTATTTTTTGTCATTCCAAAAGGTTTTTTTCCAATTCAAGATACGGGATTAATTCAAGGCATTTCAGAAGCGCCGCAAAATATTTCTTTCTCAGCCATGTCGACAGCACAACAAGCACTTGCACGTGTCATATTAACTGATCCTGCGATTGCAAATATTTCTTCATTCATTGGAATTGATGGCACGAATGTTACTTTGAATAGTGGCCGCATATTAATGACACTTAAACCTATTGCTGATAGAAAAGAAAGTGCACTCTCAATTATTCGACGATTACAACCGACTTTATCTCAAATTACTGGCGCACAACTTTATATGCAACCCGTACAAGATTTAACGGTTGATACCATCGTCAGTCGCAATCAATATCAATATAGCGTCAGTTCTGCTAACGCAGATGAAGTTACCACTTGGACAGAAAAATTAATTCGTCAATTAAACCAATTACCAGAATTAAGAGATGTGACTTCTAACTTACAAAATAAAGGACTACAAACTTCCATTATGATTGATAGAGATACCGCTTCTCGTTTAGGCATTACTTCACAAACCATTGATGATACTTTATATGATGCTTATGGACAGCGGCAAGTTTCAATTATGTTTACACAACGCAATCAATATCGTGTTGTACTTGAAGTTTTACCTTCATTACAAAATTTACCTATTTCTCTCGATCATATTTATTTAAATTCGGCTGCAGCACAATCAACTTATCAACCAACCACTTCTTTCACTTCAATCGGCAATACAAGCTTAACCAGCACAACCGTTCCAATTCTAAATAATGTTGTTCCTTTAAATACTTTTTCTACTATCACACATGGTTATGCACCATTAGTCATTAATCGATTAGGACAATTTCCCAGCGCGACAATTTCATTTAATCTTGCACCAAATGTTTCTCTTGGCAGTGCTATCAATGCCATCAATCAAGCAAAAAATAATTTATCACTTCCACCAACTGTCTTAACTAATTTCGTTGGTTCAGCAAAAATATTTCAGCAAACATTATTAAATGAAGGATGGTTAGTGGCAGCTTCAATTATCGCTGTTTATATTATCTTAGGTATTTTATATGAAAGTTATATTCACCCAATCACTATTTTATCTACTTTACCTTCTGCTAGTGTGGGTGCATTACTCGCCTTAATAATCACAGGAAAAGAACTCACAATCATTTCTTTAATTGGTATTATTTTATTGATTGGTATTGTGATGAAAAATGCCATCATGATGATTGATTTTGCCTTAGAACAAGAACGTAAATATAACAAACCACCACGTGAAGCTATTCAAGAAGCTGCGGTACTTCGTTTTCGTCCTATTTTAATGACCACATTAGCCGCCATGTTTGGCGCGATTCCTTTAGCGATGAGTTCTGGTATGGGATCTGAATTACGACAACCACTAGGCATTGCCATCATCGGCGGATTAATGGTGAGCCAATTACTCACGCTTTATACTACGCCCGTCATTTATCTGACGTTTGATCGTGCTTATAGCCGCATGAAAAAATGGCGGCCCACTATTCGATGGACGCACACATGAATATTACCGCTGTTTTTATTCATCGTCCCATTGCTGCTTCATTAGTTGCTTTAGGTATTGCGCTTGCTGGATTATTTGCTTTTTATTTATTACCTGTCGCACCATTACCACAAATTGATTTTCCCACGATCAATGTTTCAACATCATTACCAGGCGCTGATCCAGAAACCATGGCGACTTCTGTTGCAACACCATTAGAACGTCAATTAGGTAAGATTGCAGGTGTGACAGAGATGACTTCATCTAGCACCTTAGGGCAAACAAGAATTACTTTGCAATTTGATTTAACGCGTAATATCGATGGCGCAGCGCGTGATGTTCAAGCTGCAATTAACGCTTCGCTTAGTCAATTACCAACCAATTTACCCTCTTTACCAACGTACAGAAAAGTAAATCCTGCTGATGCGCCTATCTTGATACTGGCTTTAACCTCAGATCATTACACGCGCGGACAAATGTATGATTTAGCATCAACCATTCTTGCGCAGCGATTATCGCAAGTAAATGGCGTAGGACAAGTCATCGTCGGTGGTTCTTCACTGCCTGCTGTTCGCGTTGAATTAAATCCCAACCAATTGAATAGTTATGGTATTGCGTTAACCGATGTTAAATCAACATTAGCCACTGCTAATACGAATAGTCCCAAAGGACAATTACAATCTGGGAATCTCACTTATGCAATCAATACTTCTGATCAATTATTTAAAGCATCTCAATATGCGCCGCTCATTATTACTTATCGAAATAATAGACCTGTTCGAATTTCAGATGTAGCAACGACAGTTGATTCAGTTGAAGATTTAAGAAACGCAGGTTTATCTAATGGTAAACCAGCTGTGTTGTTAATTATATTTAAAGAGCCTGGCGCTAATGTAATTAAAACAGTAGATCAAATTCAAAATATTATGCCAATTTTAAAAAGCGCGATTCCAGCCAGTATTCATTTATCTAAAGCAATGGATAGAACAACGACGATTCGCACTTCTTTATTTGATGTAGAAATTACTTTAATCATTGCCATGATACTCGTGATATTTGTCACATTTTTATTTTTAGGTAATTTCAATGCAATGATTATTCCTGGTGTTGCTGTACCCTTATCATTACTCGGCACTTTTGGTGTGATGGAATTATTGGGTTATAGTTTAGATAATTTATCGATGATGGCCTTAACGATTTCAACAGGATTTGTTGTTGATGATGCTGTTGTTGTCTTAGAAAATATTTCTCGTCATCTTGAAGTGTTAGATGATCCAATAAAAGCCGCTTTAATTGGCGCGCGCGAAGTAAGCTTTACAGTCATTTCTATGAGCTTATCTTTAATTGCCGTATTTATTCCTATTTTATTAATGGGCGGCATTGTCGGACGTTTATTTCATGAATTTGCCGTGACACTTTCTACTGCCATTTTAGTTTCACTCGTGATTTCATTAACGATTACGCCTTCAATGTGCGCTGTTTTTTTGAAAAAAAGTGGGCCGAAAAATCATAATCCTTATCAACAACGCGTCGAACAATTACGTAAACATTATGATAATAGTTTAGCCTGGGTATTGCATCATCCTATTTTTATGTTATGCGCAACTATCGCCTGTATTATTTTAACTATCATATTATTTATTATTGTCCCTAAAGGATTTTTTCCGCAGCAAGACACCGGTCGTATTATTGCTAATATTCAAGCTGATCAAAATATTTCGTTTCAATCAATGCAAAATAAATTATCGGATTATGTTAAATTAATTCATGCAGATCTTGCCGTAGAAAATGTAGTCGGATTTGTTGGCAGTGGTGGACCGGGCGGCAATACGACAAATACAGGCTCATTATATATTTCACTTAAAGCATTAAATCAACGTCATTTATCAGTTGATGGTGTCATTGCACGTTTACGCAAAACATTAGCTGTCATTCCTGGCGCAACACTTTACATGCAAGCTGCACAAGATTTATTGATCGGCGGCAGATCGGGCAATGCACAATTTCAATATACTTTATCCGCTGATAATTTAAATGTATTAAATCATTGGGCGCCCCTACTCACATCACAATTAAAAAAATTACCGAATATAGCAGATGTCAATAGTGATCAATTAAATCATGGTTTACAAGTGTATGTAACAGTAAATCACGATGCTGCTTCACGTTTTGGTTTAACCTCACAACAAATTGATGCGATTTTATATAGTGCATTTGGACAAAGTCAGGTATCAACCATGTACACTGCAATGAATCAATATCATGTTGTGATGGAAGTAGCGCCGCCGTATTGGCAACATCCTGAAACATTAAATCAAATTTATGTATTATCACCAACTAATTTAAAAATACCTTTATCTGCTTTTTCACAATTTACGCCATCTAATACATTGTTATCTGTTAATCATCAAGGTCTTGCGCCATCAGCTACTTTGTCATTTAACTTATTATCAAATACAGCGTTAGGTGATGCGGTAAATCGCATCGATCGCGCAGTAGAAAAAATGCGACTCCCCGCTTCTCTTCGCGGTACATTCCAAGGTACGGCACAAGCTTTCCAACAATCGCTTGCAAATGAAACGTATTTAGTAATCACAGCTTTATTTGCGGTTTATATTGTACTTGGTATCTTATACGAAAGTTTAATTCATCCGATTACTATTCTTTCGACTTTACCATCAGCAGGTGTTGGTGCTTTACTTGCTTTATTAATCACACATACTGATTTAAGTATTATTGCTTTGATTGGCATCATTTTATTAATTGGCATTGTGAAAAAAAATGCCATCATGATGATTGATTTTGCTTTGCATGCTGAACGCGAAGAAAAAAAATCTTCACGTGATGCGATATATGAAGCAGCTACTTTACGTTTTCGACCGATTATGATGACAACGTGTGCTGCTATTTTTGGTGCATTGCCTTTAGTATTTGGAATGGGATTAGGATCAGAATTACGAAGACCATTGGGTATTGCGATTGTGGGCGGATTAATTGTAAGTCAAATGTTAACGTTATATAGCACGCCTGTGATTTATCTTAGTTTTGAGAAGATTCGATTAAAATTAAATGCGTTTGTTTTGAATCATAGACCAAGGAAGAAATTATTCAATGAAGAATAAATTGATACTCAAATCTGTCGTCCCGCGGCTTGTCGCTACACTCACACCTGTCGTCCCGCGGCTTGTCCGCGGGATCCAGAAAAAATATGCTAATGTTGTTAATTGTTTCTGGATCCCGCGGACAAGCCGCGGGACGACAGGTCTGAGTATAGTAACAAGCTGTTGGACGACAGCTCTGAATCTAATCATATTATCTTTATCCCTCACCTCCTGCGCAGTCGGCCCCGATTACCACCGCCCCAAAACACAAGTCCCCTACCATTTCAAAGAAATCAAAAATAAAGATTGGAAAATAGCAAAACCAACAAACATTAGCCTCAACAATAAATGGTGGGAAATGTTTCATGATCCCACCTTATCTGCTTTAGAAGAAAGATTAAATCGTTGCAATCAATCTGTCCTCACCGCTTATGATAACTTTAAACAAGCACAAGCTTTAGTTGATGAAGCGCGCGCTAATTTTTATCCTGTTTTAATTGGAAATTTTTCTTTACAACGACAAAAAGGGACAGGTTCAACTTCTATTATCAGCACATCAAGCAGTGGTACTTTACCAACAGGTTCAACAAGCACAGGTATCGCAGCCACATCAAATTCAAAAGTCGTTTACAACCATTCCATTTCATTTAATGCTTCATGGCAACCTGATATTTGGGGATTAGTAAGAAGACAAGTTGAAGCGAGCGCTGCAACCGCACAAGCTGATGCCGCATTATTTGGTGCAACGCGTTTATCTTCTCAAGCTTCATTAGCAACTTTTTATTTTGAATTGCGCGCACTCGATACCGATCAACAGATACTCGATGATACCGTTCGTGCAGATAAAAAAATTCTCCAATTAACGATTAATCAATATCATTCCGGTGTGATATCAGCCGGTGATATTTTACAAGCAAAAAGTCAATTAGAAGCAGCTGAAAGCTTAGCGATTAATAATGGTGTGAATCGCGCGATTTACGAGCATGCTATTGCTGTTTTACTTGGCATACCAGCTAGCGCATTTTCGCTTGTTTATCATCCTCTACATGGCCAACCACCAGTAGTCCCTCTCGCACTCCCTTCTTATTTATTAGAACGCCGCCCTGATGTCGCACAAGCAGAACGCACGATGGCTTCAGCAAGCGCCCAAATTGGTGTCGCTGTTGCCGCTTATTTTCCTACTTTAACTTTAACGGGCAATGCCAGTTTTGTGAATCAAGGATTAGGGCATTGGATTTCAATGCCAGAAATGGGATGGGCTTATGGTCCGCAATTATCTGAATTGATTTATGATGGTGGTTTAAGAAATGCAACAGTTCGCGCAGCGCAATATGGTTATTTATCAACGGTTGCTTCATATCGACAAACCGTACTCGCTGCATTTCAAAATGTTGAAGATAATTTAGCAACACTACGCATTTTAACTCATGAAGGCGTGGTGCAAAACCAAGCCGCTATCACCGCGCAAAAAGCATTAAAATATGTCATTAATGAATATAAAGCAGGAACAGTACCCTTTTCGAGTGTACTCACATCACAATTAGCTCTTTATACTGCACAAAAAAATGCGGCTGATATTGTTGGTTTAAGAATGACAGCGGCGGTAGGATTAGTCGTTGCTTTAGGTGGAGGTTGGGACAGAAAAAAAATCGATGAATTAAAAATATGAGGTTTCGCATAAATACCCGCGGCAATAATAAACTGATAGACTTTCTTTATTTAACAATTCACGCGATTGTCATCCTGGGCGTAGCGAAGGATCACTAAAATATGTCATAATACTCACTGAGTGATCCTTCGCTACGCTCAGGATGACAATCGGCTTAGAATGACAATTGTGCGAACATTTACGACTTTATTTACTCGACCGAGGCGAACTCGAGCTATTTTTATCTTCCTGTTTAGGTGTTTCTTGCTGTATAGAAGTTTTTTTTGTTTCCATTTCTTTTTTAACACTCGCTTCAATAACTGCCTTAACTTTATTGCTTGGAGTAATCTCTTTTGTGAAAAGACCTTTAACCATATCTCTCTTCCGAGCAAAGTTGATTAAAGAATCTTTATTATATGGGCTAACACTATTATTACTATTAGTTTTAAGACCATTTAAAAAACTTGGATCATTAGATTGAGACACAATATCAATATACCAATGCTGCAATTTCTCTATATGCGCGGCTTGTGTCTCTGTATATCTTGGATGAATTAGATCTGTGTGTTTGTATATTACATTATTATCAGACTCTATTTTTTTATAAACATGTTGAAGAAATTGTAATTTGTCATTATCATTTTCTAAAAAATTCATCATTGACTGAATTTGCTCAAAATCACTTTTTTTTGTACTTCCACCCACGTAAAGAGATGAATTATTATCAAAATAGCTTGTGGCTTGTTGAAGAGTGACTGTTTCGGCATGAATTAAATTCAAACTTCTACCTGGTATAGTCACACTTCCAATTTCATATGAGTCATCATCCGGATTAAATAGTCCAGCTTCAAGATTAACTGGTAATTGTAAATTTTTATTAACCTCTACTGAGTAATTATTATCTGTCTGATGAACAGTTAAATCTTTATAATAATTAGTATCAGCTATTATTTCATCAACGTCCCTTAACCAAATCGGTTTCCCTTGCAATACATTTAACTTTAATACAAGTTCTTCTAATTTTCTCTCTTCTTCTCGCGAGTCCAACATATGCACGCTCCCATTTATTTTATAAAAATTTTAATTGGTTACAATACATATGGATATTATAACATAGCGATACTGGTATGGGATATTATCGTTTACCGTGAATTTTTCATAAAAATAAATAAAATAATCATTAAATTATCAAAGTAACCTAATAAAAAAGGCGCATTTAGCGCCTTTATTTTATTCTCAAATCAAATTAAACTTTCTTACAAAATTCCAACTGATTAGCATGATGCTTGCAATACATTTGATATCGTCGTAATTCTTTTTTATTTAATCCCATTTTTTTGGCTTGAAGTATTTCTTTTGTTTTTAAATTACCGCCATCTGGATCATCAATACCTAAATGAATAAAATTTGGATTAGCCTCTAATGCCTCAATCCCTTTAGAACCAATACGATTTAAATCAAGATACAACTCATTTAATGTCACATTTTTTGATAAATCAATCGCACCAGCATCGCCAATATGATTATCTATTAAATCAAGTATCTTTAAGTGAGTATTTTGTGCTAAACAACTTGCATCTTCGTCACTCAAATTAGAAGATTCCAATCGAAGTTCAGTGATTGATGAACTTTGAGCAAGCGCATCAATATCTTGATAATTCAATCGAGTATTAAATGTAAAAAAAGTCTTCAGTGATTTCATCTTCGCAAGTGATTTTACCCCCTCACCTTCACCACCGAAACGCTTAAAATTTAATTCTAAATCTTCAATCGAAGTATTATGAGATAAAGCAACAAGGCCTTTATCAGTAATATTGGTGAAAAATAGAATTAATGTTTTGATAGATTTATTCTCAGCAAATGCCGTCATTGCATCATCATCCGTTAGCGTTCCCATTAAATCCAATGATTGAAGATGCTGATTTTGAGCAAGTGCTGACGCCCCAATTGAAGTAATATCAGCGCCATTTAAATTTAAATCAATCAATGACGGCAATTTTGCTAGTGCAATTGCAGCTTGATCATCAATGTGATTTTTATCTCCAGCTACAATACTCTGCCTGAACGACAAAGTGGTTAAGAGAGGAAGATCAGCAATTGCTAGTGCACCTTGCAAATGAATACTATTGTCTGTTAAATCAAGTTCGGTGATAGCACGATTGCCAGCTAAAATAATCGCGCCTTCATCTCCAATATTACTTCTAAATAATGATAAAGAAGTCAAATTTTTATTATTAGCAAGCGCAATCACACTGTCCTTGTTCAAAGGAGCCCAATCCAAAATCAATTTTTTCAAATGTGGATTTTTAGCTAAGGCTTGAACACCGGCATTTGTTACTTTGGCATCACTGATGTCAAGTGATTGAATTGCAACATTACCGGCCAATGCCATTACACCTGCATCAGTAATATCGCTATTATATCCAATATTAAGGTCCTGTAAGCTAGTATTTTTTGCAAATGCAATCGCGGTTTTATCTGTACATTTTGTCAATGAAATATCGAGAGATTTGAGATGGATATCATTCGCTAAGGCAATTCCTCCTTCATCACTTATATCGTCATTCCACGAAATATCTAATTTTGTAATAAATGGATTATTAGCAATTGCTTTTGCTCCAGCTGAATCAACATGCGTTGCAGGGATAATTAATTCATTTATTGTTGTTGTTTTTGACAATGCTATCGCGCCTGCAGAGCCAATTTTAGTATTCCAAGTTAAATCGAGTGATTGAATTGCTGGATGCTGATTAAGATAATTCACAACAAATGAAACATCTTTAGCCTCTAATTCACAAAATGATAAATCTAATCGATTATTTTTTACTAGCGCATCAATGTGATCCAAGCAACGATTAGAAGCGTATGCTTGAAGACTGAAAACACTTGTTATGATACAGCATAACAATATTCTTTTTTTCATTAATTCGTTCCTTTTAAACAAACAGTTAATAGTTAAATTTTCTTACAAATTTCAAGCTGATTAGCATGATGCTTGCAATACATTTGATATCGTCGTAATTCTTTTTTATTTAAACCCAATTTTTTTGCTTGAAGCATTTTCTTTGCCTTTAAATTATCGCCATACTGAAGGTCATCGTATAAATGAATAAAACTTTGATTAGCATTTAAGGCTTTAACACCTTCATCCCCAATGTGATTTAAAGTAACATCCAATTCGCTTAATGTGGTGTTTTTTGATAGATCAATTGCACCAGCATCACCAATATGACTATCTATTAAAGCAAGCCTCTGTAAATAACTATTTTTCGCCAATAAACTCGCATCTTCATTGTCTAGCTGAGCAGAAAATAAAAGAAGTTCAGTGATTGATGAATTTTGAGCAAGTGCACCAATTTCTTGATGGCTCAAGCGAGTTGAAAAAGTATAAAAAGTTTTTAATGATCCCATCTTTGCAATTGCTTTAATTCCCTCCCCCATATTACCAAAACGTTTAAAATCTAATTCTAAATCTACAATTGAAGTATTATGTGATAAAGCAATCAAGCCTTTATCAGTAATATTAGTATTAAATAAAATTAATTTTTTAATAGATTTATTTTCAGCAAATGCAGTCATTGCCTCATCACCCGTGAGCGTACTCATTAAGTCTAATGATTGAAGATGTTGATTTTGAGCAAGTGCAGATGAGCCAATTGAAGTAATATTAGCACCGCTTAATGATAACTCAGTCAACATTGGGAGTTTTGCTAAAGCAATGACAGCTTGATCATTAATCTGATTTTTATATCCAGACACACTACTATTTGACAGAGATAAACTGGTTAAGAGCGGAAGTTCCGCTATTGCTAAAGCACCTTGCAAATGAATACTATTATCCGTTAAATCAAGCTCCGTGATCGCGCGATTACCAGCCAAAATAACCGCCCCTTCATCGCCAATATTACTTCTAAATAAAGATAAAGAAGTTAAATTTTTATTATGAGCAAGTGCAATGACACTATCCTTATTTAAGAGAATCCAATCCAAAGATAGTTTTTTCAAGTGAGAATTTTTAGCTAACGCTTGAACACCGGCATTTGTTACTTTGGTATCACCGATGTCAAGTGATTGAATTGCAGCATTACCCGCCAATGCAATTGCACCTGCATCCGTAATATTTCTATTAGTTCCAATATTAAGATCTTCTAAGCTAGTATTTTTTGCAAATTCAATCGCTGTATTATCTGTACATTTCGTCAATGAAATATCAAGAGATTTGAGATAAGGGTCAAGTGCCAATAAAAGCCCTCCTTCATCAGTGATATTATCATTCCAAGAAATATTTAACTTTGTAATAGATGGATTAATCGTGATTGCTAATATAACAGTATCATCGGCGCCGGTGTAAAAAAGATTTAATTTTTTTATGGATAATATATTTGACAATGCGATCAGACCTGACGAACCAATTTTATTATTACCACTCAAATCAAGAGATTGAATCATTGGATGCTGATTAAGATAATTCGCCACAAATGAAACATCTTTAGCTTCTAATTCACAAAATGATAAATCTAAACGGTTATTTTTTACTAATGCATCAATGTGATCCAAACAACGATTAGAAGCGTATGCTTGAAGACTAAAGACACTTATCATCAAACAACATAACAATATTATTTTTTTCATTAATTCACTTCCTTTTTATAGAGAGTTAAAAGACGAAGAGAATAGTATAAAAATTGATTAATCACAACCAAAATAGATGCCGCTAACAATCTCGTATCAAGTGTGAGAGTGAGACGAAGGACAAGAGTAAATTGTAGGCTGGGCTGAGGCCTGCGAAAGCAGGTCGAAGCCCAACAACATCTCACTTTCTAGAAATATAAGAATTATTTTTAATATAAAATCGTAATAATTTTTTTGCCCATTTACCCGCATAATCTACGCCAATACGCGGACGAGCAATAATATCAATCGCTGAAGATTCCTCAGTCTGAGCAATAAAAAAAGTGTCACTCTCTAAATCACATCCATTAAGATTTTTATCAATGCGCATAGCACGACATAGCAAACCTGGGCCTTGTGTTTTACCTTCAAGGTTTTGAATCGGCTCAATTGCACGCAACAAAACAGCAGAAGCATGCCCTTCTTGTTCTGTTACCACATTCATACAAAAATACATGCCATAAATCATATAAATATAAGCATGACCAGGCGGCCCAAACATAATTTTAGTACGCGGTGTTAAACCTTTAGCTGAATGTGCTGCTAAATCATGAGGCCCAAGATACGCTTCCACTTCAACAATTTTACCTATGCGTTCAATGCCGTGACTGCGATGAATAAGATATTTACCAAGTAAATCATGCGCTACGTCAACGGTATCACGATCATAAAACGAGCGAGAAAGTTTTAACATAATATATTGAACATACTTATTTGAAGCAGGTTGATTGGTGCATTTTCGACAATCTGTATGAATAACACAAACTTACCGTAAATGCACATTGCTTTAACGCTTAGCGGTAACGTCAGTAACTATTTATTCAATAACCGTGGCCGAGCTTGCGCATTAATTTCTCTTACACCATTTAATTTAGCAATCTCATCAATCAGCGGCACATCTGTTGCTATCACATTGAGCGCCCTAAATAACGTCAGGCCATTATGTAAACGTTGTTTCCTATCAGTAAGCGTGAGCGTAGTGGTGTTATTCATACGCCACTCTGCTACCATGTTTTCAATCTGTGGTACGGTGTCAGGCGTACATTGACAAGCAACAGTTGCATCCCCGTCTTCTGCAATAACTGAAGAAAGAAATTCTTTTTCATAGGTAGTAGCATGTTGTATTAAATCAACCACTAAAGACAGCGCATATACTGCTCTTACTTGCTCTGGTGTTAAATAACATAAAGCATGGAAGTGCATCACACTATCCACCATGAAGAGATCACTCACCTTCTCAATTACCTCTACACCAAGGTTTGTTGCTAATTCATCTTGGAATGTAGCATGAACAGGAATGACTACTTCGTAAAAAGCAGAATGTTCTGGAACCGTAAAAGATAATTCAGGATTTTTTAATGATTGTTGACTTAACATGAATGTTCCTTTCATTTTATCGTCAAAGATAGCGCATTATTGAATACATTTTTAAATTGAGCAATAATTTTAATTTTGTTCAAAACCTAATGATCGTTTTTCTTAGCCGCCTTCTTTATTTCCCGTTGCAGCTTTTTAATTTTAGCCAAAGAAAAACCTGTGGCTCGTTCAATGATAGCAGGCTTAACACCATCTTCTATAAGATGCTTTGCAACTTCTAACTTACCTTGCACAATACCCTTCTCCATCCCAAATTTTTCCGCATTACTAATATAAGGCATTTTAGTTGCCTCCTCTAATTCATAAATTTCATGGATATATTCTAATTCATGCGGCTTAGATAAGCCAATAAGCCAGTCTATGAATTTGTACAAATTTACTACTTCTGCCTTTTTAAACCCTTTATCATACAACCGTCTAGTGAGAGCAAATTTTACCTGCTTTCGCTCGTCATCTGGTTTACCCTTAACGTCTAATGCCGCTAAGTGCGTTAAAACGACACTTCCAAACGGATTGATGGTTGTTTTAAAGCAAAATGATTTATTCTTTTAATAAAATTCGTATATTAGTTTCGACTCATGGAGACGAGGAGGATCGAACTCCCGACCTTCGCATTGCGAAAGCAAAACAAGCACGAACCAGCGTGAACCTCAGTAAGCTAAATTAATAAAATAATCATTTAGTTATTAAAGTATTCTCTTGTTAAGCTGTTCAACTTTGTATATGCTCGCACACTCATGCTGCACCCTAATTGCACCCTGAAAGCGAGAATAAATAATGAAAGCTTTAATAACGAATAGCTTTATTAGCTCAATAAAACCAAAAGATAAAGCTTACGATGTTTGGGATACAAAATTAACAGGTCTTATTTTACGTGTAAACCCTACAGGCAAACATGTTTATCGCTGCGAATATGGCAGAGGTAAACGAGTAACACTTGGCAAATGCACAGTGCTAACACCAATTCAGGCACGCGATCGTGTTAAAGAAATACTAGCAGATACAGTAAAAGGAAATCCTCCTCAACCTAAAAAGCGTAACCACATACTCACCTTAAATGAATTTATCAAGAATGAATACAAAATATGGCGATACGCAAATCGTAAAAGCGCAAAAAAAGATATCGATCGATTAATATCAGTTTTTTTAGATGAATTTGGCAACTACCCTCTTCTATCTATCACTCCTCTTGCTATCGACAAGTGGCGATCCAAGCGTATTGCGAGCGGTATCAAACCTATTACAGCCAATCGCGATATTTCTATATTAAAATCCATGTTAAACAAAGCTGAAGAATGGGAAATAATACCTGAAAATCCCTTACGAAAATTTAAGTTAGCGAAAATTGATAACTCTCCCAATGTACGTTACTTAACAAATGAAGAAGAAACAAACTTAAAAAATGCCCTATTCTTGCGCGATGAAAAATTAAGATCAGCACGGCTAAGCGCAAATGAATGGCGCCAACAAAGAAATTATAAAACCCTTCCTGATTTAACAAAAATATTTTTTACAGATCATATGACACCAATGATATTATTATCGCTTAATACAGGATTGCGCCAAGGTGAATTGTTTAACTTAAAATGGGAAAATATTAATTTTGAACGTGCCATACTGACAATAGCAGGTGATCTAGCGAAAAGCGGAAAGACACGACATTTACCACTTAATACACTCGCTCTTCAACTATTAAAAAATTGGAAAACTCAAACAAAAAACAACGAATTTATTTTTCAAAATCCTAACACTAACAAACCATTCGATAATGTAAAAAAAGCTTGGCGCACTATTTTAGAGCAAGCTAAGATCGAAAAATTTCGCTGGCACGACATGCGTCATCATTTCGCAAGTAAATTAGTTATGGCTGGCGTAGATTTAAATACAGTTAGAGAATTATTAGGACACGCGGATATTAAAATGACATTACGTTATGCACATTTAGCACCAGAGCATAAAGCTAACGCAGTGGAAAAATTAGTTAGCAAATTTTCTTTTTCACATAGATCAATTAACTCAGATTTCCGTGACACTGTCGCGGAAATCTGATTTCATTTCATGCTCTTTTTGTTTGATTCTTTTTTATTCATTATTTACGCCCAAATCTAATTTAATTCATTAAAAATTTTTTCTCAAAACAATTCATACCATTTTTAACTAGCTAATAATCTCTTGTTGTTGTCTTGATGCGTGTTCCGTTCTAACATATCGAAAATTTAATTGGCATCCTCGATCCCCGTAGAAATGGAGACTTAACATGACTAACCCACGATCCACTTTGATGAGCATGATATGTGGCAATTGGTTATCTCAATGCATCTATGTAACTGTTAAACTGAAAATTGCAGATCATCTGTCTGAAACTAAAGGTCAAACGCTTAAAAATATATCAGAGCTCACAATGACTGATATGGGTGTATTGTCCCGATTACTTGCAATCCTATGTGAATTTAAATTATGTCAAGAAATAGGTGATCAATTCTACTTAACTGAAATGGGAACGTTGTTACAAAGTAATAATCCTGATTCACTTTATGCTTATGTAGTTCTTAATCAGGAGCTGTACACAAAGCTTTGGAACGGTTTATCAGATAGCTTAAAAACTGGAGAACCAGCTTATAAAACAATACTTGGCGCTGATTTTTTTAGCTCTCTTAATCAAAAATATCCTGATCAGGCGGAGTGGTACAATAAAGCAATGGATCAAAAATATAAAGAACATAACTCTGCTATTGCAAGATCATATAAAGATTTCCCTCAATTTAAAACAATTGTTGATGTTGGTGGAGGTATAGGTGGACTTCTATTTACCATATTAAAGCAACATCCCCATCTAAATGGCACGTTATATGACTTACCCCACGTCATATCAAGTGCTTCTGCTAAATCAAATGGACAAGTAGCTGAACTAAAAACTTCATTTATGGAAGGTGATTTTTTTCAATCAATACCGAAAACTGAAACACCAACTCTCTACATAATGAAAGCTGTTCTCCATGATTGGGATGATGAAAAAGCTTTATTAATTTTAAATAACTGTAGAAATGTGATGAAAGAAGGCGATGCGTTGTTAATCATTGAAAAAGCGCTTGCTGACAATGAAAAGCGTGCGCATAAACCGCTTATGGATATGCATATGTATCTTATTCATGGTGGAAATGAAAGAACCCTAGCTAATTTAATTAACTTAATTTCCAAAGCTGGGTTTAATGTTAATAAACAAATTGAAAATATTAATGATGAAACAAAACTTATAGAAGCAAAACCTGAAAAATATTAGAGATATATTATGAAAACAATTTTATTTATCAATACACGACGCGTTGTGTTTGAAGCATATCTGGCTTTTTTAGCCGCAATGAGGTGACATAATGATTATTACAAAATTATTTACTGGCGAGGATAATAAATCTTATTTCATCGATGAAGATTGTGGACATGAAACATTTCAGCCATTAGGTTGGTATTCAAAAAAATTTCCAACATCAGGGATTATGTTTCGCGATTTCGAAGCAGGTTTATTGTATAAAATGCATAATGCGCCTCAACCACAATATATTATTTATTTGGAGGGCGAAGTCGAGGTCACTGCGAGTGGCGGCGAAACACGTCGATTTAAGCCTGGTGATGTATTATTTGCGACTGATTTGACTGGTGAAGGTCATATTTCAAAAATGATTACGAGCGGAAGGTCGGTGATTGTGACGACTGTTTAGCAGGGCGATAAAATTAACTTTAATGGCAGAAAATATAATTCATTCACGCCACACTAATAACCTCCCATATATGATTTTTTGTCTCAACTGTAAAATCTTAGGATTTTACAGTTACAAAAACTATCCAAATAACAAATTAATGATTAAATAAGTTTACGCTTACAAAAATTAGCAAGAGTAATAAAGCCATCACGAATAAAAGACCAGATAAAGCTTGTGTTATTTCCATTTTTTTAATTACAGGATCATCAAACTGTTTCGTTTTTCCTGACTCGTATTCCATATCAATCTTATACTCATTATTCCAATTATCGATTGCCTTAACGCCATAATCTTGTCTTAACCAAAGAGAATATAATGAAGATGCAATAGAAAAAATAAAAAACAAACCTGCTAATACAGTTAAACACGGGCAATAAACTGTCGTCTTATAGCTAACTAAACCAAAAGTAAAACCTAATGCAAAAGTTGATAAAGTCATTATCACTTTATCGAACGACTGAGATGCATCATGCATAATATCGAAGTACTCTTTCCTAATTGTCCAAAATAAAGTACCGAATCGAGGTAATTTTTGATTTTGTTCCATACCTATTCCCTATTTATGGTCTTGGTGGATTTTTATCTTTTTTATCTCTAATTGGTACTTTTTTCTTTTTACTAGGTCGAGGGGGATTTCGATCTTTCCGCTTACTGGGTTTTGTTGTTTTCTTACCGTTGTTTCTTATTCCTTTAGGCATAAAACCTCCAAATAAACAACACACGGTTAATGATCAAAATCTATCCTCAATCTAATGATCACCTTTCTTAGCCGCTTCCTTTATTTCTCGTTGCAGCTTTTTAATTTTAACTGAAGAAAAACCTGTGGCTCGTTCAATGATAGTTTGTCTCCTCTAATTCATAAACTTCATGGATATATTCTAATTCATACGGCTTAGATAAGCCAATAAGCCAGTCTATGAATTTGTACAAATTTACTACTTCTGCCTTTTTAAATCCTTTATCATACAACCGTCTAGTGAGAGCAAATTTTACCTGCTTTCGTTCCTCATCAGGTTTACGCTTAACATCCAATGCTGCTAATTGCGTTAAAACAACACTTCCAAACGGATTAGTAGATGCCTCCAGTTCTTTTATCCTATCCTGATAATCAATCAGCTTTACAACGAGGTACTCAACGCTTAGGTATGATCCTGCCAAACCCAATCGAAAAGATGATGGTCGCCAATTCTTTGCCTCATCTGTCAGTATAGCGCAGCTTACAACTGGTTTTTGGTACTTGTCAAAAATACGATACCCATAAGTAAACATGCGTTTGGGAAAATCATCATCTTGTTTTCCTTGTACTTCAACATGACAAAGAACCCACTGTTCTTGACCGTCTTTCAAATAAACTTTAAATAATTTATCTACCAAACGATTACCCACATCTGAACCTTTAGTAATAGCATTCAATTCTTTATCAAGCGAACTCCAATGTTTTTTCCAGTTGATTAGTCCATACAACTCCGGCAAGCAATATTCAACAAAATCTTTAAAATACTCGCCTAAAATTTCTTTCCACGCCACGTCTGATTGATTGCGTATCATATTTTTTACTCTGTCATTCGATAAAAACTGGAATCATTTCACTTACTACAATGAGTTGAGATTCAACCAAAATATAACGGTTGTTGTAAAGTAAAATGATTTTTTTTAATAAAATTCGTATATTAGTTTTGTACACATTTGATCAACTCATGGAGACGAGGAGGATCGAACTCCCGACCTTCGCATTGCGAACGCGACGCTCTCCCAGCTGAGCTACGTCCCCAGTATTAGTTTTGTTGCAAATCATATTATGAATGTTGCAGAAATGCTAGTTCAGCATCCGTTGATTTTCGGCCTAATAAAGTATTACGTTGCGGAAATCGACCAAACTCTTTAATGACGCGAAAATGTGCGTAAGCATAAGCAAGAAAAAGTTGATACACTTGCGTTGTTTCAGTCATCGATAAAGTCACTAATTGTTGATACAAACGAATAGATTTTTCTTGATTCAGCGCATCTTCTGCATGCACAAGCGGCATGTAAAAAAATACTCTCTCAATTAACGTAAGTGATTGGTCCATTTTTTCACGCAATCCTTCGATACATAAATTTTGCGCTTCTTGATCAAACGCAAAAGCTTCGGCAGAATGTCTGTAAAAATAACGAGAAAATTGATCTAACAAAATAATAAGTGCTAAACGACCGCGAGGTGTTTTTGCCCAATCACTTAATTTACCTTTAGCCGCTTCTTGAAATTCTGGCATAAATAAATCTAATAATTCTTGCTTGATGGTTTCATTATTTCCAAACCATAAATTCGTTCTATCGCTATTAGGTAAATCAGCGGAACCTAAATGGCCAAACCAAAAATTTAATAATTCATGGACTTTATCAACCATAATCATTATTCCTCGCTTTCTTTTAGGATAACATATTTTTCGGTGTTTAATTGCATGATAAATCAGATAATTTTTCTCTTACTATCCTTCACCCTTCGAGACGCGCATGACATGCGCTCCTCAGGGCGAACGGAACACCGAGAAAACCACTCGCATCACTCTTTAATGAATATCTTCGTTCCCACCGGTATTTTCTCAAACAATTCAATAAGATCATGATTACGCATACGCACGCACCCTTTCGAGCCCCGCTCACCCATCAACACATTATCTGGCGCGCCATGAATATAAATTTTACGTCGCATGGTATCAACATTTCCTAATCGATTTTTATTTTTTTCTAATCCACTCAACCAAAATATACGCGTTAAAATCCAATCACGCTCAGGAAATTGCCGGCCTAATGCTTCCGTGAAAATTTCACCTGTTGGACGGCGACGAATGAAAACTGTATTAATAGGACAACCGGCTCCAATTTTCGCTCGAATGATATGCCAACCACGTGGTGTTTTTTCGCTGCCATATTCTTCACCAGCACCATTTTTCGCAGTAGACACAGCATATTTTGCAATGATTTTATTTTCTTCTAAAACAAATAATTTTTGTGCCGCAAGCTGCAATTCTAATATCATAATATGATTCTCAATTTTTTTAATCGTATCATATTAATATTTTCACTATATCAGTAACCACTTTTTCTGTCGCACGATTCACATCACGCGATGAATCAAATTCCGCAACTTCCGTCGCAATATATTTTGGATTAGCAACAATTTTTAATAATCCTTCAAGCAATTCTTCTGCTCGAATTCCACCGGCTTCTGGTACACCAACACCTGCTGCATCACGCGGATCAATCGCATCAATATCAATACTTAAACCAAAATTAATTGTATCAGCACTCACATAAGTAACGGCTTCTTGTAATACAGCACTAAAACCACGTTGTTTTATTTCTGGCATAAAATAAATGCGTACACCTAATTTAGCAAGAAATAATTCTTCTGCTTTTTCAAAACTGCGTACCCCAATTAAACATAAATTACGCGGCTTGATTTTAGGTTCAGCATGCAAAATAGAAGTTAATCGTGAATCACCATATCCTAAAAGGCAAGCTAATGGCATGCCATGCAAACGACCTGTTTCTGTTGTCGCAGGCGTATGACTATCCATGTGTGCATCGATCCAAATTAATCCTACATTACCTTTTTGATTTAATGCATCGTATACACCACTCCACGTTCCCAATGCGCAAGTATGATCACCGCCAATCACGCAACATTTTTTTTGTTGTTTTAATAAGCTCGAAACTTGTTTAGCTAATTCTGTATTGATTTCTGCAACGATTTCTTCTTTAGCAAGTTCTGTTGAAGCAGAAGGATTTAACATGGCTTGCCAGTCTAATGTCACGTCTGTTAAATAACTTGAATGTTGAATAATAGACGGAGATAAACCGCAATTAAATGCTGGCGCTTCCATACCCGCTACGCTAGAAGCATATCCAATTAAAGAAATTGATTGTTTAGTCATATGAATGTTCTCCACCCCATTAAAATAAAAAAATAAAAAATCGAGAATCACATCATTATTTAGTTTATAATCCCACCCCAAGTAATAACAATCATTGACAAGGATTTATTTTCATGAATCATCAACAAAGTGAACAATTCATCAATAAAATGTGGGATGAGCACATACTTCCTAGTTTAATGGATTACATTAAAATTCCCAACAAATCTCCTCAATTTGATCCCGATTGGCAAACGAATGGTTATATGGACCAAGCCGTCAACTTATTAAGTCAATGGTGCAAAAAACATGCTATTCCTGGTATGACGCTAGAAGTAGTACGTCTTGAACAAAAAACACCTATTATTTTAATTGAAATACCAGGACAAACGGATGAAACCATTTTGTTATATGGCCATTTAGATAAACAACCTGAAATGTCTGGATGGGATGAAGATTTAAATCCTTGGAAACCTGTACTACGCGGCGATAAATTATATGGCCGAGGTGCTGCTGACGATGGTTATGCCATTTTCTCTTCATTCACCGCGATTAAATCCTTGCACGAACAACACATCCCTCACGCACGTTGCGTAATTTTAATCGAAGCTTGTGAAGAAAGCGGTAGTCCTGATTTACCATTTTATGTCAATGCATTAGAACATCGCATTGGGCATCCTGATTTAGTCATTTGTTTAGATTCAGGCTGTGGTAATTACGAACAATTATGGTTAACCACATCATTGCGCGGCATGGTAAGCGGTATATTAAACATTAGCACATTAAAACAAGGTGTGCATTCAGGTAATGGTAGTGGTGTTGCGCCTTCTTGTTTTCGTATTTTACGTCAATGTTTAAATCGTATTGAAAATGAAATCACAGGTGATATTACATTAGATGCATTGCAAGTGATCATCCCAAAAGAACGTGAACTACAAGCGAATCAAGCAGCAGAAGTGTTAGGCAATGCTGTTTTCGCAGATTTACCTTTTCAAGCCGATGTTTTACCTGAATCACTTTCTATTTCAGATTTAATTTTAAGACGAACGTGGAAACCAGCTTTATCTGTCACGGGTTGTGATGGGATACCTGCTATTCAACAAGCAGGTAATGTGACGCTGCCCTCAATTGCAGTCAAACTATCTATGCGCTTGCCACCAACTTGTCCTCCTCAACAAGCTGCATTAACCATTAAGCAAACATTAGAAAATCATCCACCTTATCGGGCTAAAATACATTTTGATCTAAGAGAAGAAAGCGCCGGCTGGCATGCACCAATCGAACAACCATGGCTTGTTGACGCTTTACAAAAAGCATCTCAAACTTATTTTGGTAAGCAAGCTGTTTATATGGGAGAAGGCGGCACGATTCCTTTTATGGGTATGCTAGGAAAAAAATTCCCACACGCACAATTTATTATTACCGGTTTATTAGGGCCTGGATCAAATGCACATGGGCCTAATGAATTTTTGCATATTCCGATGGCGAAAAAATTAACGGCATGTATTGCACAAATGATTGCTGAACATTATATAAAAATAGCGACTAATAAAAGGTCTAGTGTGATACAAAAAGACACGCGTGTTCCTGCGTGATTTTTGAAACAGCAGCATCTATTTTTTTAAAATGGTAAAACTTTGTTGAGGTTGTTGAGGTATTTGTTCTTGTCTTGGTTGAGCATCATGATTATTTTGGTTATTCACATTTGTCGTGTTCGCCCCTCTGCCTCTATTTCCGTGCGTTCTTTGTTGTGCACCACCGCGACCGCGTTGTTGATTGTTATGCGTTTGTTGTTGCTGTGAAGTTGAAAAGAATCCTCTCCCCTGAGACTGCGGATGTTGACGCGCTTGCTGTTGGGCTTGTTGTTGCATTTGTTGCTGCAGTAATTGCTGCTGATATATTTGTTGCTGATATATTTGTTGAGGATACATTTGAGGCGGATACATTTGTTGATACGCTTGTGGAGGGTATACTTGTTGTTGATGGATTTGTTGCTGCTGAACTTGCTGATTTGCTACATAAATAGGTTGGCACGCTAAATTTTGACATTTAGCAAGAAGAATATCTACAAATGAAACTAATTGATATTGAGGATATTTATTTTTCTCTATTACACTTTCATTAACAAATTTCATATACTCATTTGCACATTGAACCGCAGCAGCATCACACTTCATTCCTCGAAAATCTAAATATCCAGAAAAAAAGCATTTAAAAGTTCTATAGACGCGCTCTCTTTCTTCATCACTGACAAATTCATGTTTATAAAATCGTGTAAGTTCACTATAAAAATTTGTTTTACCTCGTGCCTCATCAAAACAATCAGCATAATAGTTTTGTAATAAATCAATTCCATGTGAATACGAAACAAGATTAGCATTCGATGCGGGTGCGGGTGAATCAGCCGGCAACAAAGGAAATGCATTTTGTAACTTGTCAAAAAGTTTATTGGCAATATAACTCCAATTTTTATGTTCACCAGCATGCGGAGGAAACGTTAAAAATTCTGTTCCATTGCATGTATTAATAATTGTTTCTCTATATTCAGCAGGTATCACTAATTCTAAATAATATTTACCTACTTTCACACAATCGCGATTAGGATCCTGAGCTTCTTCTTCTGTCACAAATTTAGCATAACAACTCTGAATTGGTGAAATAGGATAAGGCACGTAACCAGGTTTATCTTCCATTGTAATATCAAATTCAATGCGGCTTTTATCAAACCCAGGTTTAATATAATTACAGAATTTTTTCTTAGAACGCGTATCATCATTATCTACATCATTATTATCTACATTTAAAGGAACTTCAAAGCCTTCCGCCTGAACCAATTCATCTATATTAAGAAGTTTATTATACAAGAAATGACAGTCAATATCGCCGACCGCTATTTGTGAAGCTATTTCAGGGATATCACAAAATTTATTGATTAACAAACGAAGAACAAAACTACCTTTTAAATACATACCGATTGGATCATGCTTATCATCAGCAGGCGTATTTTGTTGGGTAGACGCATCTTGCATTTTTTGCTTTGCAATTTCATACAAATGATGCGCATAATCTAAATCTTCTATTAAAATCTGTTTACCTTGTTTACCAACGCCTGTTAACAAAATCTCATCTTGTCTAATTCTTCTTTCTTGTTCTTCTTGTTGCAGCCTTAATCTTTCTTGTTCTTCTTGTTGGAGCCTTAATCTTTCTTGCTCTTCTTGCTGCAGTCTTAATCTTTCCTGCTCTTCTTGTTGCAATCTTAATTTTTCTTGCTCTTCTTGTTGCAATCTTAATTTTTCTTGCTCTTCTTGTTGCAATCTTAATTTTTCTTGTTCTTCTTGTTGAAGCCTTAATCTTTCCTGCTCTTCTTGTTGTAATCTTAATCTTTCTTGCTCTTCTTGTTGCAACCTTAATCTTTCTTGCTCTTCTTGCTGCAACCTTAATTTTTCTTGCTCTTCTTGCTGGCGCCATTCTCTTTCTAGCTCTTGTTGCTGCTTAGCTTGTTCTTCTAGTTGTTTTTTTCGCTTCTCTTCTTGTCTTCCTCTTTTAGTTTTTGTTTTAAGCGGAGCACTTTGTTTTACCTCTTTATCTTTATCTTTATCTTTATTTTTATCTTTGTCTTTATCATCTTCATTTTTAACTATTTCTTCTTGTTTAGTATTTACTTGTATATCAGTTTTAGTTTTAATCTTTAATTGTTTACTCAAAGCCTCTTCTTTCAATTTTACAAATGTATCTATCCGTTTTTTCATTGCAGCATGCATATCAGAAAATTCATTCAATTCAACCATTAATTTATCAATAGATTTAGTTGTTTCCGTATATTCCGCGGGATCATTAAAATGATTATTATTTAATTCTGTCAATTCACGTATTCTATCATCTAATGAAATAGATGGACTCGTTGTAATATTTACATCAATTATTTTTTTAAATGTATTAATTTTCTCTTCAATTTCGTTAATATTGAACAATCGTACTTGTTCATTTTTATTAGTATATTTCTCATAATACGCTGAAAGTGACAAAAAATATTGGGCTACATCTTTTGGCGGTTCTTGGTCATCAAACCCATCCATCAATGTAGAGATATCACTTTTTCTATACATTTCTTGCTTATCAAATTTCTCTTTACAAATCAAAAACTTCTTTTCAAGTTTATCAAATTTTAAAGAAAGATTTTCTTTTTTAGGTTGAATTGACATCTCTAATTCGTTAATTTTGTTTTTTTTCGGTATTGCATCAATTAATACTTGCGATATTGGATGATTTGGCAAAAATTCATAAATTATTTTAATTATTTTATCGATTGAATTATTATTTTTTATTGCCCATTGAAAAAACTCATCCATAAAATAATTAAAATATACCCCCCATGTAGTAGGATTTATAATAAAATTTACCCAAAAATCAAAAATTTTATCGTTTTCACTTACACCTAGGTTTAATGAATTTTTATCTTCTTTTACTAAGCAATAAAGATATAATGACACACAATTTATTAACGCTATTTTAGCTTGATCGGGATTATCACATTGATCTAAATTAACTTCCTTCAATATTTGCATGGCAATCATGAGATTATCTTTCATTTTTAGCCAATCATTATTCATCCTATCGCTATAGACATATAAACTATTAAATATCTCCATATTGATCAGTGATAATGCTTTATAATATTCAACAGCGGCTGGATCCGAATGACTATGGATTAATCTTTCGTAGCACATCTTTATTTTATTAGTGACATATTTTTTAGTATGTAAAATTTCAAATTTAGTAGACTCACTTGAGATTACGGTCAAAATTTGCAAACGCAGGTAACGAGTCAATTGTTCATAATATAATTGAGCCAAATGATCAATGTGACGACTTATAACATCTGAATTTAGTTTTGTTTCAAGATAAGGCAATTCATGATTAAGATGTATGCTCATATCTCTTATAACATGAAAAATATTATCATCTTTATTATTATTTACCGTATGAATTTTATTTTCTAATTCTTCTTGTGTTTCTTCAGCTTGTTTTGTTTCTGCCTTATTCTTACATAATTCAATTTGCTTTGCCAATCCAGTGATATCATTCCCACTTAAAGCTAATGCTTTCGAGCTAAGATCAAAATTACACATTAATTTCATCACGGCATCATACGCCAAGATAACACTTCCCCATTGTTTCTTTTCAAACGGCTCATAAAAATATTTTTGAAGTAAATATTCGAGAAACCTAGATAAAGAGCAATTATCTATTTTCATATTATCTGAATATTGATCCCAGCTTTGTGACTCTTCTCTGTCATAATAATTTAATTTAATTGAGATATAACGAATACATAAATCAATCATGACGCGAGCATTATTTTTTTGAAGCTTTTCTTTTTCTACTAAATCAATTTGTTCACGGTTTATTTCATTTTCATCTAATACTTTAGTTAATATTGAGTTTGCATCAACAAGAGGTTCTAGACTTTGCATATATGATGAGTATTCCATATATGAAGCCACTACACATAATTTCAATTCTTTGGTTATTTCCATATTAATGAATTGATTAATCATTTCCTTTTTTTCTTCTATCACATCAAATTCAATTATCTCTCTTGTTGCATCGGTGAGTAAAAATAAGTAGCGACGGTATATTTCTACGTAATACTTAATTTTTTTGTATTTATCCTCTTCGTATTCATTTATAGTCGGTGTATAATCCTTTAAAAATTCGCGGCATTTCTGAATAGCATTTTCAATATCTTCTTTTGATTTTGATTTAAAGGCTTTTGACAACAATTCTGTTGCTTTCAAATAATCTACGTGGAAAGAATTAAAGAACGCTCCGCCTTTTACAAAGATTGGAAAGAGTGATTTTGTTGCTGAAATGTGACTAATTTCTGCTGCTTGGGCAGAAGCAGGTTTTACTGTTGAAGCAGGAATAGGTTTTTCTACTGAAGTAGCAATGATTTCTTTTGTTAGATTTTGTTTCCCTTTCTGTTCTTCTTTTTTTCTTGGATCGTTTTTTCCTCTCGCTTTTTTTCTATGCATGTTTAGTACCTATCCACGAATTGTGATTATTTATAGAATATAATTATAATAAATGGTTTATTATTATACAGTATGTTATGTTTAAAATCAACTTTAAATTACAATTTATTTTGAGATAATAACATGCTTAACTTAAGCAAATCTGAAGTTAAATTTATGATTATTTTATAATTATTTTGAATATAAAAACCCTTCCCCCACAGGGGAAGGTTCTCATAAAGTAGATGGGGAATATCAATACAAACTAAAAACAAACTAAAAATTAATAATCGTCATCACCTGTTGCTGTGTCCGGTGTAGCATCAGATGGATTATTATTGTTGTTACTATTATTACTAGGCGCAGCACCTGAACCAGAATTCATATCATTACTTGTACCGTTATTGTTATTCATATCAGAAGATGAATTCGTCCCTGAGGAACCCTGCGTTGGCATACCACTATTATCAGAAGGTGCAGTTGCTGGTGCGGTTGCCGGCGCGGTCATTGCAGGTGCTGGAGCAACTTGATTCTGGTCTGCTGTCTGATCTGTTGTTGGTGTCGTCCCGCCAGTACTGGTTGTTGTATTTGGCGCTGCTTGTGTTGAATCATCGGCTAATACTGGTGCAGCATATGCAATCGATGCTGCTAATACGCCAGATACTGCCAACATGGCAAATGACTTTACTTTCATGATTCTCTCCTAAGAATAATTTTCAGTACTCTAATTTAATACCAAATTAAGGATATTTCTATATTTTTTATTAAAACCCTATTTATTTGATTATTTATTTTTTATTTATTTTTTATAGTCAAGAAAGTTATTAAACTTATTCTTTATAGTCAAGAAAGTCGGGAGCAGTCATTTTGGCAATGGCTCGCGAGCCTCCGGCTCGCTGCGCTGACTTGCCAAAATAACTCTCCCGACCTTCTTGACTTGCAAGCACCGAGGAATACTCAGTGTTGCAGGTGATACAAACATGTCACCCCAGAAAAATATTCCAGATAGTTCAAAGTTCCTTTCAATGGCAATAGTGGAATATTTTTACGGGGTGATATGTTTGTTGCTTACAATGCGCATGTATATACACTTTAGCCAAACAGTATCTCATTAGCAGTCAAATTGACGCAGACCTCGAAAGTCCTGGGGTTGGGAGAGTTATTTTGGCAAGTCAGCGCAGCGAGCCGGAGGCTCGCGAGCCATTGCCAAAATAACTGCTCCCAATCCCCAGGACCACGAAAAGTAAATGTTTTAAGTTTTTAAGTTTTTAAGTTTTTCTAACCAACCCAGACTCTAGGCACTAAAAACATCTCATACAATTCTTTCTCACGCGTTCCCGGCTTTTCTTGCCTATCATATTGCCACGCAACCAACGGCGGCAAAGACATAAGTATCGATTCTGTTCGTCCCCCAGATTGAATGCCAAACAGCGTCCCACGATCATACAAAAGATTAAATTCAACGTAACGACCACGACGATATAACTGAAAATCACGTTCCGCTTGCCCATAATCATGATGTTTTCGACGAGCAACAATGGGTTGATAGGCTTTAAGATAATAATTTCCTACATTTTGCATAAAAGCAAAACAATGCTCAAAAGACTGCTCATTCACATCATCAAAAAAAATACCGCCAATACCGCGCGGCTCATTTCTATGCTTCAAATAAAAATATTGATCAGCCCATTTTTTATATTTCTGATAAGCCTCTGCATGAAAACCATCACAAGCCGCTTTTGCCATACGATGCCAATGCTCACAATCTTCGACAAATCCATAATAAGGTGTTAAATCAAATCCACCACCAAACCACCAATACGGCGCACTTCCCTCTTTTTCTAAAAAAATAAATCGCACATTAAAATGTGAGGTTGGGACAAAAGGATTTTTAGGATGCACGACAACAGAAACGCCTAACGCTTGAAATGGAATACCAGTCAATTCAGGACGTTTTGCTGTGGCCGCATGCGGTAATTGTTGGCCATGAACATGTGAAAAATTCACACCAGCTTTTTCAATGATATTTCCCTCAGCAAGCATTCGAGTGATACCGCCACCACCTGTTTGATGTTCCCATTTGTCTTCAATAAATATCGCTTGCCCATCTTCTTCTTCAAGCATACGACAAATACGATTTTGTAAATCGAGTAAAAAATGCCTCACATTAGGCAGGCTGGAAACCACATCAATCACTTCGATATGGTCTGCCATCATTTTAGATTTCATTTTGTATATCCTGTCGTATTTTTCTCTGTTCCATTTGGTAAGATGTCAGCCCTTGTTGACTCACCATGTTCTTTATATTGTTGAAAACCACGTCTACCTCGGTAACTTACATTTGCCCTGCCTCTTTCTGATAAATTTCCCTGACCTCGTCCACGATAATCCTTGTTTAACTCTCCACCTACTGGCATGTGCCTATTTGACGGACTTCCTCGGCCTCGACCGTAAAATTCTTGCTCTGTTTCTTGAAAAAATCTCGGATGATATCTCGCATACTCAAATTGCGTTCTAGAAGTCTCTTCAGTTCGCATTCGCGCAGCCTCTTCGGCTTGCATTTTAGCAACATACTCCGATTGTATTCTAGCAGCTGCTTCACGAGCTTTAGCAATTCCAGCGGCATAATCCGCTTCAGTTTTTTCGGGCCAGGTGTGCTCATAGGTTCCAGCAACTTCAGCTTGTTCCGCTAGAATTTTTTGATGCGCTCTTGCCGTTTCAGCATCGTCTATTGCTTGACGGGCTACCTCACGATATTTTTCAAGAAGATCACGTACAGTAGTTACTAATTCCTCTCTTTTATAATGCTGTTTTGTTTTTGAGGCATTTAAAACAAATTCTAAATACTCGCTTGCGGCTTTTTCTGCAGCAGAATCACACTCCATATTTAAATATTTTAAATACGCAGAAAAAAACTGTTTAAAAATCATTTTAACAAAGTACACTTCATCTTCACTTATATCATATCCACAAAATTTAATTAAATCAGAATAAACTTTTTCTTCTTTCTTTGGATTAAAAGCTGCTTTAGAAAAGCCATTAAAATAATATTCTTTTAATGACTCAATGGCTTCAATATATGAGACAAAATTATCGTTTGATTCGGCCGATTTAACATGAGCAAATAACGAAGGAAATGCATTTTTTAACTTAGTGAAAAGTTTATTGGCCATGTATCCATAATTTTTATGTTGGCCATAACGAGGAGAAAATAAAGAAAATTCGGCCCCTTTACAAGTATTAATAATGGTTTCTCTATATTCGAGAGGAATTACTAATTCAAAATAATATTCTCCTACTTGAATACAATCACGATTTGGATCTTTAGCCTCTTCCGCCGTAACGAACTTCGCATAACAAGATTGAATAGGCGCTACTGGATGAGATTGATAACCAGGGGCTGTTTCAACCGTCATATCAAATTCAACATTTTCTTGATTAACGGGAAGTTTGATATAATTACTAAATTTATTTGTAGGTTTTGTTTTTGACCCTGGAGTGGGTACCCAACCTTCCTCTTTTACTAATCGTTCTACATCAAGTTTATTATGATATAAAAAATGACAATCTATATCTTTCACTAATATCTTAGAAGCAATTTCTGGATTATCATTAAATTTCTTCAGCAATAGATGTAAAACAAAACTTCCTTTTAAATACATCCCAACATTATTTTTCTCATCATCAGATGCATTTTGCAATGTTTTTAAGTGTAATGAATAAAGATAATCTAAATCAGTAGAAGTGATGTTTTTATCGGCCCCACTCAAAAGGACAGCATCTTGATTTATTGTTTGTTCAGCTTTCCTACTTACTTCTTGATTTATTTTATTTATTGCTTGTTGCGCTTTTTCTCTTATTTCTTCTCTTACTTTTTCCTTTTCTTTTTCCTTTGCCTTTCTTTGCTCTTCCATTCTAATTTCTTCTTCTTCCCATGGCATCATTGTGCTAGCTATTTTTTGTTGCATTTTTTGATCTTTTTTATTTCTTCTCTTGATTGTAGGTTGAGGTTGAGGCTTTTTATTATTTGTTGGCTTATCATTTTTAACATCATGTTCTACTTCAGCCTGTGTTACAACCTCTTCAACCTCCTTCCTCTTCACTTGTTCTTGTTTCTTGGCTTGAACTTGAATTTTAACCAATGACTCTTCCTTCATTTTTTGAAATGTTTCTAAACGTTTATGATAAGCACCATGCATAGTGTTATATTCATTAAATGATTTATCAAGTGCTTTATTAAACGAAACATACAACGAAACATACTCAGTAGTTTCATTAAAATGACTTTTTTCAAACGTTATCAATTCACTTATTTTATTTTCTAATGTCGTAAGCAGACTTGTTGTTCTATTATGATTTAACAACTCATTCAATGATTGCATTTTTCCATCGCATGTTTCATCACTAATGAATTCTGTACCACGAATTCTTCTATTACAACTATCATAACTTTTTTGAAGTGTTTGAAAACATTCAGACAGCGATTTTGGGATTTGCTCTGGATCAAAGCCTTCCATTAATTTTTCTTTATCAAATTTCTTTAATTCTTCTTCAAAATCTTGTTTAATCTGTCTATATTTTTTAACTTTATTTGAAATGGTTTCAATTTTTTTACTAAAATTTTCTTTTTTACGATCAATCGTTTTTTCTAAATTTTTAATCTTCAATTTATTAATTAAATCTTGAGACATTTGAATATTTGGCAATAATCTTGATATTGAGTCAATAAATTTATCTATTGTTACTTCGCTCTCCATCCCATATAAATAAATTTGATTACAAAAATAATTAAGCAGAGTTCCCCATTTAACATTGTCCAAAATTACGTTAGCTAATACATTAAAACATAAATCAAAGTATTGCCTAGGCTTAATATTTGATAGTTTTATATTTTTCATAATGGAAGGATAGACATACCATATTAATGACAACAACAAAGCTGAATTAACTTGATCAGGATTACCATATTGCTCTTTACTTATTTTCTCAAGCTTATGTGCCGCAGTAATTATATTATTTTGAATTTTATCCCAATCAACATTAATTTTTCTACGACTGACATATATGCCAAATATTTCCTTGTAAACAAATGATAATAATTCATAATAATCAACATGAATTAATTCATCTTGATTATTTGATATTGCTTTACAACATTGAATCAATTGATTACTTACAAAACCTTTAGACTGAGTCTCTCTAAGATAGGCTGCTGCCATATTATGTATAATTTCATCATGTATTTCTTTAATTGCTTCCTGCTGCTCCTTAACAGAAAGATTAATAATATCAATCTTAGATTTTATTGTTATATGTATATAACGTATAAGTTGATCATAATATAATTGAATTGATTCATTTATGTGCTTTTTAATCACATCCGAATCTATTTTTGTTTTAAGGAAAGGCAACTCATGATTTAAATAGGAAGCCATGCATCTCATTGCATCACAAGAATTATCATTTTTATATTGAGATAAATCTGAAATCCTCCTGTCAAGCTCTTCTTCTGTTTCTTCCTGTTGTTTCGTTAGCGCTTGATCTCGGTATGCTTGTATCTCTTTATTAAATTTATTTATTGTTTCTTCGTTTAAATATAAGGTATTTTTAATAAAATCAAATTTATTTAGCATTTGAGTTATAACTTCATATGCCAAGATAACACTACTCCATTGACAACGAGAAAATGCAAGAGAAAAATATTCTCTAGTTAAAAATTCAAAAAATTCAGTTAATGACTTGTTCTCTAACCCTTCATCCTTTACATATTGTTCCCATTTATTTAATTCATCACCTTTAAAATAACTCAATTTTATAGAAATATAATCCACGCATAATGAAATCATTCGACGCTTGATTGTTTTTTTTACTTTAGCCTGATTCACTATCTGTGAAAAATTAACTTTATTTAATATCGAAGACGAGAGAACAAGAGAATCAATATGATGAAAATGATATCCATAAAAATGGAATGCCTCAGACAAGATTAATATGATATTTGTTGACAAGCCCACATTTAAAGCTTGAATAATGATTGCTTTTTTTCGTTCTAGACAATCAAATTCACTAATATCCCTCATAGAATCTATTAGCGTTAGCAAACATTTAGAATAAATATCAATATATTCCTCAATAGGTGTTTTATCCAACTCCTGCAAATTTGCTTTTATTAATTTTGTTATCGGAATTTCAAAATCATTTAAAAATTGGTAACCCTGCTGAATAACATTTTCAATTTGATCAACACTTGGGCTTACTTCCATTCCAGATAACGAATTAAATGAGTTAAGTAATCGAGGATACTGCTGCATAAGTTCGCATAGTTTTTTCACATCATTATCTGATAATGTATTTAATTCTTTTACCTCTGGTTTTATATGGCTTATATCTTGTCTACGCATTACCTTTTCCCCATCATGTGTTTTAGTATATTAAATTTTAATTATAATCAGGTATTCCCGCTAAGAAACGCGGGAATACCTTTCTTGTTTATATGCTGCGCAAAAGCGAAGCTTTTGCTTGCACCAAGAGGGGAGAACCGCGGTTCTCCCCTCTTGGATCACCCCATCGCGAATAGTTAGCGGGAACCGCTAAATTATAATAATTTTATGACTAATAATGATACAGAATGCTCTCAAATAAAACAAGAGCAAATTACTTTAAATGATGGTTATTTCATTTTATTTTTTACACACAACAGTTGTTGGTTCTTTATTAATCAATGAAAAAGGCGCGCTACTTTGTTCATTATTATTTGTTTTTATTTCACTTTGTGAAATTTTAACCGCTGTTTGACATTCCTGCGATTGAAATAGACTCAATGGTTCTTGCCTTTTATGACATCGGAATTTTTTTTGAGGAACGTTTTGCTTCGATTGCCTTTTAGCAGACGGTTCCACAAAAAATCCAACTGGAGAGTTCACATGAACAGATATGGATATTTGTTCAGACGCAATACGTTGTATCCGCTGAATGAGTTTATCTTTCGTATTGTAATTTATTTTGTTTAATTTACTTGTAATATATTTAAAATATTCATCTGCACATTTTTCAGCAACACCTGATATGTCTTGATTTAAAGATTTTAAATAACCAGAATAAAATTGTTTAAAAATTAATTTAACATAAGGCACTTCATCTTGGCTGATTTCTTGACCGTAAAATTTAGTTAAATCTGTATAACAACTTGTTTTATCCTCTGAAAGGCAATCATAATAATATGCACTCAATAATTCGATTGATTTATCGTATGAAATTAAATTGAGATGAGGATCATCCTCAGAATTAGAGGGCAAAAAAGGAAATACATTTTTTAATTTAAAATAAAGTTTATGGGCCACATAAGCATAATCAGGGTGATTTTTATGAAAAGGAGGAAATAAATAAAATGCTTCGCCATTACACATTTTAATAATAATTTCTCTATATTCAGTAGGAATGATTAACTCATAATAATATTTATCTACTTGAAGACAGTCACGTTCAGGATCATAAAATTCATTTGCAGTGGCATGTTTAGCATGACAATGGATAGGTGAAATAACATTAAATTGATAACCAGGGGCTGTTTCAAATGTAATATCATATATAATATGTTTTTCATCGTCCGCCTTAATGGCGTTAATATATTGATTTAGAGACTCTTCATTTGATTTACCGACAATTGCAAGCTTTTCTCTTTCAATGAATTCTTTAACATTAAATTTTTCGTTATAAAAACAATGAGGATCAACATCGCTTATTCTTAATTTCTTTGCATTTTCAGGATTGCTACAGAGTTTATAAATTAAGCATCGCAGCGCCCAACCTCCTTTGTAATGCATCCCAACGTTATCTTTCATTTCTTCATCAGAGATATTTTGCATTGATGTTTGATGTAGATAATAACCGTAATCTAAATTTTCGGGTACAATACAATTACCAGCTCCTTTAAGCAGAATTTCATCCTGCTGTTTTCGTTTTTCATCTTCAATTTTTATTTGTTCGCCAATTATTCTGGCATCTTTTTCTTGTTTTTTTTGTTTTACTTTTTCTTGCTTAGCTATTTTAGCTTTTTTAGCTTTTTCTTCTTTCTCTTTAATTTTTAATTTCTGCTCTTCAAGTTGATTTTTTATCTTCTGTTTTTCAGCGTTAGCTTTTAATTTGGATAGAATATCTTTTTTTAATTCAAGGAAATGGTTCACGCGGATAATTATTTTATCATGACAATTAAGCAGTTCACTTAACTCGATGCATGCCTTTTCAAGCAATTTGACCGCCGAGATATCAGTTGCTGTTATATTATAATGATTTTTTTCAAATTCAGACAAACTATATATCTTTTCATCTATTGTATTAAAAACAGTCGTAATATTTTCTTCATTAGTCATTTTTTTAAGAGACTGAATTTTTTCATTATAATCTTCAATATTAACTCTTTTTATCTGTCTTATTCTTTGCGTGTAATTATCGTAATATTTTTTAAGTGTTTTAAATTGTTCGATCATATGCTGCGGTATTTGGTTAGGCTCAAAACCCGTTGCCAGCATATCTTCATTTACTATATTACTATTTTCTTCAATTATTTTATTATTTTTTTTATATTCTTCTAACTTACACTCCATTTCATTAATTTTTTTGTTAAGATTTCTTTTTTTCTCAGCTATTCTTTTGTTTAATTCTTCAATTTGACCCGCTTCTTTACTTTTAGCATTAAGTTGATCGAATATCGTCTGACTAAATGGATGATCAGGAAGAAGCAAAGCAATTTGCTTTTGAATATTGTTCAGTGATTCATTGTCATCAATCATGATTAAAAAAAGTTTGTCGCTAAAATTCGCCAGATTTTCTTGCCACGTTAATGGCTGAATAAAATAATCTCCTCTTACTTTTTTTAATTCATCATAAAACATTTTGTATTTTGCGATACCTATATTTAATATATTTATATCGATATAACATAGACTACATAAATAAGCTGAAATACAATCTATTATCGTCATACTTAATTCATCAGTATACGAATATTCATTAATTTCTATTTTTTTAAGTAACTGCGCAGCATCACATAATGTCTGTCTTATCGTATGCCAATCTTCTGTGAGTTTAGTACGATAAGCCATATTAAAAGTTGTGATATAAATAAGTGAGAGCCCTTTATAGTATTCAATAGCAATAGGTTCGCCATACTGACAACTTAATATTTTTTTTAGATAAAAATCCATTTGATTAGAAACCATAAATTTAGCATACATGACTTTATCCAGCATTTTATCTCCATCAAATCTGTCAACTGATTTTTCTAATGCTTTAACTTCGGTATCAATTTCTCCTTGTAATTGTATATATGCCATCAATAGTTCATAATAAAGTTGAATTGATTTTTCCATGTGTTTTTTTACTGAATCAACATCAATTTTTGATTCCAAATAAGGGAGCTCATGATTTAAATGTGAGCTCATACGCCTTATTTTTTCACGAGTATTTTTATCTTGATAAAGGGCCGGATTTGAAATTCTTTCCTCTAATTCTTCCTGTGTTTCCTTTTTTTGCCCTATCATTGCAACATCTCGATAAGTGAGTATTTTTTCTTTAAATGTATTAAGTGATTCTTCATTTAAAGCAAACGCATCCTTATTTGTCACAAGATTAAATTTTTCTATCATCTCAATGACAACATCATACGCCAAAATCATACTTTCCCATTGTTTATTTTGACGTGGTTCATGAAAATATTTTTCCACGATAAATTCAAATAATCTAGCAAAATCGCCTTTCGTATTATCGTTATCTTCGTCAATAAATTGCTCCCAGCTTTCTACCTCGTCTGCGAAAAAATAATTTAATTTAAATGAAATATAATTAACATATAATCTCATTATTTTAGTTAGACATGATTGTTTCTCTCTATCTTCTTTTAATTGTAGTATACAATTGATATACACTTGATGGACAATAACAAGAAGATCAGTTTCTTGTTTGTAATATGAATACAAAACAAATGTATCGCATAAATCAATCGTTGTTTTTATGGGTGCTTTTTTATTTTTAAGACAGCGTACTACCATCTCTTTTTTTGCTTCAATAACTTTAAATTCTTTTATTTCACTTAATAAACGTAACAAAGTATACAAATATAAATCATAAAGCGTGACATATGAATCGATACAATATGGGCTCTTTTCTTCAAGGTTATCGTGCTTATTAATAAATTGACTAGCTACTTCTAATCCCTTTTTAATGATATCTTCTTCTAAGAACTCACTCCTATTGATGATAACAAGCGAGTCTAGCACTTGCGCACATTCTTTTTTATAGGCTTCTACTTCCGCCTCTACTTCCGCTCTTGCTTCACGCTGTTTCTTACGCGCATATTGAATTTGAAGATTACTACGCACAATTATCCTCGCTAATACTAATGTGTTATTTATTATAAAAACCTAGTCCAAAAATCATGCAACAGTTGGCATAACCAATGGGTAAAAATCAACCTCGCAATTTAACCCACAAGGGCTATAATACGCAAACAGATAAAAATCATCAAACATCAGGAGGACTGCCATGACCGTCATTGATTCTTTTAAAACACGACGACAATTAAACGTAGAAGGAACAACATACGATTATTTTAGTTTACCAGCGCTCTATGATGCCGGTTTGAAAGAGACAGTTCGCTTACCTTACTCCCTCAAAATATTATTAGAAAATTTATTACGACATGAAGATAATACGACTGTCACAGCAGACGATATTCTTGCACTTGATAAGTGGCATCAAAATAAACAATCCCATCGTGAAATTGCTTATCGCCCTTCCCGCGTATTAATGCAAGATTTTACTGGTGTGCCCGCCATTGTTGACTTAGGGGGCATGCGTGATGCCATCAAGCAACTTGGCGGTGATCCTAAACGCATTAATCCTCTTTCGCCTGTTGATCTCGTGATTGACCATTCAATTCAAGTCGACGCCTATGGTTCCAATGAAGCCATGAAAATTAACGCTGAAATGGAAATGGAACGTAACGGCGAACGTTATGTTTTTTTGCGCTGGGGACAAGAAGCGTTTGATAATTTTCGTGTTGTACCGCCTGATACTGGCATTTGTCACCAAGTGAATTTGGAATATTTAGCTAAAACCGTTTGGCACGACACAAAAAACAAACAAGCCTATCCCGACACTTTAGTGGGTACGGATAGCCATACCACAATGATTAATGGATTAGGCGTATTAGGCTGGGGCGTGGGCGGCATTGAAGCAGAAGCTGCGATGTTAGGCCAACCCATTTCCATGCTCATTCCTGAAGTAATCGGCGTTAAATTAACAGGTAAATTACAGGAAGGCGTCACTGCAACTGATCTCGTTCTCACTATCACACAATTATTGCGTCAAAAAGGTGTTGTAGGAAAATTTGTCGAATTTTTTGGGACAGGATTATCTGCGTTACCTGTTGCGGACCGCGCAACGATTGCTAATATGTCGCCTGAATATGGTGCCACTTGCGGTTTTTTTCCCGTTGATCAATTAACACTAGATTATTTAAAACTCACTGGTCGCGATGCACATACCATTTCACTTGTGGAAGCTTATGCGAAAGCGCAAGGATTATGGCATGAAAAAAATACGCCTGAACCCGTCTTTACTGATATTGTTGAATTAGATTTATCTCAAGTAAAACCCAGCTTGGCAGGCCCCAAACGTCCACAAGATCGCGTTGAACTCACGCAATTAAAAACAGCATCTGAAAAATTATTAATAGATGCTAATCGTACTCAAGAAAAAAATACCGCATTTAAAACAACGGAATCTTTTGATTTACATCATGGTGATGTGGTGATTGCTGCGATTACAAGCTGCACCAATACTTCTAATCCTAGTGTGCTGATGGCGGCAGGATTAGTTGCTAAAAAAGCACTAGAAAAAGGCTTGGAATGTAAGCCCTGGGTAAAAACGTCACTTGCGCCTGGCTCACAAGTTGTTACACGTTATTTAGAAATAGCAGGACTTGATCGACCACTTAATCAATTAGGTTTTGATTTAGTCGGATATGGCTGCACAACTTGTATTGGAAATTCTGGTCCCTTACCTGATGCAGTTTCAAATGTCATTAATGAAAAAGATTTAATTGTTTCTGCTGTATTATCTGGTAATCGAAATTTTGAAGGACGTATTCATCCACAAGTAAAAGCGAATTGGTTAGCTTCTCCTCCGCTTGTTGTGATATTTGCTTTAGCGGGCACAACCCATATTGATTTAACAAATGAACCCATTGCACATAACAAACAAGGCCAAGCAATTTATCTCAAAGATATTTGGCCATCGAATGAAGAAGTTGCGATTGAAGTTGCAAAAGTAACAAGCAAAATGTTTCGCGAACAATATGCAGATGTATTCACGGGTGATAAAGCATGGCAATCCATGGCAACACCAACAGGAGAAACTTATACCTGGGATGCAAAATCAACTTATATTCAACATTCGCCTTTTTTTGAAAATATGGGACCTGAACCTAACACCATTCAACCCATTAATCGTGCGAGAATTTTAGCTTTGCTTGGTGATAGCATTACAACAGACCATATTTCACCTGCCGGTTCAATTAAACCAGATAGTCCAGCAGGAAAATATTTACAATCAAAAGGCGTGACTGTTAAAGATTTTAATTCTTATGGAACACGCCGCGGAAATTATGAAGTCATGGTACGCGGCACATTTGCCAATATTCGTATTAAAAATGAAATAGTGCCTGGGATAGAAGGCGGCATCACAAAGCATTATCCTAGTAATGATGTGTTATCGATTTATGATGCTGCGATGCGTTATCAACAAGACAATATTCCGCTTGTAGTAATTGCAGGTAAAGAATACGGATGCGGTTCTTCACGTGATTGGGCAGCAAAAGGGCCTAAATTATTGGGAATACGTGCGGTTATTGCAGAAAGTTTTGAACGCATTCATCGCTCGAATTTAATTGGCATGGGTATTATTCCTTTGCAATTTGAACAAGATCAAAATAGAAAAACGCTTAATTTAACAGGCAATGAAGTTATTAGCTTGGCAGGATTGGGAGATCACATTAAACCAAATAGCCATATTAAAGCCGTAATACAACGTGAAAATGGCGAAGAAATTGAAATTAATTTGTTGAGTCGAATTGATACGCAAAATGAAGTGGAATATTATAGGCATGGTGGTATTTTGCAGTATGTGCTGAGGAATATGCTGAAGAAATAAAATTTAGGAAGGCAGTCTTCTTTGTTAAGGCAGTATTCTTTGTCGAGGCAGTATTCTTTGTTAAGACAGTATTCTCTGTAGTCAAGGAGGCGGGAGCAGTCATTTTGGCAATGGCTCGCTCGCCTCCGGCTCGCTGCGCTGAGTTGCCAAAATAACTCTCCCGCCTCCTTGACCTGCAAGCACCGAGTATAATTGCCGAAAATCAAACTCGATCTCATTGTCTTGCAACTTACACACACACCAATCCGCCGTCCCGCGGCTTGTCATCCTGAGCGCAGCGAAGGATCACTAACAAATGTCATAAGCGTATTTTAGTGATCCTTCGCTGCGCTCAGGATGACAGCACTACGTAAGATGAGTAAATAAAGTAGTGTCTCATCAACAGTCAAACTTACGCAGGCCTTGAAAGTCCTGGGAGTTGGGGGAGTTATTTTGGTAAGTCAGCGGAGCGAGCCGGAGGCGAGTGAGCCATTACCAAAATAACTGCCCCCAACTTCCAGGACTACAGAGAATATAGACAGATAGTATATACAAATTTCTCAGCTACAGAGAATATAAACAAATTGTATATACAAATTTCTCAACTACAGAGAATATAAACAAATTGTATATACAGATTTCTCAACTACAGAGAATATAAACAAATAGTATATACAGATTTCTCAACTACAGAGAATATAAACAAATAGTATATACAGATTTCTCAGCTACAGAGAATATAAACAAATAGTATATACAAATTTCTCAACTACAGAGAATATAAACAAATTGTATATACAGATTTCTCAACTACAGAGAATGCACGCAAAAAGTAAATACAAATTAATCTTGAACTGTTGTATTCTGAGCCGTCGTATTTGCGTCCTCATCTTCAATTTTTAACTTAGACGAATCAACGGTTGGTATCGCAGATTCTTTTTGCGCAATTTTAATCACAGTATCAGCCTCTTCTTTTGATTTAACCGTACCAGAAAGATGCACAATACCATCTGATGTCAACACTTGTAATTTTATATCTGATAATGATTCTGTTTTACCAATGGCTTTAGTGACATTATCACTAATAATATTATCGACAATGTTGGCATCAGATGAAGTTTGTGATGTGACTTGCGAAAAAGATTGAGAAGCAAATGAAATACTAAACGACATTAAACACAATCTGACTAGTTGATGTAATCTCATAACAACTCCCTCGTATTAATTTCCGTTAGTAACACACTGTTATAAGTTCACATAGCGACAATTAATTATATTTTATCACGCTTTTGAAAGAGTACAGTTGAACGTTTCTAAGCAATTGAAAAATAAGGCACATACTTTTTTATCGTATAAATTCTATTTTATCGACTATAGTTAAATTAAGGATAAATAAGATAATTAACGAGGAAAAAAATGCCAGCACTAACACAAAGAAAACAATCTATGTCTTTTGCAAGAATTGGCAATGACTTAGAGATGAAAATAAAAAACATGCAGTTGCAAGGGCAAGATACAAGAGAAATTGCCCTGCTCGAGCAGTTATTGTCAGATATACGTGCGTTTGAAGAAGTACAAACAAATTGGCTAGTTAATTCAGGAATGATCGCAAAATACGAAAAGTATGAAAAGGATAAAGAAGATAAGAGCAAAGACAAGGACAAAGATAAAAGTAAAGATGAAAAAAAAGATCAGGGAAAAGATAAAGATAAAGATAAAGATAAAGATAAACGCAAAGATAAAAAAGAAACTCAGCAAATTGTATTATCGCAAAGCGAATTAAATCAAGAAGCTGCAGAATCACTTTTACAAAGCGCACAATTAACTTCACATATGGCAAAAGTCATTATTGCACAAATCGATCCTGATGATGAAGATGCAATCAAGCCTGTTTTACCTAAAAATAAATCCATTACTATCCTTGATAAAAAAGAAGCTGATTATGCATATTTAAAAAAAAATCATGGAAAACTTTTGGAGGATATTATTATATGTGCAAAAGAAGTAAAAAAACATGCTGAGAGTATTAGTGAAACCGATATCAGAAAAATTTTATCACGTCCCGTTTATAAAAGAGCACATCAATTAAATGCCGTCTATTTTCCTTCTTTTCAAGGACTGGATCCTATTCTCGGCAGTTCAAGAGATGTAACAGAAGATAAAATCGAAGAATGGGAGGGTACATGTGCAGGTCACGTAAAGTCTTATGGAAAAATCGTGTCAAAAAAAGAAAAATATTTACATCTACCTCGCATGGATACGACTACCTTGCAATATCAGAATGAAGAAAATTTTCACATTTTATCCCGTAAAATTGAATGTAAAAATGACGATTCGTTTTCAACTATTTACACTAAAATGGAAACATTATTATCTCGGACAACTAGTCAATTTATTTATTATTTCAGTTTAAATACATTTAATATTGGACATGCCATGAGTTTTAGAAAACTTTCTTTAGGAAAAATTGAATTTTTTGATCCAAATTACGGTGTATTTGTTTTTAATAATGAAAAATCATTTCTCGCCTGGACTTGCGAATTATTGAAATATTATATGAATTCGATGAAAGAAAAAGATTATTTTTTTTACGAAATGGAAATCGCACTTCAGCATAAAAATGCTCAACCTACCATCCCCCTAAAAGGCAGCGAAAAAAGAAATTGGAAAAAAACAAAAAAAATTCATGATTGCTTAAAGGAAGTATTAAATGATCCTATTTGGAATGAAAGAGGAGAAAATTTGATTGGCACAAAAATACCTGACGGTATTAAAAAATGCATGGATATTATTAACATGCCTAAAATTTCATATGAATAAAAATTAATTGATATCGCTTTAATCTGTGAGAAAAAAATAAAAGAAAAGCCAACCGTTATGTTTGGTTTATTTGAGCCAGAACGTAATAAAAAAGTTGATGAGTTTTATCGATTAGTTTTTAAAATTTTTAGCGATTGGATGAATGGATTGAAAGTTGATTTAAAGCTCGAGAAACTCCGCTCACTTGTATCGGCTGATAGTGTTGTAAATACGCTTAAACGAGACTCGAAATAAAATTTCACAATAAAAATTTATTAGGAGAAGGAGGCTTAAAAAAAACCTCCTCTCCCTTTCCCTCTCCTCCACAAAGAGCATGGAGGAGAGGGGACGTTTCAATTCAGCGCTTGTGCCGGTCAAGGAGGTCGGGAGAGTTATTTTGGCAAGTCAGCGCAGCGAGCCGGAGGCGAGCGAGCCATTGCCAAAATAACTGCTCCCGACTTCCTTGACTACAGAGAAACAATACCTTGCCAACTTACATACCCAACTTCCACGTCGTCCCCGCCGCGCCATCTTCAATCACTACATTCATATCAGACAACACTTTCCGAATACGATCAGCTTCACCCCAATTTTTTTCTTTTCGCGCTTGTTGTCTCGCTGCAATTAATGCATCGATCTTTTCAGCATCAACCCCCTCACCCGCTTGAAAAAACATTTCCGGATCAGCTTGCATAATACCCAACACGCCACCCAAATATTTTAATAGTACACCATGTTGCGCCGCCAACTGCTCGTCTCCTTTATCACGCAAACGTTGAATTTCATGCGCCAATTCAAACAAAACAGACAATGCAATCGGCGTATTAAAATCATCATCCATGGCTTCAATAAATTTTTTTTCAAATACAGTATTTTCCACACGTTCAGCTTTTGGTAAAAAACGCAGCGCCGTATAAAAACGCATTAAAGAATGTTTCGCTTTTTGCATGACATCTTCAGTATAAACCAAAGGACTGCGATAATGATTTGCCACTAAAAAATATCGTACGACTTCAGCATTATGCTCGCGCAAAATATCGCGTATCGTCACAAAATTACCTAATGATTTTGACATTTTTTCTTTATCAATTTGCAAAAAGCCCGCGTGCATCCAATATTTTGCAAACGATTTATCCGTACAAGATTGTGATTGTGCAATTTCATTTTCATGATGCGGAAAAATTAAATCACGACCACCAGCATGAATATCCAATTGTTCGCCTAATAATTTCATTGCCATCGCAGAACATTCAATATGCCAACCCGGCCTACCCTTTCCCCACGGTGAATCCCAAGCAGGCTCATTAGGTTTCGCCAATTTCCATAAAACAAAATCCAGCGGATCACGTTTGACATCTGTTACTTCAACACGTGCACCGCTTTCCAATTGTTCAATATCATGATGAGACAAGCAGCCATATTCTTTAAATGTTCTGACTTGAAAGCAAACATCACCATTACTCGCCACATAAGCATGATTTTTTTTTATCATTGTTTCAATTAATGAAATCATTTGTGGAATATAATCCGTCGCGCGCGGTTCATCATTTGGTGCTAATAAACCTAATGCATCAAAATCTTCGTGCATGGCTTTTGTAAAACGTTTTGTGACTTCGTGATAAGCTTCATTTTTTTCATTTGCACGTTTAATAATTTTATCATCAATATCTGTGATATTTCTCACATACCGCACATCATAACCACGAAAACGTAAGTAACGCAAAATCACATCCATAGCAGTATAAGTACGCGCATGACCTAAATGACAATAATCATAAACCGTAACACCACACACATACATCGCCACTTGATTTGCTTTTAGTGGCTGAAAAAGGGTTTTCTCACGTGTTAAAGTATTAAAAATAGAAAGTGTCACGGTGAAACTCTCCCGCTCGATGATGATTCTCTCCCGCTCATTTGCTTAATTACATCACCCAATCTTTCTTTAATTTTTTTCTGGCCTAACAAAGTTGCAATTTGTGCTAACTCAGGACCATGTGTTTGTCCTGTCAAAGCAAGCCGCAATGGCATAAATAATTTTTTACCTGACAATCCTAATGTTTTTTTCATTTCAGCAAGCACAGCATTCACATCTAATCCATATTGATCAAAAGCTTGTTCTGCCTCTACAAAAAATTGTTCGCCTGCTTCTTGCAAATGAGAAATCGCTGCTTCATCAAAATGAATATGATGATGGAAAAATATTTTACCCCATAATAAAACATCATGCGGAAAAACCACATTCGCTTTAATACATTCTACAAATAAAGCTTGTTTCGCCGCAGGTATTTGTTCCTGAATTTCATCTCCTATCCAGCGCCAAAATCCATTCATATCTAATGATTGCACAGCCAATTTTTGCCAATACAATAATTGATTTTTATCAAATCGCGCGGGTGAACGGCTTAATTTTTCCAAATCGAAATGTTTAGCCAATTCATGAAAAGGTAATAAGGCTTGCGTATCGCAACTGTGACCTAATCGACTTAAATAATTAATTAATGAAATAGATAAATAACCTTCTTTACGTAATTCTTCAACACTAAAACTGCCATGACGCTTAGACAGCGGCGCGCCATCATCTCCAACAATTAAAGGTAAATGACCATAATACGGCACAGGTAAATTCAATGTTTTAAGTAACATGATTTGTCGTGGCGTATTTGCCAAATGATCTTCACCGCGCAAAACATGCGATATCTTCATTTCTGCATCATCAATCGCATTACAAAATAAAAATGGCGGCGTGCCATCTGCACGCCGCACAATAAAATCACCGATATCATCTGATTGAAAAGCTTGCGGCCCTTTAATCGTATCAACAAATTCAATTTTAGTCTGCGATGGTACTTCAAAACGCCATGCGGGTTTTCGTCCAGATGCTAAACGCTTTTCAATTTCTTCTTGCGATAAACCACGACAAGTGCGTGCATAACGCGGTGCTTGACCACGTGACAATTGTAATTTACGAGATAAATTTAATTCTTGGTCTGTGCAAAAACAAGGATAAATTAATTTTTTTTCTTCGAGTATTTGATAGTATTTTTCATAAATGGATTGCCTTTGCGATTGCCAATAAGGACCATAATCACCGTGAACAGCAGGACCTTCTTGCCACTCAATGCCCAACCATTTCAAATCAATCATCAAACTATCAACGTAACGTTCTTCTGAACGAACAGCATCAGTATCTTCAATACGCAATACAAATACACCCTGATGTTTTGAAGCAAATAAAGCGCTATATAACGCAGCGCGTACATTACCTAAATGAATTTTGCCTGTTGGACTGGGTGAAAATCTGGTGCGTGTTGTCATATTATATTCTCGACATCATCATTAATTCTTTCATTTCACGTACTGCAGCGGACAAGCCTACAAAAATAGCGCGCGCCACAATACCATGTCCAATATTTAATTCATTGATTTCTGGAATGGCCGCAATCGCTTGCACATTATGATAATTTAATCCATGACCGGCATTCACAATCAACCCTAAATGTTTTGCCATGCGCGCTGCTTCAATAATACGTTTTAATTCGGTTGTTCTATCTTCTTCATTTTTTGCATCTGCATAGGCACCCGTATGTAATTCGATGACAGCCGCTTCACAATCAACAGCTGCTTCAATTTGTTTTGGTTCTGGATCGATAAATAAAGAAACTTCTATTTTTTGTTTCGTTAAATGTAAAACAGCATCATGTATTTTATTTTTTTGCGCATGCACATCTAAGCCGCCTTCTGTGGTTAACTCTTCGCGTTTTTCTGGAACAAAACAACAATGTTCTGGTTTGATTTTTTCTGCGTACTTAATCATGGCATCCGTTGCTGCCATTTCTAAATTTAATCGCGTTAACATAACAGCTTGAATTAAAGTGATATCGCGCTCTTGAATGTGACGTCTATCTTCGCGCAAATGCACGGTAATACCATCAGCGCCTGCACTTTCAGCTGCATATGCGGCTTCAACCGGATCAGGATAGCGTGTTAAACGAGCTTGTCGTAACGTTGCAACATGATCAATATTAACCCCTAATAAAATAGGTTCTCGCTTCATTTTCTCGACCCCTTACTTTATAAATAAGCGCCGGCTATGCACAGGTCGCGCACCTAGTAAAGGTGCTAGTATAAACCGTATTAGTCGTCGCGCATCAGCTAAACTCGCTTCATCCTGCCAATCTTCTTTGGCAAAAGCTAATAAACTTCTTCCAGAAAATACGTTACCTGATTGATTTTCATGGTGTTCTAACTCGCTCGTGACAAATCCTTGCTCAGGCACAAAACGATAATAATTGTCTGGTATAAACATCGCATGCAATGAAACGTCTGATCTTGGAAAAATACCATAACCCAATTCGTCTAACAGGTATTTTTCAAATGAACGCAATATTTTTTGCAAGTGTTCAGGCTTCGTTCTTAACCGCCCGTCTGCGGGCATCTTTGAACGATCATTTGCAGGAAAAATGCTCACATACTTCTGTGTATGCTGCGCTTTTTCCTGCAAATGATCGTCCAAACCTGCCTCGCAGCCAGACGGCTGTGTCGTCATGAGTGGTGGTGCGGCGTGAAATGCCCTTAATGTTGCTTCATAACTGAGATACAAAGCAGTATGCGGATCCCATTTTTGCAGCAAACACATTAATAATTCATTCAAATAAAATCCTGCAAATAAACAATCTCCCTGCAAATAAGCGACGCTTCCTGCTGCTTCTGCATGAGACAGTGACATCAGCTCGCCCTTACCTGCAAACGAAATCAGCAAGGGATTAAACGGTTGCAACAAACCTTGCAAAGCTGAACGTTTATCACGAACGCCTTTTGCAATTACCGTTAAACAACCATACTCACGTGTAAATAAATCTACTAAAAAACTATTTTCACGATACGCACGGCGATGTAAAACATAAGCCGGTTGGAGTAAAATCCGTTTCATAAATAACCCAATCCTCGCATCGCTTTCTCATCATCCGTCCAATCTTTTTTGACTTTCACCCACAATCGTAAAAATACTTTATTGCCCCATTTTCTTTCGAATTCACGCCGCGCATCCGTTCCTACTTTTTTTAAACGCGCTCCTTTTTTACCAATCACAATAATTTTTTGTCCTTGACGTTCGACCCAAATAATCGCACCAATTGTAATTAATTTTTCAGTTTGCTCAAATTCTTCGATTTCAACTGTTGTTGTATAAGGTAATTCTTCTTCCGTTACCATAATTAATTTTTCACGAATAATTTCAGCCGCTTGAAAACGAATCGATTTATCCGTTAATTGATCATCAGGAAATAATTGCGGGCCTGCCGGTAATAATCTTGCAATTTCATTTTCTAGTGTTTCTGTATTTTGTGCAGTAAGCGCAGAAATAGGAATGATATGAGTAAATTGAAATTTATTTTTTAATTGATCGATCAAAGGTAATAACAAAGCTTTATCAGATAATAAATCCACTTTATTAATAGCCAAAATGACAGGCTTGTCTGTTTTTTTTAATTTAGTTAGCACTAATTCATCTTCACGATGCCATTTTGTTGCATCCATCATGAAAACGATGACGTCTGCTTCTTGCATCACGGCATCCGCCGTGCGATTAAGATAACGATTCATTGCGCGCTTTGCCTCTTCGTGAATACCCGGTGTATCCACATAAATAATTTGTGCATGAGGCAATGTTTTAATACCTAAGATTTGCCAACGTGTTGTTTGTGGCTTAGGTGAAGTGATACTAATTTTTTCACCCAACAAAGCATTCAATAATGTTGACTTGCCCACATTAGGTCGGCCAATGATTGCAACAAAACCAGAATGAAGAATATCAGATGTCATAATTTCTTAAACCTATCTAACATATTTTGCGCTGCTTTTTGTTCTGCGCGTCGACGGCTTGTTCCTTCACCCAATGTTTTCGTTTCCATTCCTTCAACAGTACAACTCACAATAAATTCTTGTTGATGCGCCTCGCCCTTAATATGATCTACTTTGTATAAAGGCAAAGGTAATCGCCGGCGTTGTAAATATTCTTGCAATAATGTTTTAGGATCTTTATGACTCGCAGCTGGTGCTAACGATTCTATGAGACTTTCGTACCACTCGGTTATTTTTTCACGCGCGGCATTAAAACCGCCATCTAAATAAATACCACCGATAACCGCTTCCATGGTGCAAGAAAGAATAGATTCGCGTTTATTACCGCCGCTTCTTAATTCACCTGGTCCTAATAAAATAAAACGACCTAAGTCAAAAGTTTTAGCTAATTCAGCCAGCGCGTCACGATTCACCAATGAGGCACGCCAACGACTTAATTCACCTTCTGTTGCGTTGGGATAATGATGAAAGAGTAATTCGGCGATAATAAAGTTCACAACAGCATCACCTAAGAATTCTAGTCTTTCATTATGATCGCCGCCTTTACTGCGATGCGTTAAGGCAAGTTTCAAGAATTTTAAATCTTGAAAGGTATAATTTAATTTGTTAGTTAATTCTTCTATCATCGTATCACCGTACCAATTCGATTAAATCGCACGCGTGTTTTATCACCATTCCAACTCATCCAAACAAGTACTGCTTTTCCGACAATATTTTTATCTGGCACAAATCCCCAATATCGACTATCCGCACTTTTATCTCGATTGTCTCCCATCACAAAAAAATGGCCCGGCGGAACAATCACATCATGAAAATCGCGCGCCTGGTTCGTCTGATCTAAGTAGATATCATGTTTAATACCTAATAAATTTTCTTGATTTTCTATTGCTCGCCACGTTTCGCCTGATTCATCTTTAGGATTATCTGTTTGAATATAAGTTTGCGGCGCTTTTTCTCCATTGACATATAATTCTTTATTAACATAACTAATATGATCGCCTGGCACACCAATCACACGTTTAATAAAATTAAAAGAAGGATTAGGCGGCCAACGAAAAACAATAATATCGCCGCGTTGGGGCTCGCCATCGCCAAATAATTTCATATGGACCACAGGTAAACGAACACCGTAATCAAATTTATTAACAGCAATAAAATCACCCATTAATAAGGTTGGCTCTAGTGACCCAGATGGAATACGAAAAGGTTCATATAAAAAAGAACGCAACAAAAAAACAATAATTAAGACAGGAAAAAAAGCGCGTGAATAATCGATAATGATAGGCATATTTTCTTTGTTTTGTTTTTTACGACGAGGCGCAAAGAAAACCACATCAAGTAAATAAATAAGACCTGTGACAACAACTGCATAAAATAAAATTAATTCAAAATTAAAATTCATCTCATTACCTCACTTCTTCTCATCAATCTTCAACACAGCCAAAAATGCTTCTTGCGGCACATCAACACTCCCTAATTGCTTCATTCTTTTTTTACCTTCTTTTTGTTTTTCAAGCAATTTACGTTTACGCGAGATATCACCACCATAACATTTTGCCGTCACATTTTTCCGCAAGGCTTTCACTGTTTGTCGTGCAATAATATGCCCGCCAATGGCTGCCTGAATTGCCACATCAAACATTTGTCGCGGAATGAGTTCACGCATTTTTTCTGTGATCAAACGACCGCGTGATTGTGCTTGATCTGAGTGCACGATAGAAGCTAACGCATCTACACGTTCACCATTAATCAAAATATCTAATTTGACTAAATTAGCAGATTCAAAATGCGAAAATCCATAATCTAGTGAAGCATAACCGCGGCTCACTGATTTTAATCGATCAAAAAAATCTAATACAATTTCACCCATGGGTAATTCGTAAATAAGTGCCACTTGATTACCATGGAACAACATACTTTTTTGCGCACCACGACGTTCCACACAAAGTGTTATGACATTGCCTAAATAAGATTGTGGAACTAAGATATTTGCTTTTGCAATCGGTTCTCTGACTTCTTCAATTTCATTAGGCGGTGGCAATTTAGAAGGATTATCAACAGATATAATCTGGTTTTTTGTATTGACGACTTCATAAACTACGGTTGGTGCAGTCGTAATTAATTCTAAATGATACTCACGCTCTAATCTTTCTTGAACAATTTCCATATGTAACATGCCCAAAAATCCGCAACGAAAACCAAATCCTAAGGCATCTGATGATTCAGGTTCAAAAAATAAAGCTGCATCATTTAAGCGTAATTTACTTAATGCATCGCGTAGTGATGGAAAATCATCAGCATGAATAGGAAATAAACCAGCATAAACTTGTGGTTTAATTTTTTTAAATCCTGGTAACATTTCACTCGCAGGATGATGCGCATGCGTTAAGGTATCACCAACAGGGGCGCCATTAATTTCTTTGATGCCCGCAACCACATAACCTACTTCACCCGCACGCAAAATATGGGTTGCTTCTCGTTTTGGTGTAAAAACACCTATGCCTGTCACTTCATAAGCTCGGCCTGTCGACATCACTTGCATTTTTTCACCGGTTTTTAAAATACCATTTTTAACACGAACTAAAGAAACAACACCTAAATAAGAATCAAACCAAGAATCAATGATGAGTGCTTGCAAGGGTTTGGTGGGGTCACCCACAGGCGGCGGAATATTTGCAATTAATCGTTCCAATAACTCTTCTATCCCTGTACCTTGTTTTGCACTAATACGCACAGCGTCTTGTGCCTCAAGGCCAATAATATCTTCGATTTCTTGTATCACACGATCTGGATCAGCTTGCGGCAAATCAATTTTATTTAAGACAGGAACGACTTCTAAGCCTTGATCTAAGGCGGTATAACAAACGGCTACCGTTTGCGCTTCTACCCCTTGCCCGGCATCCACCACTAACAATGCACCTTCACAGGCGGCTAAAGAACGCGATACTTCATAAGAAAAATCAACATGTCCTGGTGTATCAATAAAATTTAATTGATAGGTTTCGCCATTACACGCCTTATAATACAAAGTGACACTATGTGCTTTGATGGTAATCCCGCGTTCACGCTCCAAATCCATAGAGTCTAAAACTTGCGCCTGCATTTCCCTTGCACTTAACCCCCCGCATAATTGTATTAAACGGTCCGCTAAAGTGGATTTACCATGATCAATGTGAGCAATAATTGAAAAGTTCCGAACGTTTTGCATAGACACAAAATCCTCGTTAGGGGCATGATAGTACCGTATTTTTTGGTAAGATACTATAAGGGGTCAGGCCTGACTCCCTCTAAATAGGAGAACGGCGATGATGCAAAATCTAACCTCCGGCGAACTAGTCATTCAAGTGGTCGCTATGCCGGCTGATACGAATGCAAACGGGGATATTTTTGGCGGCTGGCTAGTTTCACACATGGATATGGGTGCTGGTGTTGCAAGTCGAAGACGGGCAAATTGTCGGGTGGTTACTATCGCCATTGAATCACTTAATTTTATTAAACCAGTCAGCGTGGGAGATACGGTTTGTTTTTATGCTAATCTTTTGAAAGTAGGACGCACTTCTATGCGCTTTAAAATGGAAGCGTGGACGCTTTCTCTGCAAGATACCCTTCCCAAAAAAGTAGCTGAAGGCATTTTTATTTTTGTTGCGATTGATGAGGAAGGCAGACCTTGTCCGGTGGATCGTGATTAAAAAAACCGAGTCGCTGCGATCAACCGCCTATAACTTTCATTACCTAAAGCATCACGTAAAATAATCGTGGTCAACGGAAATCTTTTTCCTTGCACATGAAATCTCAACAGCATCATCATTTGCGTAACAATACTATCTCGCATCAAGCTTGCTTCATAACGATGAGATACCGTTTGAATATGCCATTTACCATTTCCCAAACAATGAAGCTGTAAAATGGAATGTACATGACGCAATAAAACATATCTCCATACGATGACACTGCCATAAATTATCACGCACAATACGAGAACACATTTCATATACCACACAATAGGCAAATAAATCACAGCCCCTATCGTCCCCATCAAAACAATCAGCATGATGCTAAACAACAAGCGAGAAGAACGACAATGAAATTCATGATATAGCATAATTTTTCATTTTTTCTATGATCATTAGAAATGCCTCATCCTCTGGTTTTTCTTGACCCACTAGCCATGCAAAAAGAACCGGGTCTGGTGTCTCCAATAATCGCTCAAATTGGACTTTTTCAGCCGAAGATAATTTGAAATACCCTTTATCTAAAAAATTCCCTAATAAAACATCTAATTCGAGCATGCCCCGTCGACAAGCCCATTTTAGCCTGGAAAAATGCTGTTCATCTTTTTTTGTCATGTTAAGATTCTTTTTAAGCTTACTTGTTATACTAAATATTAAGAGGCGCGGAAAGGAAACATATGCCAACTGACTTACAACATCAATTATTAGCGTGTTTATACGCCATAGACAAGCGGGAATTGAGTCCTCAGTCAATAAAAAAATTAATGGCGGCTATTACTGAAGTAGAAGCAGCGGACAAACCCATTTATGATGATGAAGCTTTGACAAGATTTTTAGTAACTTTGTTGATTGACGACGCGCCTGATTTACTAATTAATGATAAAAACCAGCAATTAATAGACCAATTTTGTGCTAACGTAAAATATTCGTTTAATCAAGCCCCGCCTAAACCAAGAAGTAAAAAGTAATCGTTGACTACAGAGAATAAATATTTTGTGGTAGCATCCCACCAGCAATCTCATTAACGCGAGAGTTGACATGCCTATTCACACGCTTAAATTACTTGCAAAACGCGAAGCCGCACAAAATGTTTTTGTTTTTACTTTCACCAAACCTGATAATTTTATTTTCAAACCCGGTCAATATGGGGGGTTTACTTTAATTCAACCCAGCGAGACAGATACAAATGGCATCACAAGAAGATTTTCCCTCTTAAGTTCTCCGCATGATCCCCATCTTGAAATTGCAACACGTATTCAACATTTAAATACTGCTTTTAAACGTGAACTTAATCGATTAACGATTGGAAGTGAAATAAAATTTGCAGGACCAACAGGCCTATTTACTTTACATGAAGATAAAACAAAACCCGCTGTATTTATTGCAGGCGGTATTGGCATCGTTCCTTTTCATAGCATGATTAAAACACTGACATTAGATCATGCCTCTCAAACGATTTACTTATTTTATGGTAATCAATCTATACAAGAAACAGCATTCTTAAATGAATTAACGGATTGGCAAAAACAAAATCCAAATTTTCAACTTATTTTAACGATTGCAAATCCACCGTCACAATGGAAGGGAGAGACCGGTTTCATCACAAACACAGTCATAAAAAAATATATTTCGAATTTAGATCTTCCTATTTATTATATTTGCGGTTCGCCGGCGATGGTCACTACTTTACAAGAGACTTTGGCTGAAATGGAAATTAATGAGGACAATATCAAGGTTGAAGATTTTCCAGGGTATTAATTTAGTAAAAAAAATTTTATTATAAAGGAGTGACTTATGAATAAAACAAATTTTTTAACACATCTTGAAAAAGAATTACATCAACTTCAAGAAACAGGATTATATAAAAACGAACGCATTATCACTTCACCGCAACAAGCTGTTATTCGATTGCAAGATGGCTCAGAAGTTATTAATCTTTGCGCAAATAATTATTTAGGTTTATCAGATCATCCTGATTTAATTAAAGCCGCAAAAAAATCACTTGATGAATATGGTTATGGCATGTCATCTGTACGCTTTATTTGTGGCACACAATCCATTCACAAAGAATTAGAAAAACGTATCAGTCATTTTTTACAAAAAGAAGATACGATTTTATATTCATCTTGTTTTGATGCAAACGGCGGATTATTTGAAACATTATTAAGTTCAGAAGATGCCATCATCAGTGATGCATTGAATCATGCTAGTATTATTGATGGCATACGTTTATGTAAAGCACAACGTTTCCGTTATCAAAATAACGATATGCAAGACCTCGAAACAAAATTACAAGAAGCAAAAAATGCACGTATAAAATTAATTGCAACAGATGGTGTATTTTCGATGGATGGCATCATCGCCAATCTACCTGCTATTTGTGATTTAGCAGATAAATACGACGCACTTGTGATGGTAGATGATTCTCATGCCGTCGGTTTTATGGGTGAAAACGGCCGCGGCACACCTGAATATCATCACGTGTTAGATCGCATTGATATTATCACCGGCACATTAGGCAAAGCATTAGGCGGCGCTTCTGGTGGTTATACTAGTGGTAAAAAAGAAGTGATTGCATGGTTACGTCAACGTTCACGTCCTTATCTTTTTTCTAATACCCTAGCCCCTGTTATTGCAGCAACCTCTGTCACCGTATTAGATATCCTAGAATCCAGCCATCATTTAATTAAAAAAGTACATGACAATAGCACATATTTTCGTCGTCACATGGAACAATTAGGATTCAAATTAGTCCCCGGTGATCACGCCATTATTCCTGTCATGTTAGGCGATGCAAAACTTGCTAGCACCATGGCTGATATGATGTTACAAGAAGGCGTTTACGTCATTGGATTTTCCTATCCTGTTGTACCGCAAGGTCAAGCACGCATTCGCACACAAATGTCTGCGGGGCATGATCGAGCACATTTAGATAAAGCAATTTCTGCATTTGAAAAAGTTGGAAAAGAGGTCACTTCATGAAAGCACTCGTCAAATCAAAACCCATGCCAGGCATTTGGATGGAAAACGTCAAAGAACCAACCATTGGCCCTAATGATGTTTTAGTTAAAATTAACAAGACAACAATATGCGGCACTGATCTGCATATTTATAATTGGGATGAATGGGCGCAAAAAATTGTTCCCATTCCTTTAATTGTTGGTCATGAATTTGTTGGTAAAGTTGTTGAAATAGGAAATGAAGTCACTGATCATTTTAAAATAGGTGACAGAGTATCAGGTGAAAATCACATTGCTTGCGGACATTGTCGTAATTGCCGCGCAGGTAGATCACATTTATGTCGCAGTAATATTAGCATTGGTGTCACACGCGATGGATGTTTTGCTGAATATCTTGCTATGCCAGCAACCAATGCCTATCGTATCCCCGATAATATTTCTGATAATGAAGCCGTGATTTTAAATCCATTAGGCAATTCTGCGCATACAGCACTAACTTATGATTTAGTTGGTGAAGATGCATTGATCACAGGCGCAGGCCCCGTTGGCATCATGGCTGCTGCGATTGCGCGTCATGTTGGCGCACGTTTTATTGTCATCACTGACGTCAATGAATATCGATTAAAATTAGCTGAAAAAATGGGTGTAACACTCGCAATCAATCCAACAAAAACTTCATTAAGCGATGTGATGAAAAATCTCGGCATGAAAGAAGGATTTGATGTTGGCATGGAAATGTCAGGCAATGCCAATGCATTTAATGACATGATCAAATATATGAATCATGCCGGCAAAATGGCTTTACTCGGATTTTTACCTGATAAAACAGCTATTGATTGGACTAACGTTATTTTAAAAGGATTAACGATTAAAGGCATTTATGGACGAGAGATGTATGATACCTGGTACAAAATGATTACGATGTTACAAAGCGGATTAGATATTAAACCTGCGATCACACATGAATTTCCAATTGATGATTATCAGCAAGTATTTGAAACAATGCGTTCAGGAGAATCTGGGAAGATCATTATGAACTGGTCTTAACTGTTAAGACTAATTTAATAAATCAATTCGTAAAGCATGTTATAAAAAATATGTTATTAATTTAAATGAATGACAATTTACGACAAGGATAAAATCATGAATGGTAGGAATCCGCGAAAAAGAAAAGCTGAGGAAGATCCAGACTACGTAGAGGTAAACCCAAAAAGAAACCACACCAAAACATCGCCAACGAAAACAAGTAACAAAATTGATACAACAGCGTTAGATATATTAGCAGAGGCAGCAGAACTATTAAGTAAAAATACCACCGCTTTACCAGATAAACCAGCTTCAATCTTACCTTCTCTTAATTCACTCGTTACTAGCATCTTTGTTACCGCTCATCCTCGTCCTTCAAAAAAAGACAGCTATGCTCGACAACAAGCTAGAAATGACGCCAGAGAAAGAGCTGACAAACAAAAACGACAATTTGAATTAGCTATACGAATCAATAAAAAAACAATGATTAATGAACAAAAAACATTGCTAAAAAAAGCAGCTCCTCAACCAGTAGCACAAAGGCCTGCTTTCTTTGATCAACCAAAGCCAATAAATCAACTCGGACAACCCAGACCACTTGGACAACCCAGACCAGTAGAGGAATATTTTGAAGCACCTTCTTCTCAACGAAGGCGAAGACAATAAAAACACATTTAAGCGGATAAATACTGTAAATAAGCTAGCAACGCTCGCAACGTCATGGCCTCTCCCCCTTGTGGTCTGCCAGGACGCGTGCGTAAATTCCATGCCATCATATCAATATGCAGCCATGGAATCGTCGTTGGAACAAAATCATTGAGAAAAAGTGCGGCCGTGATGGCACCACCATAAGGCTCGCTTGCATTGTTATTAATATCAGCGATGGGACTATTCAAATATTCACGATATGGAGCATAAAGTGGTAAACGCCACATGAGGTCATTACATTGTTCGCCTTCTTTTATCACCGCTTGAACTAACTCATCGTGGTGAGAAAAAATCGCAGGTAAATCTGTGCCTAATGCAATACGTGCAGCACCAGTTAACGTTGAAATATCAATTAACAAATCAGGATTTTCACTTGCTGCTTCTGTTAAGGCATCCGCTAAAATGACGCGCCCCTCTGCATCAGTGTTACCAATTTCTACCGTCAGACCTTTACGGCTTTTTAAAATATCACCAGGACGATAAGCATTACCTGAAATCACATTTTCAACAGCGGGTATCAACACACGTAAACAAATGGGTAATTTTAAGGACATAATCATACGCGCCAATCCTAATACATGTGCGGCGCCAGCCATATCTTTTTTCATTAACAACATATGCGAAGAAGATTTAATATCTAAGCCGCCAGTATCAAAACAAACTCCTTTTCCCACGAGTGTTACTTTCGGATGTTTTGCATTGCCCCAACGTAAATCCAATAAACGCGGCGGATCATCACTTGCTCGTCCGACCGCGTGAATTAAAGGATAATTTTCTTTTAATAAATTATCCCCAACGCATTCACGAAATATTGCACCATATTGTTTTGCAAGTGATGACGCGAGCACTGCGAGTTCTGATGGCCCCATTTCTTCTGTTGGCGTATTAATACAATCACGAACAAAATAAAGTGATTCAATGATAGGTGTAATTGAAGATAATAATGATGCTGGAAGATAAAGTATTGCTGCTTGGCGTTTAGCTTGTTTATAACGTGTAAATTGATAAGCACCTAAACCCCACGCTATGGCATCATCTTCATTTGTTTGATCCAATTGGTAAACACCTGGCGGCAAATAAAAGGGTAAATGTCCGAGACGCCAATTATTTTTCTTATCTTCTACGCAATAAATCACACGTTCAATTTCACCTGTTGAATTAGGCAGTAAACGCACTTGATTTGGTTCTTGATTAAATTGCGTTGCAGCTAACCACTGCCTTGTTAATGGGGTTTGTTGACTAAGCCATTGTGGTAATGTTTCTTGTGATAAAACTGTGATAGGAATTATTTTTTGGCTTTTATCAGAAGTAAAGCAAGTTAACATATGTGTTTACCTCTATTCCCTAATCATCTGTTCGGCCGGCGTATAAGGCAAATGCAATGCATCAGCGACTGCCTTATAAGTAATTTTGCCTTGACAAATATTCAGGCCATTTAACAAATGTTGATTTTCTCGCATGGCAGCTCGATAACCTTTATTTGCCAACAATAACACAAAAGGCAGTGTTGCATTATTTAATGCAACAGTCGACGTTCTTGGCACAGCACCTGGCATATTAGCCACACAATAATGCACAACACCATCCACAATGTAAGTTGGTTTTTCATGGGTCGTTGCAATACTTGTTTCAAAGCAACCGCCTTGATCAATAGAAACATCAACCAAAACAGAACCAGGCCGCATTTGTTGTAACATATTTTTTGTGACTAAACGAGGCGCCGATGCACCGGGAATTAACACAGCACCGATCACTAAGTCTGCGTTTGCTACATATTCTTCTATTGCACCAATCGTTGAGAAAATAGTAATAATTTTTGAGCCGAATTGTAAATCCAAATGATACAAACGTTCTAATGATTTATCGACGACAATCACTTGCGCGCCCATTCCCATCGCAACGCGTACAGAATTAGTTCCTACCACACCGCCGCCTAAGACAACAACTTTAGCAGGTGCAACACCTGGCACACCGCCTAACAACATACCACTACCACCATTTTTCACTTCAAGACTCGTCGCACCTGCTTGAATTGCCATGCGTCCAGCGACTTCACTCATCGGCGCTAATAATGGTAAACCACCGCGCTGATTAGTAACTGTTTCATAAGCGATTGCGACGCAACCTGATGCTTGCAGCATTTCCACTTGTTTAGGATCGGGTGCTAAATGAAGATAAGTAAATAAAACTTGATTTTCACGCAGCATTCGACATTCATTAGGTTGTGGCTCTTTGACTTTAATAATCATATCAGCGCGTTTAAATATTTCTTCTGGTGACTCAACAATACGCGCACCTGCTTGTTCATAAGCATGATCATCAAAACCAATTTTTTCACCCGCACTTTTTTGTACGATGACTTGATGTCCGTGCGCTATAATTTCACGTACACTGCTTGGAATTAAGCCTACGCGATATTCAAAATTTTTTATTTCTTTTGGAACGCCGATTAACATAGTCACCTCTTTAATATTTACGCCATTCACATTTTTTTAACAAATCATATTACTCAGGGCTTCTTGTTGGGCTTCGACCTGCTTTCGCAGGCCTCAGCCCAACCTACGCTTATTATGCATGTAGGTTGGGCTGAGCTAGCGAAGCCCAACAGGACAAACAAGCCGTAGAACAACAAAAAATGAGTCATATCACTAAAATGTTTTCATCCATACTTTATTCATACGCTGCACAAATGCAGCGGGCTCTGGCAGCACACTTCCCTCTGCTAATAAAGCTTGTTCATAAATAATTTGCGTCCATTCATTTAATTCTTCCTGATTTAATTGCTGCATCTTTAAAATAATCGCGTGCTCTGGATTTAATTCAAGTATCGCTTTTGCTTCAGTCACTGTTTGACCTGCAGCTTTTAATAATCTTTCCATTTGCGGGCCTAGTGCATCTTGATCACGCACAAGACAAGCTGGTGAAGCGGTCAAACGATGTGACAATCGAACTTCTTTTATTTGATTGCCTAAAATAGTTTTAATTTCTTTCAATAAATTTTCAAATGTTTCTTGCTGTATTTTATCTTTTTTCTCTTCTGCTTCTTTTGTTGCGGTATCTTCTTCCACTACTTCATCTAATGACAAATCACCTTTCGCAACAGATTGCAGCGTTTTACCTTCGAACTCAGATAAATGCGCCACTACCCACTCATCAATTTTGTCCGTTAATAATAATACTTCGATATTATTTTTATTAAAAACTTCAAGATGTGGGCTTGATTTTGCTGCATTCACATTTTCCGCTGTCATATAATATATTTTACTTTGTTTAGCTTTCATTCTGCTAACATAATCGCTTAATGAAACATGCTGGCCATGATCTTGATACGTTGAAGTAAATCGCAATAATTTTGCAATGCGATCACGATTTGAAAAATCTTCTGCTGGGCCTTCTTTTAACACATTACCAAATTCTTTCCAAAACGTTGCATATTTTTCAGGATCATCTTTCGCAATACGTTCTAATAAATCCAACACATGGCGAACTAAAGCAGAACGCAATTTAGGAATAACATGATGTTCTTGTAATATTTCACGTGAAATATTAAGCGGCAAAGAAGTCGTATCTAATACACCACGAATAAAACGCAAATAATGCGGCACAAATTGTTCGACTTGATCCATGATAAAAACGCGCTGCACATATAATTTTAATCCATGATGTGTATCACGCTGCCATAAATCAAACGGTGCTCGAGCGGGCAAATAAATTAAGCAATTATAATCGAGATTACTGCCTTCGATACGATGATGCGTCCAAGCAAGTGGATCATCCATATCATGTCCAACATGTTTATAAAATTCTTTGTATTGTTCTTCAGTGATAGCATTTTTTGGCAGCGTCCATAATGCTGTGGCACGATTAACGGCTTCCCATTCATCTGTTGGTTTTTCATCTTCTGTATATTTAGGCATGAAAATAGAAATAGGAAGATGATCAGAATACTTCGTAATAATACTGCGCAAACGCCAATTTTCTAAAAATTCATCTTCATTTTCTTTTAAATGTAAAATAACATCTGTACCGCGTGTTGGTTTTTCAACATTAGCAATGGTGTATTCTCCATCACCGCTAGATTCCCAACTCACACCATGTTCGCTACCCAATCCCGCACGACGCGTCACCACAGTCACTTTATCTGCTACAATAAAAGCAGAATAAAATCCTACGCCAAATTGTCCGATCAAGTGTGCATCTTTCTTTTGGTCACCTGATAATTGTGAAAGAAATTCTCGTGTCCCAGATTTAGCAATCGTTCCAAGATTAGCAACGACTTCATCTCGGCTCATGCCAATCCCATTATCACTAATCGTTAACGTACGCGCTGCCTTATCGTAATTGACACGTATTTTTACCTCATGATCTGATTCATATAAAGCAGGATCTGAAATCGCTTCAAATTTTATTTTGTCAATTGCATCAGAGGCATTTGAAATTAATTCGCGTAAAAATATTTCTTTATTGCTATAAAGTGAATTCACTACAATATGAAGTAATTGCTTCACTTCTGCTTGAAAATTCAGTTTTTCCTGGTGCGCTTCGAAGGCCATAAGCGTTCTCCCCTTCTCTTGTTAATACGATGTTTGGGCTATGATATAGGCAAATCAGAATTATTCAAGCTGCGTAACCATTACTTAAATAATTTCCATAAAAATCAATAAAATAAATATAAATATCGCTTTATCAAGTAATTTATGTTAAATTATGTACAATTTGTATTACAAATAAACAACCCACAAAACGGTAATTTACATATGCGTACGCAGTTTACACCCATACAATTAGAGGAATTTTATGAAGCTTGTCAAACAGGAAATAAAAGTAGAATAAAAGAACTTATTTATATCGGGAACCAATATACAGATAAAATTGTAATTAATGAGTTTACACAAGAAAATTTCAAGACCGCATTAAAACGGATATTTGAGGCAACAAATTTAGACAAGCCATCTGTCGACATCGATTTATTCAAAACACTTTTGGGAAAAGCTGCTGAACAATCTTCTCAGCAATCACTGCGAGTTTCAATCAATTATAAATTTTGTTTTAAGCTTGCCATCGATCATAATCAAATAAATATCATTACGTATTTATTGTCACTTCCAATGGAACCTGAATGGGATAGTAGTTTTCTTTTCAACTATACCTGTGAAAGGCATAGCCGCATTGACATTCTAAAAAAATTATTATTAAACACGATAGATCCCAGTGACAATGACAATGCAGCCCTTGCAACTGCTTGTATTAAAGAAAATGTTGGGGCAGTAGATTTTCTACTAAATGATGAGAGAGTCAAACCTAATGTTTGCTTTTTTGACAAGATTATTGAATATTACAACGACAAAAATGTATATCTCAGCAATACGAATAGATTTGTCATCCTAGAAAAATTAAATAATAAAATAAACCTCACCAATGATGATTACATTCGCTGTATAAAATTAACTTGTCAAGCAGTCAAACCTGAACCTGCCGTTTTAGAGTTTTTACTAAATCAAATCGTAGAATTAGCTATTGAAACATCAACTATTTTTCCTCAATATCAAAATGATTTAATTGAAATAATGTCACAAGCAATTGAAACAAAAATCGTAGATATAAACTACCCATGTTATTCAAGAGATTCATTCATTGTATTAGTCACTTTATACCATATTAAAACATTATCTGATGCTAAATTAATCGATATCGATGAAATATTACCACCAGCATCACGAATGAAAGCACTTCGTCACACTGTATGGTTATATGCCCCCTTTCTAACAAAACTAAAGGGAATAGAAAATTTTTATTCAATGATAACGTGGTTATGCGCATTAATTAATTTCGATCAATTAACTCAAGAAGAAGCAAAGAAATTTTTTTCACGTTATTTAGTAAATAAAAATACTAATAAAGATGGGGGGATTGATCAATACCACATTGAGGTCATTAACTATTTTTTAAATGAGTATGGACGCTTTATTACAGAAAAAACTTTGTGTACAGCTTTGTGCATTGCCCAAATAAATGAAAACACTGAAGCAATAAAAATTTTTGAATCAAAAGTAAAAACATTCCAAGCAGCTATTGTTAATCAACAAATAGTTGAATTTATACAAGAAGAGAACAATGATAATAGTCAACTAGCTACTGATGATATGGCAATGTATATGGAAGATTTTTATTCCCATCGCTTAATTAATTTACTTAATTTAATAGATAAAGACCTTCTCATACAACAATATCCCAAATTCATTAATAAATTATTAGTAGAGGCTTGCGAGAATAACGGTATAACACTCGCGAAGCATTTATGTTCGAACTTTAACGCAGACCTTAGTTACAAAAAGTATTTACCCTTTCACTCATTTTTTCGTTTCTATTTAAATAATAAGAATATCCAAGATTTTAATGAAAAATTATTTAATGAAGCACTTATTGGTTTTTTGAAGGATAAATCTACCAATGGCAGAGATTTATTAAATAGTATCTTAGAAATGCGCTTACGTTTTAACATGAGTAGTAATGATATATCTGAAATACTTAATATAATACTCACTGGATCTATACAGATAGAATTAATGGATAGGAATTTAGAAAAATACAAATTATTACGTAAGTTTTGCTTCTGGGATACTCAGCCAACAGCAGCGCCAGCTCAAGAACAAACGTTGAGCTTTCCGCCCTCGCCCGCTTCATTACAAGAAGAAAATTTATCTGAGACAATTACAACAACTACAATTATCGAGCAATCATCTGATATACCTCGCGGAACCAAGCGTGAACGAGAAGAAATGGATGAAGAAATGGAAAGTGGAAGAGAAAATGAAGATAAAAATGTATCAGATAGTCAGGACTCTAAACGACCGAGAATATAAAAACACCTCCCCTCCCTATACGACCGAGAAAATAAAAACACCTCCCCTCCCCCAGCTTAAAACATGCTGGGGCAAGCCTATCCCTCCCCTCCAGCAAAAAACGCTGGAGGGGAGGGGACTTTCTTAACGCAAGCCTTGCAAGTCATGAGGGTCGGTGAAGTTATTTTGGCAAGTCAGCGCAGCGAGCCGGAGGCTCGCGAGCCATTGCCAAAATAACTGTCACCGACCTTCATGACCATAACGGATGCTTTTAACAACGCACAACAACTATCAGTCACAATATGATGATTATTACTCGCAGTCACACATGAGCATAACGGATGCTTTTAAAAACAACTAAAAAAGCGATTGCCGATCACGTCTACTCACTAAAAAAATAGCAATCAGCAAAAACAACATCACCGGCAAAGAAGCTGCCAAAATGGCAGGGACTTGATAAACAATTGTTAATTGTTCTAATAAAGCGTTCGAAATAAAAAACACAAATCCAATTAAAATACCCGCCACAAGCCGCCATCCCAACGCAGTCGTCGACGTCATACGAAAAACAAAAGGCAATGCTAATAATACCATCATCAAATCAGCAAACGGTTGAAACAAACGCCGCCAAAAATCAAACCAATATTCGCGTGCTTGCAAATCATTATTTTCAAGATAATGTGCAAATTTAACTAATCTTGGTAAAGTCATTTCTTGCGGATCAACCAACCCCACCGTCAATAAATTCAAATTAATTTTAACATTCCAATCCCCTTCGGGAAAAGCACGGCTCTTAGTACGTTCTGGATAAAATAATGTTTCAACCACATCTTTCATGATCCATTTTTTATTTTGATAAATAATTTTTTTTGCATAATAAGTCGCTTGTAATTGACGATGATTATTGAATTGATAATTCGTCACGCCTTCAAGCAATTGTCTGCTTATGACACGTTCGATATGAATAAAATTATTATCCAAGTGAAACCACAAAACACCCGCTGATGTGACAATTGCTTGACCGGCATTTTGTGCATTTTCTTTTTTTATTTCTGCTTTATAACTTAATCGCGGCCCAACAACTTCGCCAACTAAACTTAAAAATAAAATCAATAATAATGCAGCAGTCAAAATAGTTTTAATTAAACGAACAGAAGAAAAACCCGAAGCACGCATCACCGCTAATTCACGATGAGAAGATAAAATACTGACCCCTGTTATACTGCCTAATAAAATTAACATAGGAGAAAATTGATATAATTCATTAGGCAATCGCATTAAAATATATAAAATTGCCTGCCAAAAAGTATAGTCACCTTCACCTATTGATTTCATTTCACCTAATAAAAGCATCAGAAACAAAACGGCCATAATAATCAGCAATGACAAAGCGGTCGCTTGTACAATAATTTTTGTGATATATCGTTCAAGAATCATTTTAGGCTTCCAATCGTTTAGCGGCTAAAATAACAACAAATAAACAAAACATAATACCATGCACCCACCACATACCCAGAGAAATTGGAATGCTACCCTGCTCTACCCAATGACGCGCGATATATAACAATTGAATATAAATGATATAAAACAAAATAGCGGGAAGTAAAATGCCATATCGACTTTGCTTAGGTTTCAATTTACTTAATGGTAAAGCGATCAACGTTAAAAAAATAGCGGATAAAGCAATAGAAAATCGCCACTGAAATTCCCCTGCTCGTTTTGGATTAGCATAATCTTGCCACAATTGCGAAATAGGTAAGGTTTCATTTTCTTCATGCGTAGCTTGCATATTATCTTGTGGTAAGCGAATGGTATAACGCTTAAATTGAATAATTTTATAATCATTTTGTCCTGGCACACCTTCATAACGATAACCATCTGTCATGACAAATAAAGGTTCTTGTGTTGTTTTATCTTCTAATTGATAACCTTCATTGGCTAACACTAATGACCATTCATTTTGAAGTGAAGGATTGTTGTCAGTGTTTTTCTTTTTTTGCGCAAGAAATACGTTTTCTGCACGTTGTCTATCACGCGATAATTTTTCTACATACATAACGTGATTACCATCTGGGCTCGCTTGAAACCGTCCTGGCATAATGGTTTCAACTAAATGAACCGTCGCTTCTCCACTATTCATCAGTTGCTGACGTTTAGCTGATATCCAAGGATTTACCCATAACATGAGAGCAAGCACAATCAAACTAATGACTAAAGCAATATACATCGTCAAATGAAAAATACGCCTATTGTTATAACCATACATTTGTAAGATAGCCATTTCACTATCTGCATAGAGACGTCCATAAGCTAACAAAATACCCAAATATAATCCCAAGGGAAGCAAAATCGAAAGTAAATAAGGAACTTCAAAACTGACGAGTGTTAAGAGAACATTGGTTGGAATTTTACCAATGGCAGCATAGTTTAAATAACGAACGACTTGTTGACAAAGAAATGCTGTCAATAAAACAATTGTCACACCTAATAGAGCATTTGTCACTTCTCGGGTAAGATATCGGGAAATAATCACTGTATTAGTTAGCCTTTTTTGATTTCATGTTGGTATTATAAACGCGATACAGCAAATTAACCATTGGAGTAACATTATGAATGTTGATTTAACCACCTCACCTGTTGAAGCACTTAAGTCTTTAGTCATAGGCATTTACGAAGAAGGTGAGCTCACACCCACTGCAAAAAAAATAGATAAACTAACACATGGCTATCTCAGCAATATTATCGAAAAAAATATGTTTCAAGCAAAATTAGGCCAAACACATTTTCTATTCTATCCCGCTGAGACCAAAATTGAATGCTTATTACTGGTGGGATGCGGCAAACCAGACACACTTAGCGCAACAGGTTTTCGTAAAATAATAATACAAGCCATCAAAGCCATCATGACAGTGAAAATTAAACAATTCACTTTTTGTTTAGCTGAAATAGAAGTGAAAGGAAGATCTCTGCCTTGGAAAGTCAAACAATGCGTTGAAACTGTCTATCAAGGTGTCTATCAATTTGATTTATTCAAAACAGAAAAAGAACCTATTTATTTAAAAGATATCAGCATTCATCTTGCGCAAAACAAACAATTCGATGCTTGTAAAGAAGCCTTACATCAAGGCATTGCTATTTCAAATGGTGTCATCCTCACAAAAAATTTAGCGAATACTCCCAGCAATATTTGTACGCCAGCATTTATTGCAGAACAAGCCAAAGCATTGGCAAAACAACATGAACAAATCAGTATTCATATTCTTGAAGAAAAAGACATGGAAAAATTAGGCATGGGTGCTTTATTAGCTGTTTCTCAAGGCAGTGCTCAAGAAGCTAAATTCATTTGTCTTGAATATAAAAATGCTAAAAAATCACAAGCCCCCATTGCGTTAATTGGTAAAGGTATCACATTCGATACAGGCGGCAATTCACTTAAATCACCCGATAATATGGTTGGGATGAAATATGATATGTGTGGTGCAGCAACCGTATTAGGTACATTTCATGCGATTGCAGAATTAAAATTATCAGTCAATGCAGTTGGCATCATCGCTGCCGTTGAAAACATGCCAGGCGGAACGGCTTATAAACCTGAAGATATTTTAACGAGTTTGTCTGGACAAACGATTGAAGTCATCAGTACTGATGCAGAAGGTCGTTTGGTACTCGCAGATGCATTAACTTATTGCGAACGTTATCAACCTGAAACCGTAATTGATATTGCAACTTTAACGGGTGCAGTTGTTGTTGCACTTGGAACTCATGCGACTGGCATGGTAAGTAATTATCCGCCCCTTGCTAACGCTTTATTAAAAGCGGGTGAAGAAAGTCATGATCGCGTTTGGGAATTACCTTTATGGGATGAATATCAAGAACAAATTAAGAGCCCATTTGCTGATATGGCAAATACAGGTGGACGCGCTGCTGGCAGCATCACTGCCGGTTGTTTTCTTTCACGCTTTGCGAAAAAATTTCATTGGGCCCATTTAGATGTCGCAGGCACGGCTGCTATGATGATGGGTACCAGCGAGCGAATGGCAACAGGACGTCCTGTTCCTTTGTTAGTGCAATATTTTCTTGATCAGGGTAAATAACAATATGTCTATATGCTGCGCAAAAGCAAAGCTTTTGCTTGCACCAAGAGGGGAGAATCGCGATTCTCCCCTCTTGGATCACCCCATCGCGTATAGATAGCAGGAGCCGCTGATGATTGAAATGATAATTGAAAAAATTTACGATCCTCAAACAATCGAACAACATTGGTATCACACATGGGAAAGTAAACATTTTTTTGCGCCCAGTCTTCATGGCAATCCTTATTGTATTATGCTGCCGCCACCGAATGTCACTGGCAGTTTACATATGGGACATGGATTTGGTTTTACCTTAATTGATGTTCTCATTCGTTATCATCGTATGTGTGGTGACAATACTTTATGGCAAGCCGGCACTGATCATGCTGGCATTGCAACACAAATGGTAGTTGAACGACAATTAAATCTCCAAAATCAAACACGACATGATTTAGGACGCGATGCTTTTGTTGAAAAAATATGGAATTGGAAACAAGAATCAGGTGGCCATATCACACGCCAATTACGTCGATTAGGCGCATCAATTGATTGGACACGCGAACGTTTTACACTTGATGAAGGTTTATCAAATGCCGTGCGCGAAGTTTTTATTCGCTTATATGAAGAAGGTTTAATTTATCGCAGCAAACGTTTAGTCAATTGGGACCCTGTTTTATTGACAGCGATTTCAGATTTAGAAGTTACTAATCAAGAAGAAGACGGTCATTTGTGGCATATTCGTTATCCACTTATTGATGAACCTGATCATTATTTAATTGTTGCAACAACAAGACCAGAAACGTTATTAGGTGACGTCGCCGTTGCCGTGCATCCTGATGATGAACGTTATCGTCATTTGATTGGTAAGCAAGTTGTCTTACCTTTAACAAATCAAACGATTCCTGTGATTGCAGATACTTATGTCGATCCCCTTTTTGGTTCAGGTTGCGTGAAAATTACACCTGCACATGATTTTAATGATGCCGCTGTCGGGAAAAGACATCAATTAGAACCCATCAATATTTTCACACCAACTGCGCATCTCAATGAAAATACACCACAACACTATCGTGGCATGGAGCGTTTTGCCGCACGCAAACAAATCATACAAGATTTAACAGAAAAAAATTTAATTGAAAAAATTGAAGCGCATAAAATAAAAATTCCACGCGGCGATCGATCACAAGCGATCATTGAACCGTATTTAACTTATCAATGGTATGTGAAATCGAAACCTTTGGCAGAACCTGCTATCAAAGCTGTTGAAAATGGTGATATCGTTTTCATTCCTGAAAATTGGAATAAAACCTATTTTCAATGGATGCACAATATTGAAGATTGGTGTATTAGCCGGCAATTATGGTGGGGCCATCGCATTCCTGTTTGGTATGATGATAAAAAAAATATTTATGTCGGACAAAATGAAAACGATGTGCGAACACGTTATCAATTATCGCCCGATCTCACACTCACGCAAGATGAAGATGTGTTAGATACTTGGTTTTCTTCTGCTTTATGGCCTTTTGCCACGTTAGGCTGGCCAGATAACACAAAAGAATTTGAAGCTTTTTTTCCTACTAATACTTTAATAACAGGTTTCGATATTATTTTCTTTTGGGTCGCCAGAATGATCATGATGAGTTTAAAATTCACTGGCAAAGTTCCTTTTAAAGAAGTGTATATCACTGGTTTAATTCGCGATAGCGAAGGTCACAAAATGTCAAAATCAAAAGGCAATGTGTTAGACCCGATTGATTTAATTGATGGTATTACGTTAGATGCGCTCATTAAAAAACGCATTTATGGTTTGATGCAACCCGCCATGGCAAAAAAAATAGAAAAAAATACGCAACATGAATTCCCGAATGGCATTCCTAATTTTGGTACAGATGCATTGCGTTATACTTTTTGTTCTTTTGCTTCTTATACAAGAGAAATTCGTTTTGATATCAATCGTCTTGCAGGATATCGCAATTTTTGTAATAAATTATGGAATGCATCGCGTTATGTTTTAATGAATACAGAAGATAAAGAAACACATGCTTCATCTGATATGATTTTGTCTTTGCCTGATCGTTGGATTATGACACGATTACAACAAACTATTTCAGAAGCTCATCAAGCCTTAAAAAATTATCGTTTTGATTTATTTGCACAAGCATTATATGAATTTACGTGGAATGAATTTTGTGATTGGTATTTAGAATTATCTAAACCTATTCTCACGAATGAAACAAGTTCTAAAGAAATGTTGCGCGGTACGCGTCACACTTTAGTCTCTGTGTTAGAAAGTTTATTGCGATTATTGCATCCTATTATACCATTCATTACCGAAGAAATTTGGCAGCGTGTTGCGCCGCTCGCTGATAAGAAAGGTGAAAGTATTATGCTTGCACCCTACCCCCAATATGACGCTAAACTAATTAATGAAAAAAGCAAATTGGAACTTGAGTGGTTGAAAAATATTATTATTGCGATAAGAACCATACGCAGTGAAATGAATATTGCACCTGGCAAATTACTTCCGATTTTATTACGCAAAGGTGTGAAATTTGATCATGAAAATGAAAAACAACATCAGCATTTATTGATCACATTAGCCAAATTAGAATCGATTAATTGGTTGAAACCAGATGAAACTGCACCATCCTCTGCTACTGCTTTTGTGGGTGAGTTAGAAATTTTTATTCCCATGGCAGGATTTATTAATAAACAAGAAGAGACTGAACGTTTGCAAAAAGAAATCGCTAAGCTTGAAAAAGAGTTGACATTTATTTCCAATAAATTAATGAACCCTCAATTTATTGATAAAGCACCCGCTGAAGTGGTGAATAAAGAACGTGCAAAACAAAGTGAATTAAGTGCGACAGTGGCGAAACTGAAGAAACAAATGGAAGAATTAGAGAGGATATAATATCAGGTATTCCCGCTAAGAAGCGCGGGAATACCTTTCCTGTTTATATGCTGCGCAAAAGCAAAGCTTTTGCTTGCACCAAGAGGGGAGAATCACGATTCTCCCCTCTTGGATCACCCCATCGCGTATAGTTAGCGGGAACCGCTAGATATAATATATAATTGCATGTAGTTAGCAGAAATCGCTAACATAATTGCCCATTTTACTGCCATTCTTTGTGTAGTATTTTTACAATTTTATGTGATATAATGCATAAAAAAATGGCATACTAAATAAATATGGATTTAATGCGCGCATAAAAACGAGAGAATGAAGTGGTGAATTATTATGTTAAGCGGTAAGCATATAAATAAAGAATATACCAAATTACGTCAAGTCATTGGACGGTTAGAAAAACTTATTCCTGATAAAAAATCTTTTAAGACAAATAGAAGTAAATATCTCGCGCTCAGTAAAGCGATCAAAAAAACAAATAACTTAAAAGAATTACTCAATTTATTAGAAAATTTTTTAACAAATGCATTGTATCCAGATAAAGCTATCATTAGTCAATTAATCATGAAATTAACTGACTATAACTATTTTGAATATGCTTACATGATTTATCTCGATGCTATTAAGAAAGATGTTTGCAACATCAATACGGATAACAGCATGATTAGTGCTGCCGGTAAAAAAGGCCGCATTGATCTTATTTGGCTTATCTATCAAAAAACAATTGACTCAAAAAAATATATTGCTGATCAATTTACACATAACATCATGATTGATGCAGCCGGTAAAAATAAACGTATCGATCTTGCGTGTATTGCCTATCGAAAAGCCATTGAACAAGGTATTGCTGATCACTTTACTCATACCAGTATGATTAATGCTGCCGGGATAGGTGGATACAAAAATCTTGTTCTTTTTGCTTATCAAAATGCGATTAATCCCCTTCATCCTGTTGCTAATCTCACTACTGACAACAATGTGCTTGATGCTGCCAATAAAAATGGATGGATTGATATGGCAAGATCTATCTATCGAAAAATAACGGATCCCAACAATAACACAGCCGATGAAATAAGCCACATATTAATGGTAGATGCATTATTTAAAAATAATGATTTAGAAGAAGCAAAAAAAATTTACGATAATAATAATATTAAACTTCCTGTTATTAATAATAATGATTGTTATCAAATCGATTGTCATGATGGTAATTTTTCATATGGACAAGTGTACATTGGATTAAATCAGCTGATTAAAGATGCTAAATTTCCCATACAACTACGATTAAATTACGGGAGAGGATTGCATAGTAAAAACAAAATCGATAATGAAAGTCCTATTAAAAAAGCAGTTAAACAATTTTTTCATGATATGGAAAGTAACTATGAAATTATTTTAGATGAACAAAATCCAGGGTTTGCTGTTTGCAAAATAAAAGAAAAAAAACTTTTTCATAAAACAGCGTTTTTTTCTGCGCCTACTCCATCTACTGACTTTAATTTTAATGAAAAACCTCGATTTAGTTTTGAAACTTGCGCCAAATTTGAAAACACATTTTTCTATTTCCCTGTTGACAAAAAGAAAAAATCTTACAACCAAGCAGAAGAATTTATTGATGCACAATTAAGAGATGAAATAAGTGATTATTGTCTCCTCTCACCTATTAAAAATTAATTTAAGTCCATCATATCAAAATAGTGTAATATATCGAATATCGATATATAGCAATAGGTTCAACATGAAAAAATCTTTTGAAAAAATGCTTGCGGGTTATCAAACCTTTAGAAATAAATATGTGCATGGTGACTCCTCCGTCATGCAATATCTTTCTACCTATGGGCAAACACCAGAAATCATGGTCGTTGCGTGTTGCGATTCACGCGTTGATCCTGCACTCATTTTGCAATGCGATCCAGGTGATTTGTTTGTTGCGCGCAATGTCGCAAATATTGTTCCGCCTTATGAAAAAGATAAAATGCATCACGGCACCAGTGCTGCATTAGAATTTGGAATTCGTTATTTGCACGTAAAACATTTAATTTTACTTGGGCATAGCCAATGCGGCGGGATTCAAGCTTTATTGAATCATGAGAAGCAAGAAGATGATTTTATTTCAGAGTGGGTATCATTAATTAAACCAGATTCTCAGCAAAACACGCAAGATATTGATGAATATGCTAAATTAGCTTTGTACAAATCTTACCTTAATTGCATGACTTTTCCCTGGATACATGATAAAGTATCAAAAAAAGAGCTACTATTGCATTTATGGTATTTTGATATACAAAGTGGTCAAATTTTTGCCTACTCAGAAGATCAGAAAAAATATCAAATGCTGCTCAATATAAAATAATGAAGCAATAAAATATTAACAAAACGAGTAGCGGTTCCCGCTAACTATTCGCGATGGGGTGATCCAAGAGGGGAGAACCGCGGTTCTCCCCTCTTGGTGCAAGCAAAAGCTTCGCTTTTGCGCAGCATATAAACAAGAAAGGTATTCCCGCGTTTCTTAGCGGGAATACCTGCAAAACGAGATTAAGAACATGCACAGAAGGACAAAACCTAGTATCAGTAAAGAAGAACTTTTACGTCGTCGTCAACAAAAATCAGACGATCATTCACAGGATAATCGTGAAGGTAAAGCTATTGATAAGACGATAGTAAGTCAAGAAAACCCTTTCCAATCTGAGCAAACGTATTCCCACAATGAAAATAAAAGTGACAGTAAAGATGCGAATAATACAACTAATACAACTAACACAACAATAACTGGCCAAGATTTTTTTTCACTCGAAGAAACGATATATCGGTTATGCAAAGATGAGTTAAGAGAAAAACTTTTAGCATTGATAGATGACTTTATTATATCAACATGGAACATGCATTTTGATAAACATTTGAAAGAAATAAAAATGTGGGATACAACAAATAACAAAGATTTTAAATTAATATTTAATTTACAACTTGTAAAAGAATGTGCAAATTGCTTTTTACCTGAAATTAATAAAAAGCTAAATTCTACTTTCACGATTGAAGATATTAGACCTATTATCGCCAAAATTCTGCAGCCTTTTTCTTCTACCAAAAATAACAAATTAATTTACATGGAAACCATGAAGGAATGGTGGAACCATGTTGATTATAACGGAAATGATAAAGATCTATATAAAAAAGCCGATCCCTCGATGATGGCAGTCCAAATGTATCACAAAACAGAAACAGCAATCGAACATTTACCTTATCGTCCCCACGCAAAAAAACGCATATTTATTGACTTGTTCAATGATAAAATTAATTTTTTAAATAGATTAACAGGAAATAAATTTCATACGCCAGATGAGAAAAAATATTTATTTGATGATGCAGTAGTAAATTTTGAACAAACTGCTCGACAAACGTTTTTTCTAGAATATCTTTTTGACATATGTAGCATGAATTGCGTTTCCTTTATAGGTTTTTATCCTTTATTTAATTTTTTACTTGATCATATGGCGGCACTACCAGAAAATCATGAAATAATGCCGTATGTTAATAAAATCCAATTCTATTTATCTATTGGTTTTTCTCTTTTTATATCTATAAGATTATCAATGGTGCATTGTACTAGATACAATAGACTATACAACATCGATTATCATAATTTTGCGTATACTTTTATGCATACTTTCACCCTAGACCGCTTACTAGGAAGATTAGAAGAATTAGTTAGCGCTATTCCCACAAACACACCTGCAGAATCTCGAAACTATTTTTCTAAAATTGAATACAGCACTTATTCTCCTAACATTGAAAATAAGACAACAACTACAACAACGACGACAACTACAACGACAACAACCAGCACATCCTCATCCTCTGAAGAAGAAGCCCCAGAACATCATAAAAAACATGAAAAAAAATCAAAACCCATTGTCATCACTAAAAAAGAAAAATTACTTGCTGAAATTAAAGCAGCACGAGAAGAAAATGCAGCTAATGCGCATGACAAATATTTTCAAACGATTAAGTGGGTTGATGATAAAGAGATAGATGATATAGGTAATCCTAAAGAATATATTTATGATTATTTAGATAAAAAATGCCCAATTATTCCCTTACATTCAAATAATGTGTATTTAAAAGCAAGTTGTAAACATCAATATTTATTTTTTGATAAAGCAAAAATCAAAGAATTAACAGATTATAGGAAAGACAAAACCTTATATAAAACATTTAAGCGATGTATTTATGGTACAAGTGAAGAAGACCCCAATGTTAGAGACCCAGGACATGTTAATCTTTCACAAGGTCGTAAGACATGTATCGTTAGAGAAGATGAACAATACAAAGCAAAAGTAGACATTAGTCATTATCGACTTCACTTTTTTCCTACTTTAACAACCGAAATTGAAGTTGACGACAATGGTAGGAAAGTAGTACATACAGAAGTATTGCATGTACCTTATAAGGTATCGAATATCAATCAGAAAAAATAAAGTAAAATATATTAACAAACTGGATTAAAGATATGCCGCCAAAGAAAAAACCTGCTATCAGTAAAGAAGAATTTTTACGTCGTCGCCGAGAAAAATCAGATGATTATTCACAGGATAATCGTGAAGGTAAAGCTATTGATAAAACGATAGCAAGTCAGGATAACGCTTTCCAATCTGAGCAAACGTATTCCCACGATGAAAATAAAAGTGACAGTGAACATACAATTGATGCAACAATGACTGACCAGGAATCTTTTTCACTCGAAGAAACGATATATCGGTTATGCAAAGATGAGTTAAGAGAAAAAATCCTAATACTGATAGACGACTTTATTACATCTACATGGAATATGCATTTTGATAAACACTTGAAAGAACATAAAATATGGGAAACATTCAATGACAAAGATTTTAAATTAATATTTAATTCGCAACTCGTACGGGAATGCACAAAATGCTTGTTACCTGAAGTCAATAAAAAACTAAACTCTACTTTCACTATTAAAGAAATCATGCCTATTGTCGCAAAAATCTTACACCCTTTTTCTTCCACCAAGAATAATAAATTAATTTATATGGAAACCATGAAGGAATGGTGGGAAGACTTTTATATCAATAAAAATGATCCTGACAGACAAAATACATTGGAAAATTTTGATCCTGTTGATATAGCGGTTGATATTTATAATAAAACAAAAGCAGCGATCGAACACTTACCTTATAATTCCAATACAAAAAATCTCATATTTGAACAATTATTTGATGAAAAAATAACTTTTTTTAATAACTTAACAGAAAATAAATTTTGCGCTCCAGAATCCAAACGATTTTTATTTCATGACGTAGTATGTGAGTGGATAAAACCTGATCCCTATATCATACCTTATAGGATTGTTAAATATGTAGGCGGCGCTTATTTATGGGTATATTATCTTTGTGATCTTGGATTGTGGTCTTTATCGTTACAACCCAAAAACAATGATGAAGCACAATCTGTTAATAAAATGAAAAATTATTGTTTTATTACGCTTGCAGCTATAGCAACGACAGCAGTTGTAGCAAAGGAATATTTTTCTCATCATAGCCTTAACATCAATAATCGTCATTTTATGCATACTTTCATCGTAGACCGCTTACTTGGAAGATTAGAAGAATTAGTTGGCGCTATTCCCACAAACACCCCTGCAGAATCTCGAAATTATTTTCCTAGAATTGAATACAGCACTTATTCTCCTAACATTGAGAATAAGACAACGACTACAACGACGACAACCGCAACGACAACAACAAACACATCCTCATCCTCTGAAGAAGAGACACCAGAAAATCATAAAAAACATGAAAAAAAATCAAAACTCATCATCATGACCAAAAAAGAAAAATTACTTGCTGAAATTAAAGCGGCACGAGAAGAAAATGCAGCTAACGCGCATGATAAATATTTTCAAACGATTAAGTGGGTTGATGATAAAGAGATAGATGATATAGGTAATCCTAAAGAATATATTTATGATTATTTAGATAAAAAATGCCCAATTATTCCCTT
>JABDCN010000002.1:95285-119620 GCA_013288125.1 Gammaproteobacteria bacterium
ATTAAGTGGGTTGATGATAAAGAGATAGATGATATAGGTAATCCTAAAGAATATATTTATGATTATTTAGATAAAAAATGCCCAATTATTCCCTTGCATTCAAATGATGGGTATTTAAAAGCAAGTTGTAAACATCAATATTTATTTTTTGATAAAGCAAAAATCAAAGAATTAACGGATTATAGGAAAGACAAAACGTTGTATAAAACATTTAAGCGATGTATTTATGGAACAAGTGAAGATGACCCCAATGTTAGAGATCCGGGACATGTTAACATTTCACAAGGTCGTAAGACATGTATTGTCAGAGAGGATGATCAATACAAAGCAAAAGTAGACATTAGTCATTATCGACTTCACTTTTTTCCTGCTTTAACAACCGAAATTGAAGTTGATGACAATGGTAGGAAAGTAGTACATGCAGAAGTATTGCATGTACCTTATAAGGTATCGAATATCAATCAGAAAAAATAATTCTAATTATAAATCCTCACTCATATAATTCGACCGCTTCACCACCAAATCAATTTCTTTCAACAACGTCAATAACGCGCGCATTTTATCAAGCGGCCACATATTAGGCCCATCAGAAGGCGCTTCATCAGGATTCGGATGTGTTTCCATAAACAAACCTGCCACACCCGCCGCAACCGCAGCGCGCGATAACACAGGCACAAATTGACGCTGCCCTAATGTTTTATCACCACCGCCACCGGGCAATTGCACGGAATGTGTCGCATCAAACACAACAGGACAATTTGTTTCGCGCATAATGGCAAGTGAACGCATGTCTGTGACTAAATTGTTATAACCAAATGATGCACCGCGTTCACACACCATGATGTGTTGATTCCCTGTTTCGCGCGCTTTATCCACCACATTTTTCATTTCCCACGGCGAAAGAAATTGCCCTTTTTTAATATTCACAGGCAATCCTTGACTTGCCACTCGCTGAATAAAATTGGTTTGACGGCATAAAAATGCTGGTGTTTGCATCATATCAACTACTTTTGCGACTTCATCAACGGGTGTATCTTCATGTACATCTGTCAAAACTGGGACATTTACTTGTTTTTTAACTGCTTCTAAAATACGTAAACCCTCTTCTAAACCAGGCCCGCGATAACTACGTGATGATGTTCGATTCGCTTTATCAAATGATGATTTATAAATAAAAGGAATTTGCAAAGCAGATGTAATTTCACGTAATTCACCTGCCGTATCAATCGCAAATTGTTCGCTTTCAATCACGCAAGGCCCTGCAATCAAGAAAAAAGAATGGGTTAATCCAATCGGAAAATTAAATAATTTCATTTGATTTGTTCTCGCATTACTTTTTTGCTATCACGATAAGCTTTCGCCGCTTGTATAAAACCAACAAATAAAGGATGTCCATCACGCGGTGTGGAAGTAAATTCAGGATGAAATTGACAGCCAATAAACCAAGGATGATTCGGTAATTCAATTAATTCCACTAAATTATCTTGCATGGATCGACCTGATACCAGTAATCCCGATGCTTCTAATTGCGGTAATAAATTGTTATTCACTTCATAACGATGACGATGACGCTCAATAATCGTATCACTGCCATAAAGTTTTTGTACGAGTGTATTCTTCTGCAAAAGACAAGCTTGTCCGCCCAAACGCATAGTGCCGCCAACATCTGATTTTTCTGTGCGTTGTTCACGTTCACCAGATGCATTAATCCACTCTGTTACTAAAGCAACAACAGGATAAGGTGTTTGAGGATTAAATTCGGTGCTATTTGCATTTGGCATATTCGCAAGATGCCGCGCAAATTCAACAATAGCAATTTGCATACCTAAACAAATTCCTAAATAAGGAATATTTTTTTCTCGTGCGTATTGTGCTGCGAGAATTTTACCTTCTATGCCGCGTTTACCAAAACCGCCGGGAACGAGAATCGCATCAACAGTAGATAATATAGCTGTGCCTTTTTCTTCTAATTCTTCTGAATCAATATATTCAATATGAATACGTGTTCGTGTTTGTATACCCGCATGTTTTAATGCTTCAGATAATGATTTATAAGAATCCGCCAAATCAATATATTTTCCAACCATGCCAATTGTCACTTCTGAATCAGGATGACGATAAGCATCCACTACTCTTTCCCATTCATGTAAATCAGGTGTTTTCTCTTCTAAACCTAGATGCTCAGCAACCGTGCGATCTAATCCCTGTTCATGTAATGCGATAGGCAATTGATAAATGAAATCGACATCAAGCAAAGGAATAACAGCTTCTTTTTCTACGTTGGTAAAGAGTGCAATTTTGGTACGCGCATTATCTGAAATCGGTCTGTCACTGCGGCAAAGTAAAATATCAGGTTGAATACCAATAGAACGTAATTCTTTAACGGAATGTTGTGTTGGTTTTGTTTTAACTTCACCCGCCGTTGGAATAAAAGGAAGTAAAGTGAGATGAATGAATAAAGTATGCTGACGTCCTAACTCCACGCGCATTTGTCGTATAGCTTCTAAAAAAGGCAGCGATTCGATATCACCAACGGTTCCGCCAATTTCAATTAATGCAACATCAACACCTTTGGTCCCTTTTAAAATGCAATGTTTAATTTCATCAGTAATATGCGGGATGACTTGCACTGTCCCGCCTAAATAATCACCCTTACGTTCTTTGCGGATGACATTGGCATAAACGCGACCCGTCGTAAAATTATTCGCTTTAGTCATTTTTATTCTAACAAAGCGTTCATAATGGCCAAGATCAAGATCGGTTTCAGCCCCATCATCTGTGACAAAGACTTCGCCATGTTGAAAAGGATTCATCGTACCAGGATCAACATTGATGTAAGGATCGAGTTTCATTAAGGTCACAGCAAGACCACGCGCTTCAAGCATCGCGCCTAAAGAGGCCGCTGCCACGCCTTTACCAAGAGAAGAAACCACACCACCAGTAATAAAAATATATTTTGTCATCGTCGTCGTATCGCTTTAATGAAAAGTACTGGATGCCAGCTAAAAACAGGCTGACATGACAAGACTGAGATTGATCCCAGAATTCACGTTAATATAAGCAATTCTTGACTCGAAAGCGATATCTCTTTAGTCTGTCTTAAGGATCAAAATTCTACCACCAAGGAGGTTGTCACTCATGTTAATGCGTATCTTTGTTGCTATTGTAATCATTGTTGCTATTCTTGCCGGACTAGCCAATCATATGTCATTGAATTTTATGAATATGCCTGTGCTGCATGGCTTTTTTGATACAGCGATACCCATTCTTGGGTTTGGTGCATTGATCAAGTATCTGTGCTGCTGCGGCGACCATCATAAGTAGAGTTGAAGTTGGGTTTTTTGGTTGTTGGGGTTCGGTTTGGTTGTTGGGGTTCTTTGTTGGGCTTCTTTGTTGGGCTTCGACCTGCTTTCGCAGGCCTCAGCCCAACCTACACATTAAGCCCAACCTACACATTAAGCCCAACCTTACACATTGACCCAATTTATCACCCTGCCTTCCTGATGATTATTTACACGATAATCATCATGAATAAAATATCCCATGATCCCAATTAATTTATCTTTCACATAAATCAGTGGAATACGATCTCGCATCCACGGTGGAATACCGTATTCTTGGAATATATTTTTTAAACTTAACCGGCCTCGGGTTGGTATTTCAATGCACTCTCCACCCTGACGCAATCTGACAGACACTGCTTTAATATCCATCCGATATCCTTGCCCATACACTAAACGCGCCTTTAATTGGCCTAATCCAGGAAAATATAATGGGTCTTGCATATTCCATTCCATCTCGAATGAAGTATTGATTTGCTTCAACGTATGCATTAAATAAAGATGGTCACGATACCGGCGTATTTCACCGTTTTGCCATTTCACGCAAGGCATTCTATCTAACTTGGCCGATAAAACCGTTTGGCAAATGGTTTCTAATTTTTTCGTATTAGGAAGTGCGTAACCTTGTTTTTGTATCCAGTAACGCAAAACTAATCGTTGACGTGATGCTGATAACTGCAATAGTTTGGAACAAGAAAGTGTAGCAGGATCCAAACCTTTTACTTTCTCCCAATCCGTTTCTGCCATTTCTTCTAATAATGCTTGCGCTTCTGCAACATGTTTGGCCGTACGAGATAAAACAGGAACAATACCAGGCCAACGTTTTTTTAATAATGGCATCATCTCCAAGCGAATAAAATTTCGCGTTAATTGAGTATCATCATTCGAATGATCTTTTATCCAATTTAATTTTTTTTCTAAAGCATAGGTTTCTAATTCATGTCGTGTAAAAGAAAGCAATGGACGCCCTAGATATCCTTTTCCAAAAGATTTTAATAAAGGCATGGCCGCTAAGCCTTTTAATCCAGCACCGCGCGTGAGTTGTAAAAGAAGTGTTTCTGCTTGATCATCTTGATGATGCGCTGTTAAAAGAACATCGTTTGGCGCTAAATATGATTGTAATAAGGCATATCTTTTTTCTCGCGCAACGGCTTCTAAGCTATCGCCATTTGCTTTATCCATATGAATAGATTCAGAGATAAAAGGGATGTTTAATTGCTCACACACTTTAGCACAATGCAATGCCCATTCATCTGCAAACGGACTTAAATGATGATTAATATGGATAGCACGACAATTCATGCCTAACTGCTGACAAAGCACTAATAAAACATGCGAATCTAATCCGCCGCTGTAGGCAATCCAGTAAGTTCGATTAACACTTTTAAGTAACGCCATATGCCATTAAACGTTTGTAACGTTCAGCCAATAAAGTTGCGATAGGATATTGCTGTAATTCAGCTAATTGTTTTACTAAATGTGTTTTTAATGTTTGTGCCATCACATCATAATGACGATGCGCACCACCTAATGGTTCTGCAATCACACCATCGATTAATTTTAATTTTGAAATTTTATCTGCCGTTAAACTCATGGCATCAGCTGCTTCAGAAGCTTTTTCAGCACTCTTCCAAAGAATAGAAGCGCATCCTTCCGGCGAAATCACAGAATAAATAGCATATTGCAACATGAATATGCGATCACCAACACCAATCGCTAGCGCACCACCTGATCCACCCTCTCCTATTACCGTACAAATAATCGGTGTTTTCAACGTGGATAAAACAAATAAATTACGTGCAATCGCTTCACTCTGATTACGTTCTTCTGCACCAATTCCCGGGTACGCTCCTGGTGTATCGATAAAAGTAATAATGGGCAACTTAAAACGCTCTGCCATTTTCATCAATCGCAAGGCTTTACGATAATCTTCCGGTTGAGGCATACCAAAATTGCGCTCAATTTTTTCTTGAGTTTTACGTCCTTTTTCATGACCAATAACCATAACAGGTTGACCATCAAGCCGCGCAATACCTGCAACAATAGAGGGGCCGGCTGAGAACATTCTATCACCAGATAATTCATCAAATTCAGTAAAAATACGGCTGATATAATCTATTGTGTGTGGACGTTGAGGATGACGCGCCAATTGCGTCACTTGCCATGGGGTTAATTTGCTAAAAGTATCTTTGATGAGTTGATTACACTTACTTTCTAAGCGGTTAATATCTTCGCTCAAATTAATGTCAGCATCAGTGCCAACCATCCGTAATTCTTGAATTTTGGCTTCTAATTCAGCAATAGGCTGCTCAAAATCGAGGAAATTAATATTCATGCCGTTTAAATAACCTTATGGAAAATGGGTTATCATACCTAGTATCCCGCACGAAATAAATCCTACAAGATAAAAGCAATCTTGTTATAATCTGACCAATTCATACAAAAGCTCTCTGTACAAAAATAATTTTATGGGCGGAGCGAGAGGGAGGGCTCCCACCGCGCGCAGCTTGCGAGCACGGTGGGATACCCAAAGCGACGGGCCCCATAAAATTTTTTTGTACAGAACATAAGGACACTCAATGGAACAAAATTTTATCCATTTACGACTACACACAGAATATTCTTTAAAAGATGGAATAGTCTCGATTCCATCTTTAATGGAAAAAACAGCCGCGCTTCAAATGTCTAGCATCGCCATCACAGACCATTGCAATTTATATGCCGCCATTAAATTTTATCAAGCAGCGCATCAAGCAAAAATTAAACCTATCATCGGCGCAGATTTATACTTAGCTAATCCTACTCACACAGAGTCACCTTTTTTATTAACACTCTTTTGTCAAAACCAAATAGGTTACAAAAATTTATTAAAACTCATTTCACAAAGTTATTTAAAGGGTCAATCGAGCGGACAACCTTTCATACAAAAAGAATGGTTGTTAACTTATTCATCTGGCTTAATTGCATTATCAGGCGGCCAATCAGGTGATATTGGACAAGCGTTATTAGCGCAAGATAGTGAAGCAGCGCGTACATGCTTACAACATTGGCAACAATTATTTCCTGAACGTTTTTATTTAGAAATCAGTCGCGTTGGAAGACCGCAAGAAGAAATGTTCATTCATGCAACTGCCTCACTTGCAGAAAAATATCACGTCCCCTTAGTTGCAACGAATGATATTTGCTTTCTCGAATCAACTGATTTTGAAGCGCATGAAACACGAGTTTGTATTCATGAAGGTGTGACACTAAACGATCCGCATCGATCAAAACGTTATACTGATCAACAATATTTACGCAGCCCTACTGAAATGCAAGCTTTGTTTGAAGACATGCCAGAAGCATTAGCCAACACCGTTCAAATTGCAAAACGATGTAATGTCATTTTTTCATTAGGAAAAAATTTATTACCCGACTTCCCCGTTCCACCAAGTTATACTGCAGAAAGTTATCTCAATGAAATTGCTCAGCAAGGATTAAAAAAACGATTAGCTACCAAATTTAACAATTCAAAAATAACTTCATTACAACAAAACGCATATGATCAACGTCTTTTACGTGAATTAGATGTCATTAATAAAATGGGATTCGCAGGTTATTTTTTAATTGTTGCTGATTTTACAAAATGGTCGAAAGAAAATGATATTCCTGTTGGGCCTGGACGTGGCTCAGGGCCTGGTTCATTAGTCGCTTATAGTTTATATATCACTGATCTTGATCCACTCGAATTAGAATTATTATTCGAACGATTTTTAAATCCTGAACGTGTTTCTATGCCAGATTTTGATATTGATTTTTGTATCGCTGGCCGCGATCGTGTCATTTCTTATGTCATGGAAAAACATGGTCACGATAGTGTGTCGCAAATTATTACTTATGGCACCATGGCAGCAAAAGCCGTCGTTCGAGATGTCGGTCGTGTACTTGGATATGCCTATGGATTCGTCGATAAAATTGCAAAATTAATTCCTTTCGAATTAGGGATTACCTTAGATAAAGCCATGGAACAAGAACCATTATTACGCGAACGTTATGAACAAGAAGACGAAGTGCGCACCTTAATTGATCTCGCTCGTAAATTGGAAGGCATGACACGCAATGTAGGTAAACATGCAGGCGGCATTGTTATCGCACCAGGTAAATTAACTGATTTTGTACCACTTTATTGCGAGCCTAATGAATCAAATCATCCTGTCACACAATTTGATAAAGATGATGTGGAAACAATCGGCTTAGTAAAATTTGATTTTTTAGGGCTAAAAACGCTTACCATTATTGCTCGCGCTTTACAAATCATTAATGCAAAACATCATGAAACACCTATTGATATTAGCTTAATTGATTTACACGACACTCGCACTTTTCAATTATTAAAAGAATGCAAATCAACTGCAGTATTTCAATTAGAATCGCATGGCATGCGAGATTTAATTAAACGATTGCAACCCGATTGTTTTGAAGATTTAATTGCATTAGTCGCATTGTTTAGACCAGGGCCCTTACAATCAGGCATGGTCGATGATTTTATTAATCGAAAACATGGTCGTGCTAAAGTCATTTATCCACACCCTACTTTAGAACCCGTTTTGCGTCCAACTTATGGTGTCATTTTATATCAAGAACAAGTCATGCAAATCGCTCAAGTATTAGCAGGTTATACGCTCGGTGCAGCTGATATTTTACGGCGCGCCATGGGGAAGAAAAAACCAGAAGAAATGGCACAACAACGCGCGATATTTTGTGATGGCGCTCAAAAAAATCACGTTAATACAGAACTTGCGAATCATATTTTTGATTTAATGGAAAAGTTTGCAGGTTATGGTTTTAATAAATCACATTCCGCTTCTTACGCTTTAATTGCGTATCAAACAGCGTGGTTAAAAACACATTACCCCGCTGCTTTTATGGCTGCTGTTTTATCTGCCGATATGGATAGAACAGATAAAATGCTCGCCTTTCTCAACGATTGTCAATCCATGCAATTGACAATCATTCCGCCTGATATCAATAAAAGTCATTATAATTTTCATGTCATCGATGACAAACATTTAATGTATGGATTAGGTGCTATTAAAGGCGCAGGTCAAGCTGCCATTGAAAATATTATTTCTGCACGAGAAAAAAATGGCGAATTTAAAGATTTATTTGATTTTTGTCAGCGCATTGATTTACGAAAAGCCAATCGACGTGTTTTAGAAGCACTCATTAAATCTGGTTCTTTTGATTTAATTCATCCACATCGATATGTTTTAATGGCATCTCTCAACCAAGCATTACAACAAGCTGAACAAACTGCACATAATCAATTGTATAAGCAGCGAGATTTATTTGGCATGAATGAAGCGCAAGATAACACAGCGTTATATGTTAATGCGCCTCCTTGGAACGAACAAATACAATTACAAGGTGAAAAAGAAACATTGGGATTTTATTTGACAGGGCATCCACTCAATCGATTTATGAATGAATTTAAACATTTTACCACTTGCCGCTTGATTGATTTGCATCCTCGTCAACAACAAGTATGTGTAGCGGGCATGATTACGCAAGTACGAACACGTCAAACAAAACGCGGTGATAGAATTGCCATTTTAACTTTAGAAGATAGCGGCTCACAAATTGAAGCGGTTTGTTTTTCTGACTGTTATCATAAATTCAGAAATTTATTAAATGAAGATGAAATTATCATTATTGAAGGCGAAGTGGGTCTTGATGATTTTAGTAATCAAGCACGCATTATTTGCAGAGAAATAAAAAATATAGATCAAGCACGTGAACGGTTCAGTAAATATTTACAAATACGAATAAATAATATTCAAGATTTTAATACGGAAATTTTAAAAAATTTATTAATGAAATATAGTAGTGGAAATTGCCCTGTCATCATACATTATCCCTCACCTGATCAGTCGCAAACAAAAATAACATTGGGAAAAAAATGGTTAGTCAAACCAACAGAAGCTTTGTTGGTGTTATTGCGAGAGCAATTAAAGTTAAAAAATGAAGAAGTGGAATTAGTATATTAATCGTAACAGCTTAGCCCCTCGTCATCCTGAGGCCTGCGAAAGCAGGTCGAAGGATCACTAACAAATGTCATAAGCGTATTGTATTGATCCTTCGACCTGCTTTCGCAGGCCTCAGGATGACAACACTGCGTAAGGTGAGTTATTAATCAGCAACTTTCTGTTTTAAGAGAACATAAACTGCGCCGCGACTGCCATGGGTCGCATCGGCAGAGCAAAATGCAAGTACGACAGGCAGAGAGCGCAGCCAATGATTGAGCTTGTTTTTTAAAATGGGCAGCTGGTGATAGCGACCTTTGCCGTGAATGATCAATGCTACTCGCACCTGTTGATGCAAGCATGCCTGCAAAAAATCATCAACTGCGTGTTTTGCCTGTTCCACAGAGAGCCCATGCAAATCCAATTCAGCTTCAATATCATATTGGCCTTTGCGTAAATGGCGAAGAATTTTGTGAGAGATACTGGCGTGCTTGTAAGACAGGGTTCCCTCGCTAGTCACAGGATCAAGAGACAATGTTTCATCAACGATTAACGGTTCAGAAACGGGTTTGCGTGGTGCTGACACGGGCGGTTTAATACGAGAGGCGAGACGGACCTTGTTGGTGGTGAGCTTTTTAGTGCCTGTCACGGCCTTCTGGAAGGCGTCGAGTTGATCGTCAAGGTTTTTTTTTGGCATCAACACACCTCAATGAGAAGAAGTCGGTTTAAGTACTTGTGCAAGAGGTATCGATAGAATAATTTTTTCTAATTCTTCAACAAATTTACGTGTTTTAGAATCAAGAACATTTTTATCATACGTTGTATCTTGTCTAATTAATTTAATTTGCGCTTCTAATACGCTTAACTGCGATTCAAGAAAGTCTGCATTCAGTTTTGTACTATTCAATATTTGATTTAAAATAGGCTCTAATGAACGAAGTAATCGTAATTTCTTTATTTTATTCTCACGTCTTGATTCAAATAAGAAATGCCCATATTGTTCTTTATCTAATTTATTAATATGTCCAACCATTTGATCATGTATCACTTGAAATTGCTGAATAGCAGCAGCATGCTTTGATAACTTACTTGGTTCAGCTTGATTAATAGCCAAACACTTTAATTGATATTGAAGTCTATCATCAACCATGCCAGCTTCTTTCAAGATATTCACAAAGGCATAATTCGCCATCAAACTATTCTTCGCCTCCGTTGAGTGGCAAATAAGTTCCACATGAGGTGGAGAGTCACTTGTTTTTAATTCCCAAGTAAATAATTGCGGCTGTTGTTTAAATAAAAAATGTAAATAATCTTCTAAATTTAATAACATTTCTTTTTGATCGTATAGATACGGAAATGAAAAATTCAAACACATACCATTTGAATTAATATCATATTGATCAACGCGGAAAAAATTTTTGTGTATCAATAAATGTTGTAATGCGTTTTTTAGCGAATCAATACCATTTTCTAGTGACATTGTTTGAGAATCAAATTTATCAATTTTATGTAATACTTCATTGCAGCTATGAATAAGTTTTTGAACTTGGTTGCCATCACTCAAATCTATTTCTTCTATTTCATTGATTAAGGTTGAATCTTTCCCAAGAATACTTTTCACATTTGCAATAGCATTTTCGATATGATGTATAGGCGAACGATTAAAATCATAAAAAAAACCAACCTCTTGATACTGCTTTGAAGCATTTAAAAATTGATTAATTGAATGTTCAAACGCTTCTTCTTGCTCACGATCTAATTTACCCTGAAAATATTCAAACAGATAACTTACCTTAGGATGCTTAAAAGCATAAATCTGTTCGCTAAGCAGATCTGATAATTGCCTTAATTGAGCTGAATAAACTTGCGTAATATATTCTTTTACCAATTCAGATTCTTTTGTCCTCCAAAATCCGCCGCCAATCATATAAGAAATACACATGCATTCTATATTTCCAAACCGTCCCAAACATCCATAAATAGGGCTTTGTTTTTTATCTTTCATTTCAAAAAATAAATCATTTACGTAGAGAAACTCAATAAAGGCTGGATCATATCTCCCTTTAAAAAAATTTATTAATTGGTGAAGGGTATGTCCTTCAGCATAAGGCTGATAACCGCCAAATTGATCGATCAATAAATTAATTTTTTCTATTTGATATTTATCTATGATATCTTTTTCATTTTTGATTTCATTCATCCATGAACAAAATTCATCATCTTGAATGAATTTTTCTTCATATTCTGCGTTTGCATTACTAAATCCTAAAGTATAGGTTTGATCTTCATGACGTATCACTAATATTTCTTCACCTTTTGTCACTGCTTTCATTTCAACAATAGTCGGTGGCGGCGGGCTGACTTTTAATCTTGCTATTGCGTTTGGCGACGATTTTATTAATGAAGGTGGTTTCTTGAGATATCCTTTCTTTTTTTCAAATGATATTTTTTCCAGCGGGAACCAAGTATAAAGATATTGTGAGTTTTCACCCGTTGATCGATAAAAAGGATAGCTTCTGTCATCTAAATTGATAACAGATAATAATCTCACTCCCTCAAATGTAATATATTCAGCAAATTGACAAGGAATACGCTCTGATCGTATCTCCATTTTTGCCTCGGTTTGCACATTAATATATCTTTATTATACATTAAAATACGTCCCGATATCTTATTCCCCGGCCACCATTACTCCATCAATTAAAATAGAACCGGTACGAATATTGCCACGCACGTCTACATCATTTCCAATAGCCACTAAATTGGCATACATTTCTTGTAAACGACCAGCAACAGTAATTTCATGAACGGGATATTGGACCTCTCCGTTTTCTATCCAATATCCGCCTGCACCGCGAGAATAATCACCTGTTACTAAATTCGTGCCGCTTCCCATCATTTCAGTAATCAATAATCCTTTATTCATCTGTTTTAATAATCCAGCTAAATCTTCTTTACTTGTTTGAATAATTAAATTGTGCACGCCGCCTGCATTTCCCGTTGTTTTCATCCCTAATTTTCTTGCTGTATAAGTACCTAATGAATAACTGCGTAATACACCTGCATCAATAAAAATATTTTCGCGCGTTGCAACACCATCTTCATCAAAAGGTGCGCTGCCTAAGGCGTGAGGTAAATGCGGCTGTTCTTGAATATGCACAAAAGAAGGTAATATTTTTTTATCTAATTGATCCAGTAAGAATGAAGATTGACGATATAAACTACCACCTGAAATAGCTGCAATTAAATTTCCCCACCAACCTCTCGCTTCTTCGGCTAAATAAATAACTGGTGTTTTCATGGTAGATAATCGTCTTGCACCCAAGCGATTAACGGTTCGTTCTGCTGCTTCTTTTGCAATATGATGAATGGAAGAAAGTTGTTTAGGATCAGAGGCAATACTGTAACTATAATCTCTTTGCATTTCTTCGCCTTGTTTTGCAACTAACACACAACTGATTTCATGACGCGTGTAAGGATAATCGCCTAAAAAACCATTGCTATTAGCATAAACATGATGACCTCCTACCGTTGTAATAGAAGTTTGTTCTGCACTCATGATGCGTTTATCAAAAGACAAAGCTTCGCGTTCACACTCACAAGCTAATTTTATTGCTTGATCAACAGTAAGTGACCAAGGGTAAGCTAATGTTAATGGTGGAAAATCAAATGCGAGTTCTGTTTTATCAGCCAAACCTGCAGCAGGATCTTCATCTGTAAATTTTGCAATATGACAGGCTGCTTCAACAGCAGAACGAATAGCTTCAGGACGAATATCAGAAATACTCGCAGAACCCACTCGCTTTCCGACATAGACATCAATTTCTATGCCTTTATCTTGATGATATTCTACTGTTTCAACATCACCTTCTCGCACGCTGACGGTAAATCCTTTATTCGTTGCGACACTTACTTCCGCTTGATCGGCACCAGCGCGTTTTGCTTCTTGAAGTATAAGTTGAGAAATATCTTTTAACTGATTGGAATTTAATGAGGATTTTTCTATTGATTTCATGATGATTGTGTTCCACCAACAATTAATTCATCGACACGTAGCGTAGGCTGCCCTACGCCGACTGGCACATTTTGTCCGTCTTTACCACAAGTCCCAACACCCGTATCCAATTTTAAATCATTACCCACCATGGATACTTTAGTTAAAACATCAGGACCATTACCCGTTAACACTGCACCTTTAACTGGCGCGCCAATTTTCCCATCTTGAATGAGATAAGCTTCACTGGCTGAAAAAACAAATTTGCCCGAAGTAATATCCACTTGACCACCGCCAAAATTAACGGCATACAAGCCTTTTTTTACTGATGCAATAATATCTTCAGGGATAGATTCGCCTGGCATCATGTAAGTATTTGTCATGCGAGGCATGGGAATATGTGCGTAAGATTCACGTCGTCCATTACCCGTTGAAACGGTATTCATCAAGCGAGCATTCCGTTTATCCATCATGTATTGACGCAATATGCCATGCTCAATCAAAACATTATTTTGCGTAGGTATTCCCTCATCATCAATATTTAAAGAACCACGACGAGCAGGAAGCGTGCCATTATCAACGATAGTACATAACGAACTTGCAACTTGCTGACCCATGCGGCCACTGTATGCAGAAATGCCTTTACGATTAAAATCGCCTTCCAAACCATGCCCTACCGCTTCATGCAATAAAACACCCGGCCATCCTGCACCTAAAACCACCATCATGGGACCTGCTGGCGCATCAACTGCTTCAAGATTGAGAATCGCTTGACGTAATGCTTCATCGGCAAAATCATAAGCAAGTTTATTTTCGATAAAGGTATGATAATCAACACGGCCGCCTCCACCCGCATGACCGGATTCGCGGCGGCCATTTTGCATGATGATTAAATTGATATTAAAACGCACGAGAGGACGAATATCCGCTGCAAGGGTGCCATCACTAGTCAAAACTAAGATCGATTCATATTCACCAAATAAACTCAAATTAACCTGTATCACTCGCGAATCTTTATCACGAATATATTGATCCACATTTTGCAATAAACTCACTTTATCTTGCTCAGAAAGTGAATGCAGCGGATTGATGGGCTGATACAAATGATGACCGGGCAATTTGTGCCATGCTTTGACTTGCTGATCGCCGCCCTGTTTGGCTATGCTGCGAGCAGCTGATGCAGCTTCAAGTAAAGCCGGCAAAATGATGTCATCTGCGTAAGCAAAACCTGTTTTTTCGCCGCTGAGCGCCCGAACGCCTACGCCTCGATCAATATCAAAGCTCCCGCCTTTGATAATACCTTCTTCTAATACCCAGGATTCCATATAAGTAGATTGAAAATAAAGATCAGCGTAATCTACTTGGCGGCTAACCAGCTGATGCAAAACACGCTGTAATTCGGTATCTGTAAGCCCTGTTGGGTCGAGTAAATCATGACGGGCAATTTCAAGTATATCGGTCATTATCATTTCCAAAAAATTGAATATGGGTGATTTTATACTGGAAAAGTGAGATTGTCTTTATTCACGTGTTTCTCTGTGTTGAATAGGTATTTCTCTGTATTGAGCAGATTCCTTTGTATTGAGCAGATTCCTTTGTATTGAACAGATTCCTTTGTATTGAACAGATTCCTTTGTATTGAACAGATTCCTTTGTATTGAACAGATTCCTTTGTATTGAACAGATTCCTTTGTATTGAACACATGTTCTCTTTCTCTGTAGTCAAGGAAGTCGGGAGCAGTCATTTTGGCAATGGCTTGCCTCCGGCTCGCTGCGCTGACTTGCCAAAATAACTCTCCCGACCTCCTTGACTGGCAAGTTCCGAGTGTAATTGCTCGAAAATCAAGCTCCGTTTTATCTTCCCGCGACATCACATCGACCTGTCGTCCCGCGGCTTGTCCGCGGGATCCAGAGAAAATACAGAGGTTTTGATAATTATTTCTGGATCCCGCGGACAAGCCGCGGGACGACGGGTCAGAGTGACATCACGGAATAATGAAACTGAACTTAATTTTCGACCTTACACCGTTTTAGCCAAGTAATATCTCATCAACAGTCAAATTAACGCAGGCCTTGAAAGTCCTGAGGATTGGGGAAGTTATTTTGGCAAGCCATTGCCAAAATGACTGTCCCCAATCCTCAGGACTACAGAGAATAGTGCTATTGAGAAATGGGGAGTCAAGGACTACAGAGGATAGTGCTATTGAGGAGTAAGCGTCCTTCGTGTTTGAAACGTTTTTCGCGCATCATGTTGATAAACAAGATTGAGCGCCGGACCTGCAACAGGTTGTTTATGAAAATGAGGTCCTTGTGTGACTTGACTGCCAATTGTTTGCATGTGATAGGGATTCGCATAAGATGATGAAAGAGTTTGAGTTTGAGTGTTAGTATAAGACTGTTGCATAGGCGTATAAAACAAATTAAATTCAACTAGTAATTTATTAACTTCCTGAAATTTTTTCACAAATTGGCTAGCAAATGAATCAGCTGAACTAGCAGCGTGTTTTTCAATGATAGTATTAATTTTATTAAAATGAAAACTCACAGAATCTTTATCTTCAAAATTGGTTTGTTTTAATTCTACATCAATAGATTCAATATCAGATCCTCTAGATGTCAATTGAAAAAATGATTTTTGCGGAAGATGTTGCTGCACTTCTTGCAAGAGCACTAATTGAATAAAATTTATTTTTGTTAATAATAACTCTACAATTTCAGCATTGCCGGTTTGACAAGCTAATGCTATTGCTGAAACACCTTGTGTATTTTTAACAGAAAGATCGACTTTTAATCTTAACAGCATAGCGACTAAACTTACATTGCCCATTTTGATTGCAAGATGTAAAGGCGTGTCTTTCAGTCTAACACTTTTTGCAAGAACACAACGTTCTTCAGCTATACAGTTAAGTGACTGAACATGAGAAAAATCTTCGGTTGTTTTGTCAATATAGCATTTAATTTTTGTGTATCATGTTCAATTATTTCTGGATGAGAACATGCATATTCATAGTACTCGAAATAGATAGTTCCTCGATTAAAATAAGCATAGTCATTTTTCGGTTCTAACTCAATCGCTTTACTATACGCTTTTATGGCTTCGTCAAATTTTTTTTGCTGATAATAAGCCGCTCCCAAATTATTATAATGATGATCATCATAATGAGGATGAAGAGCGATTGCTTTATTAAAATTTTTAATTGCTTTATCATAATTTCCTTGTTGATAATAAGTCATTCCTTTTTGGTTATAACCATATGAAGCAGATGGGCTAATCAAGATAACTTTATTAAAAGCTCTTTTTGCCCCCTCATAATCTCCTTGCTGACGACAAACCTTTCCGCGGAACACATAAGCATTATCATCATTTGTATTATTAGCATTTGTGGCTTTCTCAATACTTTTATCAAGCATTTTTATCGCTTCTTGATAGTTTCCTAATATGTAATAAATATGTCCTTTAAAGTCGTAACTGTTACTATGTAAAATATCTGAGTCATCTAAACTAGATGCAAGCGCTAAATTAAAATATTTTAGTGCTTCATTAAATTTTCCTTGTTGATAGTAACTTCTTCCTAGGCAAAAAAGAATACGTAAATTGTTTGAATCTAGTTTAAAGGCTTCAGTATAATCATCTAATGCCTTATCGTAATCTCCTCGCTGATAATAAACACTTCCACGGTTCCTCAATATTATAAGTTTATCTTTTAAATCATTACTCAATGAGATGGCCTTGGTATAATTCGTTATTGCATTGCCATAATCGTCTCGTATATTATAATAATAATTCCCTAGAACACCATAAACGTAATATGCTTTAGGACCACCTAACTTGATCGCTTTTTTATACCACTTTAGTGCTTCATCATAATTTTTTTTTAATATAAGCTTCATCGCCTTTTTTTATATATTCTTCTTCTAAAGTTGGCATTGATATTCTCCTCTTTTATTCTCAGTGGCATTATCAATGCTTCTTATTAACAAATCAAGCCTAAAAAAATGCCTAAAAAATATTCTTATCATTTTGATTAAAAACTGGATGCCAGCTTTCGCTGGCATGACAAGTCCTGGAATAAGGTGCCTAGAACCGTTTTATTCTGGAATAAGGTGCCTGGCACCGTTTTATTAATTCGGTTGTTCGATAATTTGGTCCGACACGCCAGCTAAAGGTGGTTCTCTACGCAGCAGAATTTCGCGTTGCGGATGAGGCGTTTTGATACCATGCAATGAAAAAGCATCCCATACACTCATCAATACGGCGTGCAAGACAGCCGTACGAGAATGCACTTGACGAATGTTAACGTAATAACGTAATTCAAAATCCATTAATGATTCCGTCATCTCTCTTAAGAATACTTCCGGCAGCGGATCTTTCAACACATCTTTATGCTGCGCTAAAACATTTTGTATAAGACTTTCAACTTCATGCGGATTATCTTGTCTGCCAATTTTGATATGCGTGACTGTTCGCACCACATTGTCATGTGCCGTCCAATTAGTGAAAGCTTTATTAAAAATTTCAGCATTAGGAACCACTAATTCCATGTGGTCCCACGTTCTGACTGTAATTGCGCGCCCGCCAATATTCATCACTTCACCTTCCATGTTATTTATATTGACAATATCACCAACACGCAAAGGTCTTTCTAATAAGATTAAAAATCCTGATGCAAAATTATTTGCCAAATCTCGCAAACCTAAACCAACACCGAAAGCAAAAGCACTCGCCACGTACGCTAAGGCTTGTAAATCGATACCTAACAATCGTAAACAAGTAAAAACAGCAATCATGACCACAGTGTATTGACTTAAAATGGCAATCGAATTTCTAAGACCCATATCTTTTGTACGCGATAATAATAAGCGATAAACAAATTCACGCGTCCATTTTGCCGTCCAATAAAAGATAGCAATCACTGCAGCTAATTCTATGATTCTGAGCGGCGTAATCGAGGTATTTAATATGCTTGCTAATTTATAATTGACAAGAAAAATTAATAATTGAACGACAGGAGATTGTTGGTCCCATCCATACAATAAAAATAACACACCACACGCACCAAAAAACAAAGCGATTCTTAAAATTTTATCTAATGGTTTTAAAAATGCTTCCGTCCATAACCAACCATTATTAACATATTGAATCATCCAACGATAAAGCTGCTCCATGCCATCGCTTAATAATCCACGCGTTATCAGATAGGCAACCAAAATAATTAAAAATATACCTTCATACCAAGAAACCGTCATGATTAAATTTAAGTATCCAAACAAACCAATCACTGAATTCGCAAACATTAAAAGCGGAACTAAAATGCCGATTAATCGAATACTTTTTTGCAAATAAGGATGACTGGCTTCACTATGCGAGAGAATTAAATTAGGTGCAATATCCCAGGACCTTAATAACAATAATGAAACCACCATCATTAATAATAAAAATAAACGATTGCACAATGTTTTCAATTCGTAAACCAATGGAAGTAAATGAACAAACACCGTGACAGCTGTAATCACACCTGCAATCGCAATAATCCATTTTAATTGACGATATAAACGTGCATCATGGCCAGTCGTATCTTGAGTTGCCTCAACCAAACAAAGATGCGCAATGACCTTGATACTTTTAAATACAAGCCAAACAGCTGTTAAATAAATAATGAAAAAATAATTTTGAGATGGCACGCCAAAAAACCAAAATAAACCGCAGATATTTGCAATGAAGGCAAGATCGATGAAGTGTCGACGAGTCCATTGTGCGCTTAACCAACGAGAATTAATTTTTTCTTGTTCGAGTGAAGAACGTTTTTGCATATTAGCAATAATCTGATGCGATTTTATGCATGTGAATATAAACAAACATTCTATTAATGCAAATAAAGTCCATTTCATCCAACTTGCCGCTTGAAAACCATTAATGAGTTTGGTTGACACATTTTTTGTGATTTGAAATGTTAATGTTGGTACTCGCAATACTTCACGGCCTATTTCAATTAATGTTTTTAATTCAAAAATAGGTAGTCCTTGACGCGCAGATAATTCATATTGCAAAGACTTATCCAAACTGGAACGAAATTTCGTTAATTCTTCTGCTAAAAGATTTAATTCTTTATCAGCCACCTTATATTGCAAAACAATTTCTGATAATTTTTCCGAATAAATCAATATACCTTCAGAATGATTATTCTTATGCGATAAATCAGCGACATGTTGCTCGAGCATTTTTGTTCGAGATTTTAAAACATCTTCTAATCGTGAGATTTGCTTATTTAAAGCTTGAACTTGATCACTCATTTGATTAAGCAAGCTGATAGAATTCGTCCTAAAAACAGCTAATTTCATTTGTTGTACTTGATCTTTGTATCGTGCAATTAAAGATTGCGTATACGCATAATTTGCATTTTCATTAGCGTAAAATATATCTCGCTCGGTTGAAGCATACCTTTCTCTCGATTTAATCGGGTCAATCTGTGAAATACGCGTTGATAAAACACTAAGCTCTTGCAGCCAATAATTTTGCTGCTCTTGATAAGCCAATTCATCGTTGACTTGTTGTTGCTTCATTAACATCATTTTGCGGGATTTTAATTGATTATCGAGATATTTATAGTGGTCATTTTTAAAAGACAGTGCATCGCTAACGACTTTTTGTAATTGATGCAAATAATCAATGCGTATTTTTTCTAAATTTAATAATTTCGTTTGATAGGATAAATCAGTATGCAATTCATTAATACTGGCTGCCTCGTTTTTTATGGCTTTTAATCCAAAAACATTAAAAACATCTAACTGATTTTGAATTTCTTGAATATTTTTTTCTAACCAATTAATGGCTTGCTGACAGTCCGTTATTTCAATGTTGATGCTATCTAAGTTGGATTGATTTACTAAAATATCTAACTTTGCTTTATTTAATAAATTTTTACTCGCATTTAAAACAACATCATCCGAAACTTCTTGGTTATATTGCTGACGCAATTCTCCCAATTCATGCTCACTTTGATTTAATCGACTTTTAAGTAAATTGATTTGTTGTGTGACTAATTGTAAACGATCGATTGATAATTTTGCGGGTATTGATGCTGCATACGTGCTTAAGCAGAATGCAAGCATTACATAAATAACTGCTATAAGTTTGACGCGATTGAAGGAAAATAAAGCCAGCATCGTACAAAACTCATATTAAAAAATCAATTTGGTATAAATATTAACATTAAATTGATGATTTTGCACGCACTCATTCTAAGAACTAGCTATCTATATATGATGCATGATGCAGAAATAAAAAAGGACAGGTAAAACCTGTCCTTTCTATTCTACGAACCAATTGATTAGGCAAAGTGATAAACAACGCCCAACAATACTTGGTTATCAGTTGGACTAAATTTAACACCTGTTGGCGTATTAGCATGGAACGAATTGAAGCTGGTGTAATTATATTCACCACGTACACTCCAATTGCCAACAATTAATGTTTCCATACCAAGACCCCACTGGAAGCCATTAACGGTTTTGGTATTGCTACCAGAAACATTAGGAACAACAGTTTTATTTGTTGCTCTTCCTTTCACGTTGGCCCAGTTCCAACCTAAACGAAGATATGCCAAGGTTGTGTCATTAACTTTAATACCAGGTAATATACTAAGACCATAGTTTGAATTTGCTTGGAATTTAGTATAGTACGAAGGATTGTTTTCGCTATTGTTTGCATTGGCCCAGTTTCCAAAGATTTCACCGCCCAAATACCAATTAGTGAAGTATTGGCCGTAACCTAAGAATAAACCACCTAACCAGCCAGGAACAAACATCTTAGCACTAGACACAGGTGTCGTGACCTTGCCGTCATAAACATCATAACCAACTTGAGCACCAAGGTAGAAGCCACCCATTAACATAGCAGGTGCTGGACATTCTACTTCACCTTTATAGTTTTCACCTTTGTAATTTTTTGCAAAGGCTAAACTAGTCGAAGCCGCTAATACTAACGCAGCTGTTAACACTTGTTTTGATATTACTGAAAGCTTCATGCGTATCTCCTTATGAAAATCTTTTTAAGTCGCACTCCTTTGAACTGATTGCGTCACGGATCACATTCAAAGAGTAAAGTTATAAGTTACCTAAACGTTTGAGAAATAACAAGTGAAATATTAAACATAAATTAAAATTAATGAAAGAATTAATTTTACTATTTAATTAATTCAGTGGTACTACTAACTCAACTCAGTAACTTTCAGTAGATATTCTCATAATTCTACCCATTAAAAAAATCAGGAATCGCGTTTGTATCGATGTTTTCGCATTTTGTGCATTTGCCACAACGTATGAATCGGCCCCGAAAGCAAATAAATAAAAAAGAGAGCGAACAATATTTCAGGCGGCTCAAGCGCAATGGCTGCAATCACAACCACGGCCAACACAACAGTAAAGAAAGGAACCTTACCTCTAAAATCAAATGATTTAAAACTATAATAACGAATGGTACTCACCATAAAACTCGCAACTAATACAGTGAGAATAGCTAATGGAATAGCAATAGTGGTGCCTGAGAGACCATATCCATCTCCCATCCAAACAATACTTGCCACAACACCAGCCGCAGAAGGACAAGGCAATCCTTTAAAATAAGCTTTATCGCTCACTTGAATATTAAATCGAGCTAAGCGCAATGCAGTCGCCGCAGCATAAAGAAAAGCAGCAAACCATCCTAATTTACCTAACGAATAAAGAGACCAACTATATAAGACTAATGCGGGAGAAATACCAAATGCGACCATATCCGATAAACTATCATATTGCGCGCCAAACGAACTTTGCGTGTTCGTGAGCCTCGCTACTCTACCATCTAATCCATCAACTATCATGGCAACAAACATCACTATCGCCGCGATTTCAAATCGCCCTTTCATAGCAGCCACGATAGAATAAAATCCCGCGAAGAGCGCAGCTGTCGTTAATAAGTTTGGTAAAAGGTAAATACCTCGTTGATGTTTTTTTTCAATTGGTTCTTCAAATTCGTTTATCATTTAAACCTCTCAATAAAAGATTCTAACTCAACATCTAATGGCGCAATAACTGAAATGTGTCGATTTTCAGAAGGTAAAATAAAATCGATAGAACGTGCATGCAAAAACAATCGTCGCAATCCTTGTTTATGTACCTGCTTATTAAATTCCGTATCGCCATAGCGATCATCTGCAGCAATCGGATGGCCTTGATGACTCGCATGCACACGAATTTGGTGTGTTCTACCCGTGTAAAGTCTAGCTTCTACTAATGACGCCCCATCAAAATTTTTAATAGGATGAAACACGGTTAAGGCTTCTTTCCCTCCTTCACGAACACGAACAACGTGCTTTCCCCCGTCTTGATAATCTTTATGTAAGGGAAAGTCGACTTTTAATTCTGATTTTTTCCAAACGCCCTTCGTCAATGCCCAATATAATTTAGTCATCCGACCTTCTCTCAATAAAGTATGCAACTCTCTTAAAATTCTTTTTCTTTTGGCTAAAATCAAACAACCAGACGTTTCCGAATCTAATCGATGCGCTAATTCTAGTTGTGGATATTGCGGATACAAATGCCGCATTGCTTCTATCACACCGAGTCTAACCGTACTACCCACATGAACGGACATCCCTGATGGTTTATTGATAATAAGAAGAAACTCGTCTTCATATAAAATATGCTGCTTCAATAAAGCTATTGTTTGTTGACTAGGCGGCACCACCTTCCCTTTTTCAGCTAAAAATACCGGCGGCAATCTCACTTTATCATCTGGCATAAGACGATAGGCGCTATCCACCCTTTTTTTATTGACCCTCACCTCGCCTTTTCGAATGAGACGATAAATATGTGAACGAGGCACGCCTTTTAATTGATTAATAAGGAAGTTGTCTATTCTTTGACCTTCTTCATCCCTAGAAATAGTAGATATCCGAACTTTTGATCTATAGGTTGGAGATTTGTTCATATTATATTCCAGGGTTTTAATTGATATAAATTCAATATATAGGTATATTCTCAATAGAACTTTACTATTTTTTTTAGCCTGCTGATAGGCATGTCATGATAAGAAATATTGATTTTATAGTAAATGACGCATAGCTATGCGGTAAAAGAGCAATGAATTTTTTAAGTTTGAGCATAAGCTTGAACTAAATTGATGAATGATCAGGTTTCCGAAAGTACTGTGCTGAATGATTCTCTTGATGATCAGTGATCACACAAAAGAACGGCACGAAAGGTATCTGCTCTACTATAAAAGACATTCTGTTCATGTCAAGCCTTACGCACTTAATTGGAAGATATTATGAACAGAATGCTTATTAATGCAACTCACAGACATGAAGAGTTGCGTATCGCGTTAGCAAGTGGCCAACATCTTTATCACTTAATTATTGAATCTACCTCTCGCGAACAAAAACAATCAAACATTTATAAAGGCGTCATCACACGCATTGAACCCAGCTTAGAAGCTGCCTTTATCGATTATGGCGAAGGTCGTCATGGGTTCCTGCCGCTTAAAGAAGTGGCGCGCTCTTGTTTCAAGAGTAGTTATATAGATAACGGACGACGTCCCAGTATCAATGAAGTATTGGAAGAAGGCCAAGAACTGATTGTTCAAGTCGAAAAAGAAGAACGCGGCAACAAAGGCGCCGCCTTAACCACCTTTATCACACTACCTGGTTGCTATCTCGTTCTCATGCCGAATAATCCACGCGCAGGCGGCGTATCTCGTCGTATTGAAGGCGATGAACGAGACGAACTACATGACGTACTTAGCGTCTTGCATGTGCCAGACGGCATGGGATTAATCATTCGAACAGCAGGCGGCGGACGTTCTCAAGAAGAATTACAATGGGATTTAGAAATTTTATTACGACTATGGGACATCATCCAAAAAACCGGCACTGAGCGTTCTGCACCTTTTCTCATTTATCAAGAAGGCAATGCTGTCATTCGCGCATTAAGAGATTATTTACGGAAGGATGTAGACGAAAT
>JABDCN010000003.1:0-27920 GCA_013288125.1 Gammaproteobacteria bacterium
GTAAATGAAGTAAAGATATTTTATGAAACCTTTGGAGCAAGTGAACATAGTCCAATTCTATTAATCATGGGTGCGGGATCACAAGGGATCCTATGGTCAGATAATTTTTGTAAAGCACTTGCTAATCATGGCTTTTATGTTATTCGTTACGATCATCGTGATACAGGTTTCTCAACTTGTATAGACTATGAAAAAAATCCTTACACCTTAGATGATTTAGCACAAGATGCGCTTGGATTATTAGACCATCTCAATATATTCAAAGCAAATATGGTTGGTTTATCTATGGGTGGTTATCTTGTTCAATTGATTGTAATTAGTCATCCTGAAAGATTAATTACAGAAACTTTAATAATGACAACACCAAATCATATGATTTTGATGAAGGCTCTTGCCGGGGAAGATATTCCTAGTAATTTACCTAAACCTAAAAAAGAAGTCCTTGAATTTTTTGCAACTCCACCTACAAATATAGATACGCCTGATGGTGTAATTGATTATTCCGTTCAAACTTGGAAATTACTAAATGGAAGCAAGGTATATTTTGATGAGGCTTATTGGCGATCCTTGGTTACAAAGCATTATAATCGTACTCGAGACCACGTAGCACAATTTAATCATGGTAAAGCTTGTTTTGCTACTCCTGAAGACCGGACTATGCTTTTAAAAAAAGTTGATATTCCCACACTAATAATTCATGGATCAGAAGATCCTATGTTACCTATTGCTCATGGACGAGCATTGTTAGATACCATTCCAAAGTCAGAGCTGTTAATTATTGAAAATATGGGTCATGCATTAAATGAAATTTTTCATGATGAAATAACATCAGCTATTACAAATTTTATTCATGCTCACAATCCGCTGTGACAGCATCAGTATTTAATTAACCAACATCTCTACCTAAACTCATAAACACTCCTCTAATTTTCTTCTCAACTCCCCCAACTGCCCATGAAAAAAATGTCCTGCTTCAGGAAAACGAAGCAACATTGGTTTGGGATCACGCGTTGCGATCCAATCATAAACGGCTTTCGGAGAAACGACATCATCTTTATCGCCTTGCGCTAATACCCATTGCGCTGTAATCGGCGGTAAATGCTGCATTTCAACATGTTCAACCGCTGGCGCAATTGTCACTAATTTTGAAACAGGAATTTGCGTTGCTGCTTTTGCTGCAATACACGCACCAAATGAAAAACCACCCAACCATAATTCTTTGCTCAAACGAATTTGTTGCGCCCAATCAATCACGGCTAATAAATCTTCTAACTCTCCTCTCCCTTGATCAAATTTTCCTTCGCTTCTACCCACGCCACGAAAATTAAAACGAATGGTACTCACGCCTAAGCCTTGAAATGTTTTCGCTAATGTCGTAACAACTTTGTTATACATCGTGCCGCCATACAAAGGATGTGGATGGCAAATAATGCCCCAAGCATTTCGTGTAATTTCTTCTGGTGTACACACAGCAATTTCTAAGAGACCGCTTGGGCCGTGTATGGTTTCAACTATTTCATTTGTGGTTAGGGTGGTAATCATATGTTTCCCCTCCTCTCCCTAACCCTCTCCTCCAGCAAAAAAACGCTGGAGGAGAGGGGACGTTCTTTATGTGCGTTTTGATGTACATTTTTCTCGCCTTAAAATGCAAGCTCATTGTAACAAATTTTTTATACATTGCTCCACACATTCACTTGACTCTATTTGTACAATCCAGTAAAAACTTTTCTCTACAAAAATGTTTTCTCATTGGCCAGGGAGTTTCGCTTGAAAAGGCTGTTAGGATTTTTTCTTTTTTTTATTTTGATTGCAAATGCGCAAGCAGGAACATCGACTATTTTTATCGATGTGATCAGTTGGCAAGTAAGAGAAGGCGGCGCTGATAATTGGGCGCAAGTCATTCCTCCCGCTGGATTATCCGTACCCGCACGCATCATCCCTGCACCATTCGAATGGAACAAAGGTTTACGTCTTGGTATTGGCTATGTTTTCGCCTCAACTGGTCACGATATCGCACTCATTTACACGACGTATCACACGCTTGCAACCAGTCAAGCGCAAGGCGTTGTGGCATCATCATTCGACGGCAATTATTTTGCTAACAATACGAATGGCGCTTCACTCGGACCAACTTATCAAAGCGCTGCTATTCGCTGGCAATTTTATTACAAAACACTGGATCTTATTGCCGGTCATCGTTTCAACTTAAAACATGAATTACAATTTCATCCTTATGTTGGTCTCAGATTAGCCTCCATTAATCAAAGTATTTTTTCGAATTGGTATCATCCCACGACGCCTACCACTTTTTCATCAGCCACAGAGAATCTTAAAAATAATTTTTTTGGTATAGGTCCTTCTATTGGCATTGATACCACTTGGCCGCTCTTTCCAGGTAACAGTCAATCTATCAGTTTGATGGGGAATTTTATTGGTGCACTACTCTATGGTCATTGGCACTTCAGCGATATTTACGCTAATAACACGCCCGTGAATATCAATATAAACGTAAGCAGTGTTAACGGTGCAGCCCCCATGTTAGGCGGTTTACTCGGCTTTCAATGGACCAAACAATTTGCGCATTCTAGTTTAAGCGCAAGTATTGGTTATGAAGTTCAAGCCTGGTTTAACCAAATTCAATTTTATTCTTTGAATGGTGGACGATTTAATCGATCAACTTTCATTCAAGGTGGAGATTTCGAAGTTCAATATCACTTCTAAGAAAACATATGATAAAAAAATATGGATATACGATATGTTTACTAAGCATATTGCCTCAGATCGTTGCAGCAGGCACTGTGCAACCCTTTGTGGATTTACTGGCATGGCAAGCTTCTGAATCCAACTCAGCTTGGGTCACGACAATTAGCGCACCGCCAGGACAAACAAACGTGCGCGACAGCTTGAACACGTATCCCACGCGAGCTGGTGTAAAAGCAGGATTATCTTATTTATCTGACAATCAATTTTGGGATTCAACTTTATATTGGACTTATTTTGCAACGCAAAATACACAGAATATTCCTGTTGGTTCAGGTCTCGTCTCGTCATTATTTTTTAGCGGCAGTTTTTTTATTTCAGGTGATTTATTTGCTGGTGCAAGTTCTAACTGGCAATTAGCCATGAATATGCTCGACTTAGAAATCAGCCGGCATTTTAAAGTTGCAAACACACTCACGCTCTCACCTAAAATTGGTTTAAAAGGTGGATCGATTAATCAAGAAATCAAAGCGACGTGGAATGCCATCCTCTATCAATCCACTGAAAAAGTCATTAGTGATTTTACAGGTCTTGGCCCCACGCTTGGATTAAATGCGAAATGGAATTTTTATCCCAATTTTAATCTTGTTGGTGATGTCAGTATGGCGCTTTTATACGGCAAATGGGACATGAAAGATACGTATAAAAGACCAGCAACGCTTTTTACAACACAAACAACTATTGCGACAACCCTAAATCAAGCGCAGCTCGGTTCATTGATGATGGATTATTTTCTGGGATTCGAATGGACACATCACGGAACTTCAACCATCACTGCGCAATTAGGTTACGAAGTGCAGTATTGGTCCAACCAATTAAGACTCATCGCAGTGCAACAACTGCCGGCCCAAGGTGATTTGACTTTACAAGGTGCAACATGCGGTATTGCTATCGACTTATAATATTACTGACATTGTTATTTTCAAGCGGCACTTATGCTGCATTCGGCATTTTCTTGGATGCGCTTGATTGGCGACCCACAGAAACAAATGATTGGGTTTATAACAATTCAGAAACATTGCCTAAACAATCGGTGACTTATAAAACGATTGATTTTAATTATGCACCAGGATTTCGAATTGGCATCACGCATCAAGGTGAATGGGATGGTTTATTGTCTCTTACTCATCTTTATGCTTCTACCAATGATTCAGCAATAGGTCATTTACAACCTTCTTTTTTAGGCAGTGTCACGGCAAAACCCTTTCCACCAGGTACCTATTTATATCAATCAGGTCAAGTCAGACAAACGATTTATTACAATATTATCGATGCAAATATCGGCAAATCATTTTCACCTGCCGCCTTTGTCACATTGCAACCCATTGTTGGTTTAATGGGAGGATGGATCAATCAAAGGATCTATGCAGCTTATCAAGGTTCTACTTCTACGCGTGAAAAAATTACGAATAATTTTGAAGGCATTGGTCCAAAAATCGGATTAAATACTGCTATTCATTTGTTTAATTGTTATGAATACGAACCTAATGTGATTGTTGGTTTTGCGGCTTCATATCAATTTGGTGATTGGAGTATCAGTGATGTCACAACAGTAACGCCTCCAACAACAGTGAATGTACTTGGCGCGAACCATAAGATGGGCGCGTTGACACTGCAAGGATTACTCGGTCTTGAGCTTAAGCATAAAAAATTAAGCGTTAAATTAGCGTATGAAATTAATGAGTGGTTTGATCAGTTTCAAATATTTGATAATGATACAGGGGCGCATAATAATGATCTCGTTTTGCAGGGGCTGACGGTTGGAATTGCGTATGATTTTTAGGCCTCCTCTCCCTAACCCTCTCCTCCCATAAAATGGGAGGAGAGGGAACAGTTTTGTTGTATTCCTCGCAACGACAACTGATACTATTTATCTCGAACCCTTAATCAATCGATCACGTATCGCATCCCATGCTGGTGTTTCTGGCACTGCTTCAATCACGATAGAATCATATTGTTGATGATCTAATTGACGCAATGTTTCATAAAGTACATGCGCATATTTTACAGGATCGTGAGGCATTAAAACACGATGTATTTCGTTAGATTCTAATGGTGTGTGAGTGACGAGAGCGATTGCACGATGACGGTTCGCTGCTAAAAAATTTAGGCATGATTTTGTTTCGATTAATTGCGTATGCGTGCGTGGTGCGTAATGTAATTGATGCATGCCAGGCACACGCAATGTCGTTAATGTACTTGATGTGTCTGATGTGCTTGATGTGCTTGATGTGCTCGATGTGCTTGATGTGCTTGATGTGCTTGATGTGTTTGATGTGCTTGATGATTGCCGAGATTGCACTTCATATCCTAATACATCAGCAATCATTTTTTTGCTGATCATACCAGGACGCAAAATAATAGGCGTCCCTCGACTAACATCAACAATCGTAGATTCAAGCCCAACTTCACACACACCGCCATCTAAAATCAAATCTATTTTGCCAGCCAATTCTTCTTGCACAGCGCTCGCAGTCGTTGGACTGAGATGCGTAAATTGATTGGCAGAGGGCGCTGCGATTCCTTTGCCAAAGGTTTCTAATAAAGCTTGGGCAATCGGATGACGCGGAATGCGTATGCCGACCGTATCTTGCCCACCCGTCACACTGTTTAAGACCCCTGGCTGCTTAGGCAAAATCAAGGTCAAAGGGCCAGGCCAGAATGCTTTAGCGAGACGTTGTGCTTCGGGGGGTATTACTGATGCCCAGTCCAGTAATTGGGAGTGAGAGGCCAGGTGGACGATTAAAGGATGATCGCTAGGGCGTTGTTTTGCATCGAAAATTTTTTGTACAGCTGAGGATTGAGCGGCATCAGCGCCGAGGCCGTAAACGGTTTCGGTTGGGAAAGCGACTAACCCGCCTTGGGTGAGGATGTGGGCTGCTTGTTGGATGAGGGTGTGGTTCTTCATGGCGAGTAATGATATCAGAAAAACACCTCCTAACCCCAACCCCTTCCTCCTATTAAAAACATAGGAGGAAGGGGAGCAGCCCGTTGCAAAATTTTTATCGTACAAAACGCCCAAAATAGAGTAAAATATAGGTTTATTCTTACTCAAATTGACGATAATGACTGAAGAATCTACTGCAATAGACATTATATCTGACATGCCAAATGACACACCAAGCCCCATTGCAACGGTGAAGGGGCAAGCTGTCGTCGACTTTCCTAAAGACCTCTACATCCCGCCCGATGCCATGAAGGTTTTTCTGAGTGCCTTTGAAGGCCCACTAGATTTTTTACTCTATCTCATTCGCAAACAAAACATCGATATTTTGGATATTCCTATCACAGAAGTCACTCGGCAATACATGGAATATATCGATTTGATGCAAGATTTATCGCTTGAACTCGCAGCAGAATATTTAGTGATGGCAGCGATCTTAGCTGAAATTAAATCACGCATGTTATTACCGCGCGTGGCAGACAGTGAAAATGCAGAAGAAGATCCACGCGCTGAATTAGTCAGACGTTTACAAGAATACGAACGCTTCAAACAAGCTGCACAAGACTTAGAACAATTGCCGCGCACAGATAGAAATACTTTTCTTGTTGAAGCTGATAGTGATCACATCGATATTATAAAACCCGTGCCGCATGTTGAATTACGTGATTTAGTGCAAGCCTTAGTCGAAGTATTAAAACGCGCAGAATATAATGCACGTCATCAAATTCAAATGAGTGCTTTATCCATACGAGAAAAAATGTCATTAATTCTTTTTACTGTTCAAGATAAAGAACACATTGCATTTGCTAGTTTGTTTGATTTGAAGGAAGGTCGTTTAGGCATTGTCGTCACTTTTTTAGCAATGCTTGAATTGCTCAAAGAAAGTTTAATTGAATTTATACAAACAGCACCGTTTGCCCCGATTTATTTAAAATCAAAAGGAGCAGCGTAATGCCCGGACAACAACAAGCACCGAGTAGTGCAATCGATCAACTGGCTGCGATTAGGGGCGGTGATACCAAAAGTATCATGATACGACTTAAAGTTGCGCTGCAAAAAAATCCAGAACGTATTCCTGTTGCAAATAAACAAATCGGAACGTTAGTTAAAATGGAACATGAGACTGCGCAATTACGCAAAAATATTAAACAATATCAAAGTAATCTTGCTTATGCAAAAGGCATTATTCAAACTGGCATTACACAGCTAGAAAAAGCAATGAAAGAAAGAGACCCGTATGATCCCAATCCGGATAGATTACTTGAGATTAATAAATTACTTCAGACTCGTGTACCAACATTTACTTCGTTAGGCAAAGACGTCGAGACACTCATACAAAAACGTAACGAACTCACACAAGCTGTTGAAGCTTTTACACAAGAAAAAGATAAATTATCTCAAGAAATCATTGAAGATATTATTGCGAACAATCCACAAAAAGCAAAAGCCAAATTAGAAATGCTTAAAGTAAAACAATCAACGTTGGAAGGGCAAGTTGATAACTTGAATACCAATGAAAGTGCACTGCAGCGCAAGTTAGATGATTTACATGTCGAAATAGCGCACCGCGCAAAAATTTCTGCTGGTACGAGCTTGGAGATGCCACGACAAACCGGCGTGGGCGTTGAAAGAGGAATGAGGTAGGAGACTTACAAATTAAACAATAACGTTTTTTTACCTATCTGATAACCAATCCATATTTAGCTTTTTATGTTTTTGAGTACAATCTCGCAAATAAAGATTAATGAGCGTTTGATATGGAATATCACTATCTTCTGATAAATGCTGAAAATATTTAATTATCTCAACATCAAGTCTTATCGTAATCTGCTTTTTTAAAGCAGCAATATAAGGATTTTTTTTTCCTTTCGAAAAATCATATTCTTTTTTCATAATCACCGCCATGATACTGAATTGATTCTTTTCTTGTTGCTTTTCTCGCTGAAATTATTCTAATCACACTTTCCTTGTTTCGAAAACAATGACAAACAATTAACAATCGAGCTACTGCGCTTAGTCCTAAAATAACAAATCTTTCTTCATCATCTGAATGTTCTGGGTCATGAATGACTATTGCATTTTCATCAAAAAACACCGTTTTAGCCTCCTCAAAGGTAACCTTATGTTTTTTCTTATTTAAATCTGCTTTAGCAAGATTCCAATCAAACGCAATATTCATAATTATATTATAACTACATTGTAATTTTATTCAACCTATAAAATTTAAGACGCGATCCATTCCTTCTCTCGTATCAAGATATCATGCAGCCGAATGCCTGAGAGCCATAACATCGCAAAATAAATCACAACAGCAGATACTAATAAAAAAGCAAGATGCGTTAATCGCCAAATGACATCATGCGTAATCCAATCTTGAACATCACCGCTACCAAACCACAACCACACACCAAGCACCATATTCGTCATCACAATACGCAAAGTAAATAATTTCCAACCATCACGCGCAACATAAAATCCACGCACGCGCAAAAAATAAAATAAAAAACTTGAATTAAGAATAGCGGCCAACGAAGTTGCTAATGCAATACCTGCGTGCGCCAAAGGATAAATCAACATCGCATTTAATGCCATGTTTGAAAACATGGCAAGCATGGCAATACGCACAGGCGTACGCATATCTTGTTTCGCATAAAATCCTGCTGCCAAAATTTTAACGAGCATAAAAGGCGTAATCCCTAATGCAAATGCCATCAAACTTTTTCTTGCCATTAAGACATCGTGACCATTGAAATGTCCGTGTTGAAATAAAGTTGATAACAAAGGACCTGCCATCACAGCTAATACGACGCAAGCTGGTAATCCAATTAAAAAAACAGAACGTAGCGCCCAATCTAATGTTAATGAATACGATGTATTAGATTCCAAAGCATGATGACGCGATAAATAAGGCAAAATCACAGTTGAAATTGCTACACCAAATACGCCCAATGGAAATTCCATTAAGCGATCAGAATAATAAAGCCAAGACACACTGCCTACTGCAAGCAAAGAAGCAAAAACACTATCGACTAATAAATTAATTTGTCCAACTGACACACCAAACAAAGCGGGCACCATGAGTGTTAATACACGCTTAACGCCGGGATCTTGAAAGTTAATACGCGGCCGCGGCAATAAACGTAAATGTCGCAAAAAAGGCCACTGAAAAATTAATTGCACGATACCTGCAATAAACACACCCCACGCGAGGCCGATAATAGGTTGCGCAAATCGCGGTGATAACCATAATGCTGAACTGATCATAACAATATTTAAAAAAACAGGCGTAAAAGCTGCGACCCAAAATCGACTATAAGTATTTAAAATGGCGCCTGAAAAAGCTGTCAATGAAATTAAAAATAAATAAGGGAAAGTAATTCTCAACATGGTGACAGCTAAATCAAAACGCTCACCTTGTGTTTCAAACCCTGGTGCGAAGATATGCACGATCCAAGGCGCACCGAGAACGCCGATAACCGTCACGATCAATAATGAAATAGCTAAAGTGCCAGACATCGCATTAATAAAATGCTGCACTTCTTCTTTTGATTTTTTTTTCTGATACTCAGATAAAATGGGAACAAAGGCTTGTGAAAAAGAACCTTCTGCAAACAATCGCCGCATAAAATTAGGAATGCGAAAAGCAATGGAGAAAGCATCGAATTGCGCGCCAGCACCAAAAATGGTGGCCGTCACCATGTCACGCATAAATCCAAATATGCGTGAAATCGTGGTCATGCTAACAATGACAGAAGTCGATTTAACAAGCGCTTTACTCATTTTTTAATCCTGGGAAATGAAGGGTTGAATGGGTGTTGAGTGTACTAAAAATTGATGCTGATTTATACTGTTTGCATCTCATATCCCCAAATTCCCTCACAATCTTGTATAATAGGGTTAAAATTGTGAGAGAATTTATGTATCACCATCGTTTGATTGAGAAAAAATTGATCAATAACTAAAATTAAAAATCCACACGATAGATAATTGATTTAGTCTTTTCCTTAACAACATACACAGTTATTTTCTTTTTATTTCTTAATGTATGAAAGATTAAACTTACAATTTTTACAAGATATCTCTGTAATACTATAAGCATAAAATGGCATGATGCCTATACAATATTCATGCTAAATATAAATTAAATTGAAAAAAATTTTACACAAGAAAACAGGATAGCAAATGAAACGAGTGAACCTAAACACAAATGGCAAAAAAAATATTTTGACTTACCTGATGTGCCTCATTTTCATTTTGTTAAACTTAAATGAAACATTCGCAGGTGAAAAACAGAAGGGAAAATAAACCATATTTCATATGGAAAAATATAAATTTTTAATTTTGAATCTACAAAAAAACACAACGCTAAAATAGCATAAATTATAATTTATTTCTGTACACTGAAATAATAATTGTTATACTTACACGCCATACGGATAACGAATAATAACAATGGATCATGTTAAAAAACTGATAGGAAAATTGTTTTAAGAAATTTTATTTTAAGGAGTTTTACATGAAAACATTAGTTCTTGGTGCACTTTTATCTTCTATAATTTCTCATGGTGGAGTTGCACATCACACTGTTAAACCAACAGCCACACCAGCAGCATGTCCTACTGTCGACGCTGTTTCAGCGCAAGGCTTAAATCAAGCGACATCAATTTATCCTCTTGAACTAGTACCAGCTTGGTTAGGCGTCGAAACAAGTGCCTCCTATAATACAAAAGATAACTGGACCTTCTTTACAATTGGAGCCGAGAATGTACAAAACGGAAACGATGCAATTAAAGTCATGGAAGGCCCATTAAGTTCGCTAACATTAGCTAGTGATCAACCTGAGTGGGATAATGGTATAGGTGCCTATGTATGCGCATATGGTGACGGTCAGGGAAATACACTTGGTGTTGCTTACTCACCTGCTTTCTATAGCTAAAGTTATTATTAATTTTTTTTATAATTAAGCTATGGTTCACCGCGTCATCAGAACAAATGCGATGACGCGGTGAATGATGATTTGGCTGTCAAATTTTATTTATAAATAATATCTCGTGATATCTTCTATCCCTGCCTCTAAAAATCCTTTTTTTCTAAATGAACAACTATCACATTTACCACAAGCATCACCTTGTTGATTTGCTTGGTAACATGAAACAGTCATCGCATAATCAACACCGAGATCATGTCCTAATTGAATTGTTTGAGCTTTAGATAAATGAATAAGGGGCGCATGAATTTTAATGCCGCCTTCTTCTACGCCATATTTTGTTGCTAAATTGGCGAGCGTTTGAAAAGCATGAATGTATTCAGGACGACAATCAGGATAATGAGAATAATCAACATAACTTACACCAACAAAAATATCTTTTGCATTGACGACTTCTGCAAACGCTAAAGCAATTGACAAAAAAATAGTGTTTCGTGCAGGTACGTAAGTATTGGGAATAGAGACATTTGTTTCAACGTAATCAGGAACAGTTTGATTCATATCTGTTAATGCTGATCCGCCAAATTGATTAATGTTTAAATTAAAAATATGATGCTTCGCATTGAAATGCGCAGCAATTTTTTTTGCGGCATTTAATTCTGTTTTATGCCGCTGACCGTAATCAAAACTCAATGCGTAACAATCAAATCCTTGATTTTTTGCATAGGCTAAACAAGTTGTCGAGTCGAGTCCACCTGATAATAAAATGATTGCGTTGGTCATAGATTGTTTCCTATATGGATTGTCGAGAATTGTACCAAGATATTCATTTTTAAGCTTTTGAAAATTGACACGGAAAATTGACACGAGACTAAAAAGCGGGCATATTAGCGGTTCATTTTTTTCAGCTAGAAATCAGTTAGAAATGAGCATATTTTTAGCATAACAATTATTTTGGAGAATAACCTTGGCTAACACAAAGCAAGCAAAAAAACGAATTCGTCAAGCAGAGAAACATAGACAGCATAATGCTAGCATGCGTTCCATGCTTCGTACATACATTAAGAAAGTAGTTGCCGCTATTGCAACCGGTGATCAAAAAGTGGCTTTAACGTCGTTACAAGAAGCAACACCTGTCATTGATCGTATGGTGAACAAGGGTATTATTCATAAGAATAAAGCAGCACGGCATAAAAGCAGATTGACGCAGCATATTAAGAAATTGTCGGAAAAAGCGGCGTAGAAAAAACTGAACCTCCTCCCCCTAACCCCCTCCTCCACAAAAAACGTAGCGGAGGGGGAACGTAACAGCTCACCCCATCGTCATTGCGAGGAGTTTGCAACGTAACGTTGTACTCAGCCTTGTCGTCCCGCGGCTTGTCCGCGGGATCCAAAAGAAAGCCTACGAATTTTGCTTGTTGTTTCTGGATCCCGCGGACAAGCCGCGGGACGACAAGGCTGAGTATAACGTCTTCACTCTAGTAATTTTCACAACTCATTTTCTTTTTGATCTACTTCTGATTCGCTCAAATAATTCATCGCTTGTTGACTCAATTCGGTTAATCCTTCTTTCGTTAACCCTGACACTTTAAATACACGACCTTTCCAATCAAGCTGATTAACAATTTTTTCGCAATGTGCATTAACTTCATCTGGCGGTAATAAATCAATTTTATTGAGAACAAGCCATCGCTCTTTATGAATTAATTCATCGCTGTAATTTGCTAATTCGTGACTAATAGCATGAAAATTTTGAACCGGATCACTATCATCTAATGGTAAAACATCTAACACATGAAATAATAATTTAGTGCGCGAGACATGTTTTAAAAATCGAATACCTAAACCTGCTCCTTCTGCTGCACCTTCAATCAAACCAGGTAAATCTGCGATAACAAAACTGTGAAAGCGCGATACACTCACAACACCAAGCTGCGGATAAAGTGTCGTGAAAGGATAATCTGCAATTTTAGGTCGTGCTGCTGACATCGCTGTAATCAAGGTCGATTTGCCCGCATTGGGCAATCCAACTAAGCCAACATCTGCTAACACTTTTAATTCTAAACGTAAATGACGATTTTCACCTTCTTGACCAGGAATCGTTCGCCGCGGTGAGCGATTGATGCTACTTTTAAAACGCGCATTACCAACACCATGTCGTCCACCCTGAGCAACACAAGCTTTTTGTTCTGCTTGTGTTAAATCTGCGATAAGCTCATTCGTACCTTCATCGAATACCATTGTTCCAACGGGAACACGAATCACAAGATCATCGCCCGCTTTCCCTGAACAATTTCTACCACGTCCTTTTTCTCCATTTTCCGCTTTATAAATTCGAATATAACGAAAATCAACTAATGTATTGATGTTTTCATCCGCTTGCAAATAAACGCTGCCACCATCACCCCCATCACCACCATCAGGGCCACCAAATGGCATAAATTTTAAACGCAAAAAACTGCAAGCGCCGTTTCCACCATGGCCTGCTTCGACTTGTATGGTTGCTTCATCGACAAATTTCATGAACCCTCCTCTCCCTAACCCTCTCCTCCCATTTTATGGGAGGAGAGGGAACGGTTTTGTTATGCTCCTCGCAACGACGGCACTTAAATTAAAAACAACATAAAGTTTTTTTGTTTAAATAAAACTAAAAAGCCTCGATTCACGAGGCTTTTAATTTCACAACAAGAAAAAATATTTAGTTTTGTTCTTCTTTCACTGGTTCAATACGAACTGTACGCCTACGTAATGGACCTTTCACACAAAACACAACTGTACCTGCAGCCAATGCAAACAAGGTATCATCTTTACCAATTCCCACATGTAACCCAGGATGAAATTGTGTTCCACGTTGTCTCACAATAATTTCACCCGCATTGACATATTGACCACCATAACGCTTAATACCGAGATATTGCGGATTAGAATCTCTGCCGTTACGTGTACTACCGCCCGCTTTTTTATGTGCCATGTCAAACCCCTAGCTTTGAATCTCAGTAATTTTAACTTCTGTGTAATTTTGTCTGTGACCTTGCCACTTTTCGTGATGTTTACGTCGACGAAATTTAATCATTTGAATTTTTTTATGACGTCCATGTGAAAGCACATCTGCCTTCACCGTGCAACCACTCAAATAAGGCTTACCTACTTTTATTTCATTACCTTCACCCACCATGAGCACTTGCTCAAAATGAATGGATGAACCAACATCACCAGGTAATGATTCAAGTTTCAAAACATCACCTTGTTCAACACGGTATTGTTTACCACCACTTAAAATAACTGCATACATCACAAAACACTCCTTCAGGCTGCCTCTTCATCTCGACGACCAACTAATTCTACAATGGCCATCGGTGCATTATCACCTTTACGAAAACTGCATTTTAAAATACGCAAATAACCACCCGGACGAGCTTTATAAAAAGGCGCTACATCTGCAAATAATTTTTCTACCATATCACGATCGCGTAAACGTGAATAAGCAATACGACGTTTATGCAAAGTGTCTTCTTTTGCTAATGTCACCAAAGGCTCAAAGAAATGTCTTAATTCTTTTGCTTTTGGTAAAGTCGTTTTAATTAATTCATGACGTAACAAAGAAACCATCATATTTTTAAACATAGCTTTGCGATGGCTACCATTACGACTTAAACCTCGACCACTATTTTGATGACGCATAACTAAAACCCTTCTAACTAAACAACCTCAGAAAAATGACTTCGTACTACCTTATTTCATCACGATCATGCAATGAAGTAGGCGCACGCCATCCATCAATTTTTGTGCCTAAAGCAAGCCCATGTGCAGCAAGCACGTTTTTAATTTCTGTTAATGATTTTTTACCTAAATTCGGTGTCTTCAATAAATCAGCTTCCGTACGTTGTACTAAGTCGCCAATAAAGAAAATATTTTCCGCTTTCAGACAATTGGCTGATCGAACCGTTAATTCTAAATCATCAACTGGTCTATGATAAATCGGATTAATCGAATCTTCGCCTGACAGCTTTTCTTGAGTCAACAATGCAGATTGTAAATCAACAAATGCTGCTAATTGTTGTTGAAGAATAGTAGCTGATCGTCTAATCGCTTCTTCCGGATCAAGCGTTCCATTCGTTTCTAAATCAATCACTAATTTGTCTAAATCTGTACGTTGTTCAACACGAGCATTGTCAACCGTATAAGCAACACGACGAACAGGACTGAAACTCGCATCTAAATGTAAGGCGCCAATAACAGTTTTACTTTCTGTCGATTTACGCGTACGCACAACAGCAGGTTGATAACCTCTTCCCATCATCACTCTGAGTGTCATGCTCAATGTACCACTTTCGTTAAGATGCGCGATGACATGATCAGGATTAACAATTTCAACATCATGTTCCGGCTCGATATCACCAGCAACCACTTTACCTGAACCTTGTTTATTTAATTTCAAAGTCACTTCAGTTCGTCCATGTAGCTTGATGGAAATGCCTTTTAAGTTCAGCAACATTTCAACAACATCTTCTTGCACGCCAGATATCGCACTGTATTCGTGTAATACGCCATCAATTTTGACTTCAACAATCGCGGCGCCCGGCATAGACGAAAGCAAGATTCTACGTAATGTGTTACCTAAGGTATGTCCAAAACCACGTTCTAGTGGTTCCAGGGTAATTTTTGCATGAAATGGCGATAATGTTTCAACAGCAATTTCACGAGGTGTTAAAAAATCATATGGATTGTTTTGCATGTAACAACCTCTCTATCCCAGGAATGACTATTTAGAGTAAAGTTCCACGATTAATTGTTCGTTGATATCTGATGCTAAACTACCTCTATCAGGTACGTTTTTAAATGTGCCTGAAAAAGTAGTTGGATCAACTTCCATCCAATCAGGTATTGGCACAGCTTGCGCCAGTGTCAATGCTGATTGAATACGTAATTGTGTACGTGACTTCTCACGAACACTGATGACATCGCCTGCTGAAACCAAATATGAAGGTATATTAACAATTTTACCATTCACTAAAATACTACGGTGAGTGACTAATTGTCTTGCTTCAGCACGTGTTGCACCAAAACCCATTCGATATACAACGTTATCTAACCTACGTTCTAACAATTTCAATAAGTTTTCACCTGTTGAACCTTTAAGCCGCGTCGCTTTTTTAAAGTAATTTTCAAATTGTTTTTCAAGAATGCCATATATGCGACGGACTTTCATTTTTTCACGCAACTGCTGACCATGTTCTGTGACACGGCCTCGTCTTAAACCATGCTGACCAGGTGCTGTGTCTAATTTACATTTAGAATCTAACGAACGAACACGACTTTTTAACATGAGATCGTATTTTTCACGTCGCGCTAGTTTACAAGTAGGACCTATGTAGCGAGCCATTTAATATCTCCTTACACTCTTCGTTTTTTAGGTGCACGGCATCCATTAAATGGAATACCTGTCACATCAGTAATAGATACAATACGTAATCCAGCGGCATTTAAAGCACGAATGGCTGATTCTCTACCTGGACCCGGGCCCTTAACACGAACTTGTACGTTTTTCATACCATATGTTTCAATCACAGCAATCGCTGCTTTTTGTGCTGCTTCTTGCGCAGCATAAGGTGTGGATTTACGCGAACCGCGATATCCGCAATTTGCCGCACTCGTCCAAGAAACTGTGTTACCTTGAACATCAGTGATTGTTACAATTGTATTATTAAAAGACGAATAAACGTGAGCAATGCCATCACTTATTTGTCGTTTTACTTTTTTACGAGCTTTAACTGCTGCACCTTTAGCGCCAGAACCACCGGCACCTGCTTTACCCGAACCTTTGCCACCCGCAGATGTATCATCATCTTCAGTTACATCAGCCGATGTCTTTGCAGCAGGGACAGGTTTTTTTTCTGCTGCATCGTTTGTTGATGGTGTATTTGCCATTACTAATTTACCTTAATTATTTAGCCTTTCTTTTGCCTTTACGTGTACGCGCATTAGTTCGCGTACGTTGTCCGCGCGCTGGTAGACCACGTTTATGACGTAATCCACGATAAGTCCCGAGTTCAACCAAACGTTTAATACTCATTGCAACTTCACGACGCAAATCACCTTCAACTCGAATTTTTGCTATTTCAGTACGCAAACTTTCAAGTTCAGCTTCTGTTAAATCTTTTACCTTTTTTGCGGATTCAACCTTTGCTGATGTGCAAATATCTTTCGCTCGGTTTCTTCCTATACCATAAATTGCAGTAAGCCCTATGACGATATGCTTCTGCATCGGTATGATCACACCTGCAATACGAGCTGCCATTCCTCACTCCTAACTAATTAACTGGATAAACATACAAAAAGTGCATGAGTTTAATATTGAATTTGAAAAAAATCAACCTTGTTTTTGCTTATGACGCTTTTCCTTACAAATAATTCTGACGACATTATGACGACGAACTACTTTGCAATTTCGGCATCTTTTTTTAACTGATCCGCCCACTTTCATCTCTCACCTCTTTTATTCACTGTACTTATGTGATTCTTCATTTTTTAACGGGGCCCCCGTCGCTTCGGGTATCCCACCGTGCTCGCAAGCTGCGCGCGGTGGGAGCCCTCCCTTTCGCTCCGCCCCATTAAAAAAATGAAGAATCGCGCCTTATGATTTCATTACATTTAACGTATTGTGCCCAAATTAGTTCCACGCAAATTTGCTTTCTTCAATAATGACTCGTATTGGTAAGACATGATATGCGCCTGAACTTGAGCCATAAAATCCATCACCACTACTACAATAATCAACAAGGAAGTGCCACCAAAATTAAATGGAACATTCCAAGCCAAAATCATGAACTCCGGCAGTAGGCAGACGAGTGTAACATAAATTGCACCTACTAAGGTGAGCCGAGTCATTACTGTATCGATAAAACGAGCTGTTTGCTCACCTGGACGAATACCGGGTATAAAAGCGCCTGATTTCTTTAAGTTTTCGGCTGTTTCATTGGGATTAAAAACCAATGCGGTATAAAAGAAACAGAAGAAAATAATACCTGCACTAAATAAAAGCATGTGCAAAGGTTGTCCTTGTTGTAAAGAAACAGACAATACACCTAACCATTCCATGCCTTTTGAATTAGCAAACCACAACGCTAAGGTCGCAGGAAGCAAGATAAGGCTCGAGGCAAAAATAGGCGGTATGACACCTGCCATATTAATTTTTAAGGGTAAATGTGTGCTTTGTGCTGAATACATTTTCCCGCCTTGCATACGCCTTGCATAATTAATTGTGATACGTCGTTGCGCTCTTTCCATAAACACAACAAAAGCAACTACAGCAATAATCACCGCTAAAACAAGGAAAAGTACGATCACTTGTAACTGTCCTTCACGTACTTGCTCTAGCATTCTGCCTAAAGCGGGCGGCAATCCTGCGACAATGCCCGCAAAAATAATCATAGAAATACCATTTCCAATACCACGCTCTGTGACTTGCTCGCCCAACCACATCAAAAACATCGTCCCAGTGACTAAAGTCAAAGTCGATGTCAGATAAAATGAAATACCTGGCGATATAGCGACACCATGCGCAACAAGCATTTTTGAAATACCAATCGCTTGAAAAGTAGCTAAAACAATCGTGCCATAACGCGTGTATTTATTTATTGTTCGTTGTCCTGACTCACCTTCTTTCCGTAATTCTGCCAATGAAGGGGATATCACAGTTAAAAGCTGTACAATAATCGAAGCCGAAATGTACGGCATCACGCCTAATGCAAAAATACTAAAACGTAATAATGCCCCGCCAGAAAACATACTATTGAACATACCAATAATATTATTTTGCTGACTATGAAAAAGTTCCTGCAATCGCAAAGGATTTAAACCAGGAACAGGAATATATGATCCAATTCGAAAAACAAGTATCGCAAGCAAAACAAATAACAGCCTGTATTTTAAGTCAGTCAATCCGCTACTTTTTAAACCTGTATTTTGCCTGCCAATTGCCATGTATTATGCCTCGACCTTGCCTTTCGCCGCTTCAATTGCCTTACGCGCGCCCGCTGTCACTGAAATACCTCGAATGGTGACTGCTCTTGTGATTTCACCTGAGGCAACAATTTTGACATCTTTCGTATTGAACCGAATTAATCCTTTTGATTGCAAAGTCGCAAAATCAATTGTTGTATCTTCAAGTTTATTTAAATCAGATAAATAAATTTCTTCACGATAAAGCGATTGCCTTGAACGAAATCCTGATTTAGGAATACGTCTTTGCAATGGCATTTGACCGCCTTCAAAACCAACTTTATGATAACCACCGGCTCTTGCCTTCTGCCCTTTGTGACCCTTCCCGCATGTTTTACCTTTGCCAGATCCAATTCCACGTCCTAGACGCTTAGATTGTTTTTTAGAGCCAGGCGCTGGTTGTAATGTATTTAGCTGCATCTTACTCTTCCTCAAACTTACCCAACAATTCATCTACTGATTTACCACGCTTTGCGGCCATCCATTCGGGTGGCGTGATACTTAAAAGTGCGTTAAGTGTCGCTCTCACGACATTGACAGGATTAGTGGACCCACCAATTTTAGCCAATACGTTTTTGATACCCAAGACTTCAAATACAGCGCGCATAGCACCACCAGCGATAATACCCGTACCTTCGGAAGCAGGTTTCATGAAAACACGCGTTGCGCCATGTTTGCCAATGACTTGGTGATGTATTGTTCCACCTTTTAAAACCACATGACGCATATTCTTACGTGCATTTTCCAATGATTTTTGAATAGCAACAGGGACTTCTCGTGCTTTTCCTCTGCCAATACCTATACCGCCATTTCCATCACCCACGACAGTTACCGCAGCAAAACTAAAAATCTTACCGCCTTTCACTACTTTTGCATTACGATTCACGCCAACAAGTCTTTCTATATAACCTGTGCTTTGATCAAAAGTCGCCATATGTTGTTAACCTTCAAAATTAGCTTAAAATTTTAACCCAGTTTCACGAGCTGCATCTGCAAGCGCTTTAACACGTCCATGATAGGCAAAACCAGAGCGATCAAATGCAACTTGATTAATTCCAGCTTCCAGTGCACGTTTTGCAAGCAATTTTCCTACTTCTTTTGCCGCATCAATGTTACCCGTATGCTTTAGTGATTTTTTTAAATCTTTATCTAATGTCGATGCACAAACCAATGTTTTACTGCCATCAGATGTTGTTACTTGCGCATACATATGGCGCGGTGTTTTATAAACACATAATCTTATTACTTCTAGGTCGCGTATTTTCAAACGTGTTCGCTTTGATCTACGCACTCTTGATAATCTTTTATTCATGATGAGATCTCTTTATTTCTTCTTCGTTTCTTTAATTTCAATGATTTCATTTGCATAACGTACACCTTTTCCTTTGTAAGGTTCAGGAGGACGAACGCGTCGAATTTGCGATGCCACCAAGCCAACTAATTCTTTGTTAATTCCCTTGATAATAACTTCTGTTTGAGATGGCGTTTCAATTGTAATACCTTCTGGCACAGGAAACTCTGTTGGATGTGAAAAACCAAGGCTAAGCGATAATACTTTACCTTTGGTTTGCGCACGATAACCCACGCCCACTAAAGCTAATCTGCGCTCGAAACCATGTGTTACCCCATTAATCGCATTAGAAATATTTGCTCTCATTGTTCCTGAAATGGATCGATTCAACTTGAGCCGTGCACCAGTAACAACTTCACCGTGGTTAGTATTGTGTTGTATACGTACTTGACCAGATTCCATCGTGACACTCACAAAAGGATGCAAAGGAACAATAATTTGTCCTTTTGGCCCTTTAGCCGACAAAGTCGCGTCTGCAATTTTAATATCAACGCCAGAGGGAATTGATATGGGTTTTCTTCCAATTCGAGATGACTTCATAACGTTTCCTACTCCACTGCGCATAAAACTTCACCACCCAATTTTTGTGCGCGTGCTGCTTTATCAGACATCACGCCTTTTGGAGTGGAAACAATTGTAATACCTAAACCACCACGAATCAGAGGTAAATCATCATAACCTCGGTAGACACGTAAGGAAGGCTTACTAATACGCTTAATTTTTTCAATTACTGCGCGACCTTGATAATATTTTAATGAAACACGTAAGTCTTTCTTATTATCAGATTCCAGCATTTGATAATCTTCAATAAACCCTTCATCTTTTAATACGCCGAGTATATTACTTTTCACATGAGAATATGGAACGCAAATTTCTTGAATTCCCATCATTTGAGCGTTTCGTATGCATGTAAGCATATCCGCGATTGGATCTTGCATTGACATCTTAATATACCTCTCTTAGTGCGACTCTCATTTTTTAGGGGCCCCGTCGCTTCGGGTATCCCACCGTGCTCGCAAGCTGCGCGCGGTGGGAGCCCTCCCTTTCGCTCCGCCCCATTAAAAAATGAGGAATCGCGGTATCTATTTTTACCAACTTGCTTTACGCATGCCTGGCACCATGCCATGAATAGTTGCAATTCGCATATGCAAACGACATAAACCCGTTAACCGATTATAAGCACGTGGCCTACCGCATAATTTACAACGATTGCGACGTCGACTTGGGCTAGAATCACGCGGTAGCTTTTGCATTTTGAGCATGGCATCCCAACGTTCTTTATCACTCAAATGTATATTACTGACCGCTTCTCTTAATTGTTCACGCTTAGCCCTGAGTCGATTAACTTGATTAAATCGATTTTTATTACGATTTTTAACGGATTTTTTAGCCATATTACTTAACTCACTTCTTTCTCTTTAAAAGGAAAATTAAACGCCTGCAAAAGCGCAAACGCTTCTTTATTTGTTCGCGCAGAAGTTGTAATGGTGACATCCATTCCTCTTAATGCGTCAATTTTATCGTATTCAATCTCAGGGAATACAATTTGTTCTTTGATGCCCAGACTATAATTTCCATTTCCATCAAATGAACGCGCACTCATTCCACGAAAGTCTCTTACGCGTGGCAATGCAATCGTAATTAAACGATCTAAAAATTCATACATCTTGTCACGACGCAATGTCACTTTACAACCAATTGGCCAGTTTTCACGAATCTTAAATCCGGCAATCGATTTGCGTGACAAAGTAGAAATTACTTTTTGTCCTGAAATTTTTTCTAAATCACCAACAGCATTCATCAATATTTTTTTATCTAGTGCTGCTTCACCAACACCCATGTTGAGTGTGATTTTTGTAATGCGCGGCACTTCCATCACTGAGCTGTAGTTAAATTTATCTTTTAACTTTGGCACAATTTCATTTTTATAGACATCTGATAACCTTGCTGCCATATCACACCTTTTCAACCTTTAACTTCGACTAATTGATCATTTGTTTTGTAATAACGAACGCGTTGACCGTCTTTTAATTGACGAATACCAATACGACTACCTTTTTTAGTATCAGCATTGTACAGTTGCACATTTGATCGATGTATTGGCATTTCTTTATCAACAACACCACCTGCTACATTCGCCTCAGGATTAGGTTTAACATGTTTTTTAGCCACATTAATTCCACTAATCAATAAACGATTGCCGCTATCAACGATAGACAACACCGAACCAACCTTGCCTTTATCTTTTCCTGTGATGACGATGACTTCATCGCCTTTTTTAATCTTATTCATACACCTTCTCTTTCTTAAAGAACTTCAGGAGCCAACGATATAATCTTCATAAAGTTTTCTCCACGCAGTTCTCTTGTTATCGGACCAAACACACGTGTTCCAACTGGCTGTAGTTGTGCATTTAATAGTACAACTGCATTTTCATCGAAACGAATGGATGAACCATCCGGTCTTCTGATACCTTTTTTGGTTCTCACAATCACAGCATTCAGCACTTCGCCTTTTTTCACCTTCCCACGGGGTATCGCTTCTTTTACAGAAACTTTAATCACGTCCCCAATGCCGGCATAACGACGTCTTGTTCCACCTAACACTTTGATACACATAACACGACGTGCACCACTGTTATCTGCTACATCTAGCATTGTTTGCATTTGAATCATGCTTTACTCCAACTAAACAGTTGATCGAGCTTTTTTTGAGCCCGCCAATATTATCACGTTTAAATAAAAATAAAAGCTTAGCGAATTTATTGTTGTACTTCTCGCTTAACAATTTCCACCAAATTCCAGAATTTTGTTTTTGATAAAGGACGGCTTTGCTTAATCAAAACAATGTCTCCAATTTGACACGTATTTTCTTCATCATGCGCAACCATTTTAGAAAATCGACGAACATATTTTCCATACAATGGATGCTTCACTTTACGCGTCACTTTTACCACGATCGTTTTATCCATTTTGTTACTAACAACCTCTCCCATCACATCTCGTTGAGATTGCTTATCTGTTGAATTTTTTTGTTCTGTCATACACGTTCACCTTTTTCATGCAACACTGTTTTAATTCGAGCAATGTTACTTCTCACTTGTTTCATTAAATGAGATTTTGGTGGTTGCCCCATCCCTTTTTGCATTCTCAAATTAAATTGCTCTTTGAGTAAGGCGTGCAATTCAGTTGTTAAATCTTCTGCTGTTTTTGCTCTCAATTCACTCGTCTTCATTACATCACCGTCCGCGCTACAAATACCGTTCTGACAGGTAACTTAGCTGCTGCTAAGCCCAATGCTTCACGTGCCAAACTTTCGTCAACACCTTCAATTTCAAACATCACACGACCTGGTTGAACTAACGCAACCCAATATTCTACGTTACCTTTACCGGAACCCATTCTGACTTCGAGTGGTTTCCTGGTGATAGGTTTGTCTGGAAAAATTCGAATCCAAACTTTTCCACCACGCTTAATATGACGCGACATCGCGCGACGAGCTGCTTCTAATTGTCGCGCGGTAATCGCACCAAACTCTAGTGTTTTTAGCGCATACTCACCATAACTCACTTTTGTCCCGCGTGTCGCAACACCACGATTTCTACCCTTAAATTGCTTGCGATATTTTGTTCGCTTAGGTTGTAACATGGATTATTTCTCCTGCTTAGCGGGCTTTTCAGCTGCATCAGTTGGCGTTACTTTATCACCTATGATTTCACCTTTGAAAATCCAAACCTTGACACCAATAACACCGTAAGTGGTAAAAGCTTCAGCTAACGCATAATCAATATCAGCACGAAATGTTTGCAAAGGGACACGTCCTTCTCGATACCATTCTGTACGCGCAATTTCTGAACCGCCTAATCGACCACTAACACTAATTTTAATACCTAATGCACCTGCTCGGAGCGCAGTCGTCACAGCACGTTTCATCGCACGTCTAAACATAATGCGACGTTCTAATTGTTGTGCAACAGATTCAGCAACTAAACGTGCATCTAATTCAGGTTTACGCACTTCTTCAATACTGACGTGCACTGGCACATTAACAATTTTACTGACTTCATCTCGCAACGTTTCAACTTCTTTACCACTTTTTCCGATAATCACACCAGGACGAGCGGAATAAACGGTGACACGCGCATTTCTCGCTGGCCTGTCTATTTGAATACGACTAATTGCTGCTTGCGATAATCTCTTTTGTAAAAATTCCCTCACTTTAAGATCAGCACATAATGTATCTGAAAATTCTTTTGAGGATGCATACCATCTGGATGCCCACTCTTTCACAATACCTAAACGAATACCGACCGGATTTACTTTTTGCCCCATTACCGCTTACTCCTCTCCTCATCCGATAAAATTACCGTGACATGACAAGTCGGTTTTAATATACGCGTACCACGCCCTTTTGCTCGTGCTTGCATACGCTTATATGTGGAACCTTGGTCAGCAAAAATCTTTACAATTTTTAACTCATCAATATCTGCGCCGTGATTGTGCTCTGCGTTAGCAATAGCAGAATCAAGGACTTTTTTAACGACTGCCGCTGCTCGTTTTGGACTAAATTTTAAAATATCCAATGCACGATCAACAGGCAAACCGCGAATAAGATCGCAAATCAACCGACATTTCTGCGGTGACAATCTCGCGTATTTTAATCTAGCTGCTACTTCCATTACTTCACCCTCTAAAAGGTTTCATTATTCTGATGGTTTTTCTGGTTCTTTCGTTTTTCTATCACCTGAATGCGCTCGAAAAGTACGAGTCGCCGCAAATTCACCTAATTTGTATCCCACCATATTCTCAGTGATATACACAGGAATATGCAGTCTGCCATTGTGAACTGCAATGGTTAAACCAACCATTTCAGGCAAAATCATTGACCGTCTAGACCATGTTTTAATGGGTCGTTTATCATTTGAAGCAACTGCTTTATCAACTTTTTTTAATAAGTGATTATCGACAAATGGTCCCTTTTTAATTGAACGTGGCACGCTGGCACCTCATAAAATAAATGTTAATGTAAGTTAAGTAAGAAAATTTATCGTGTTAACTTCTCTTGTTATCACCGCCACTACGTACAATAAATTTAGCTGTACGTTTATTTCTGCGGGTTTTATAACCTTTTGTCGGCTGACCCCATGGACTCACAGGATGTCGACCACCTTTTGTTTTACCTTCACCACCACCGTGCGGGTGATCAATCGGATTCATTGCTGTTCCTCTCACCGTTGGACGAATACCACGATGACGTTTTGCACCTGCTTTCCCTAGGCAGCGCAAATTATGCTCTGCATTACTCACTTCACCAATCACAGCACGACAATCTGATAATACTCTGCGCATCTCACCGGAACGTAATCGCAAAGTCGCATAAACACCTTCACGTGCAACTAATTGCACAGATGTACCCGCACTTCGCGCAATTTTTGCTCCACCACCAATTTTCATTTCAATACAATGTACTGTTGTTCCAACTGGTATATTAGTTAGCGGCAAACAATTACCTGTTTTGATTGCAACATCATTACCAGAGATGACTTCATCACCTGATTTAAGGCCATGAGGGGCAATAATATACCGCCTTTCGCCGTCCGCATAAAGGATTAATGCAATTATTGCACTTCGATTAGGATCATATTCCAAACGTTCAACAACAGCAGGAATACCATCTTTATCCCGCTTAAAATCGATAAGTCGATATTTTTGTTTATGACCGCCACCAATGTGCCTACACGTAATTCTACCTTGGTTATTTCTGCCACCAGTTTTTGATTTATTAACAACCAACTTTTCGTATGGTTTACCTTTGTGCAAATTAGGGTTGACGACTTTGATTGTAAATCGTTGCCCGGGCGATGTTGGTGAAAGCGTTACAATTGCCATAAAATCCTCAATCTCTTAACAATGCGACATTACTGTGCGCCAATTAAATCAATTTTTTGATCCGCTTGCAAAGTAATATATGCCTTTTTCCACGCTTTACGTTTACCGTTCATTCCGCGAAATACTTTTGTTTTTGGCTTAACATTAACAATGCGTACAGATTTTACCTTTGTATTAAAAAGTGACTCGACTGCATCTGATATTTCAGATTTTGTTGCTGATTCCAGCACTTCAAAAACATGAGAATTATTTTTTTCTATTCCCGTCGCTACTTTTTCAGAAACATGCGGTCTTAAAAGTATTTTTAAAAGTCGTTCTTGATTCATTTCAGCAAACCCTCAATTTCTTTAATCGCAGCTTCCGTCACAATAATATTTTCAGCACTCACTAAACTCACTGGATCAGCTGACATCGATATCGCATCAAATATATTGGTATGCGGCAAGTTACGTGCAGCCAAATATAAATTTTCATCTATCGCATCAGAAACAATTAAAACATTTTGATCAAGCTTCATTTCGTTTAATTTTTTCAGTAAAACTTTTGTTTTAGGTTCATCTATTTTGAATGAGTCAACAACATGAAGTCTGTCTTGACGGACAAGCTCCGATAAAATAGAACGTAATGCACCTTTATACATTTTTTTATTGACTTTTTGTTGATACGATCTTGGTTTTGCAGCGAATGTTCTACCACCTTTACGCCATATGGGGCTGCGAATTGTACCAGCACGCGCCTGCCCTGTCCCTTTTTGACGCCAAGGTTTTGAACCACCACCACGTACTTCCGCGCGTGTTTTTTGCGCTTTCGTACCTGCTCGACCAGCAGCCATGTAAGCTGTCACCACTTGATGAATAAGCGCTTCATTAAATTCACAAGCAAATACGCTATCCGCTAATTCAAGTTTCTTTTTCGAATTGACAAATGTTAATTCCATCGCCCTTCTCCTCAAGCACTCTTCTTTTTAACAGCTGGGCGAATAATCACATACCCATTAATTGAACCGGGGACTGCACCTTTGACCAAAATCAAGTTTCGTTCAGCATCAATTCGAATAATTTGTTGCGACAAAATGGTACGTTTCACATCTCCCAAATGTCCACACATTTTTTTGCCCTTAAATACTTTGCCGGGTGATTGACGTTGCCCGATAGAACCTGGCACGCGATGTGACAGCGAATTACCATGCGAAGCATCTTGCGAACTAAAATGATGGCGTTTAATCGTACCAGCAAAACCTTTACCTTTTGTGATACCTGTGACATCAACATATTGACCCACTATAAAACGATCAACTTTTAATTCAGCACCCACTGTCAATTCAGCTAGTTCTTTCGATTGCTCAGGACGAAATTCATGTAATCGATACCCTGGTTCTACGCCTGCTTTTGCATAATGTCCTGCTAATGGTTTTGTTAAACGAGAACGTTTACGTACACCCGTCGCCACCTGTAAAGCAGCATAGCCGTCATTGTCTACTGTTTTGATTTGTGCAATTCGATTGGGTTGCACTTCAATCACAGTGACAGGAATCGCCGCGCCATCTTCAGTGAAGATGCGTGTCATTCCACATTTTTTACCCACTAAACCTATTGTCATTTTAAATACCCTTAATCTTCAGCATCCACACTGATTTGCACATCAACACCAGCAGCAAGATCAAGCTTCATCAAGGCATCAATCGTTTTATCAGTAGGGCGATTGATGTCGACGACTCTCTTATGTGTACGCAATTCGTATTGATCGCGTGCGCTTTTATCTGCATTTGGTGAAACGCAAATGGTGTAACGTTCAATTCGCGTTGGTAACGGAATAGGCCCACGAACTTGTGCGCCTGTGCGCTTTGCCGTCTCCACAATTTCTCTTGTTGATCTATCAATTAAACGATGATCAAAAGATTTTAATCGAATGCGAATTCTTTGACTCTTTCTTGCAATTGTCATGACGTTTACTCTATCACTTTAGCAACGACACCAGCACCGACCGTACGGCCACCTTCGCGAATAGCAAATCGCACACCTTCTTCCATCGCTACCGGCGCTATCAAGG
>JABDCN010000003.1:28020-98650 GCA_013288125.1 Gammaproteobacteria bacterium
TATCACTTTAGCAACGACACCAGCACCGACCGTACGGCCACCTTCGCGAATAGCAAATCGCACACCTTCTTCCATCGCTACCGGCGCTATCAAGGTCACTACCATCTTGATGTTATCTCCTGGCATCACCATCTCTACTCCTTCCGGTAACTGTACTTCTCCCGTCACATCCGTCGTCCTGAAATAAAACTGAGGCCTATAACCTTTAAAAAACGGTGTATGCCTTCCTCCCTCTTCTTTCGACAAAACGTATACTTCTGACTCAAACTTCGTGTGGGGCGTTATACTACCTGGCTTTGCTAGTACTTGTCCACGTTCTACTTCTTCTCGCTTCGTTCCTCTTAACAATACGCCTACGTTATCTCCCGCTCGACCTTCATCCAATAACTTGCGAAACATCTCTACACCTGTGCAAATCGTCTTCAACGTCGGCTTTAATCCTACAATTTCTAATTCTTCCCCTACCTTCACTATCCCTCTCTCTATTCGACCCGTCACCACCGTCCCTCGGCCTGATATCGAAAATACATCTTCAATCGGCAATAAAAATGGTTGATCAATCGGTCTCTCTGGGATCGGTATATATTCATCCATCGTCGTTACTAATTTAAATATCGATGGCTCTCCAATTTCACTTTGGTCCCCTTCCAACGCCTTCAATGCGCTTCCAATAATCACCGGCGTCTTATCACCCGGAAATTGATATTGCGTAAGCAAATCTCTTACTTCCATTTCAACTAATTCTAATAATTCTTTATCATCCACCATGTCCGCTTTATTCAAATACACCACAATATAAGGCACGCCAACTTGTCTCGCCAACAAAATATGTTCTCGCGTCTGCGGCATCGGACCGTCTGCTGCAGATACCACTAATATCGCTCCATCCATTTGCGCTGCACCCGTGATCATGTTCTTCACATAATCTGCGTGGCCAGGGCAATCTACGTGCGCATAATGTCTCTTCTCTGATTGATATTCCACGTGCGATGTCGCAATCGTAATGCCACGGGCCTTTTCTTCGGGCGCATTATCAATTTGATCGTAAGCTCTCGCTTCTCCGCCATATTTCTTCGCTAATATGCTCGTCAACGCCGCTGTTAACGTCGTCTTACCATGATCTACGTGACCTATCGTTCCTACATTCACATGCGGCTTCGTCCGCTCAAATACTGCTTTACTCATTGTGTATTCCTCTCTATCTAAACACTTTTATTTTGAATTAGTACGAAAGCCTACTTTGAATTTTTCTCAACAATTTGCTGAGCAATATTTCCTGGTAACTCAGCATACTTAGCAAACTCCATGGAGTAGGTTGCGCGTCCTTGTGACATGGATCTTAAATCCGTTGCATAGCCAAACATATCTGACAATGGAACTTCGGCATGAATAATTTTGCCAGATGGTGAATCATCAATACCCTGCAAAATACCACGACGTCTGTTAAGATCGCCCATGACATCCCCCATAAATTCTTCAGGGGTTACTGCTTCAACTTTCATGATAGGCTCTAAAATCACAGGTTTTGCACGCTTTGCACCTTCTTTAAAGGCCATCGATCCCGCAATTTTAAATGCCATTTCACTGGAGTCAACATCATGATAAGAACCATCATATAGTGTTACTTTCACATCCACTACAGGATATCCCGCTATCACACCATTCTGCAGTTGTTCTTGAATACCTTTATCAACTGCTGGAATATATTCTCTTGGAATCGATCCACCAACAATCGCATTTTCAAATTCGTAGCCTTTGCCTGCTTCTTGTGGTTCGATCTTAATCCAGACATGACCGTACTGACCACGTCCACCTGATTGACGAACGTATTTACCTTCTTGATCGACAGAAGCACGTATCGTTTCACGATAAGCGACTTGCGGTTTACCCACATTTGCTTCAACACCAAACTCTCGCTTCATACGGTCCACAATAATTTCAAGATGAAGCTCACCCATCCCTGCAATAATCGTTTGACCTGATTCTTCGTCTGTTCGAACACGGAAAGAAGGATCTTCTTGAGCAAGTTTACCTAATGCAATACCCATTTTTTCTTGATCAGCTTTAGTCTTCGGTTCGACCGCAACAAAAATAACAGGTTCTGGAAACACCATTCTCTCTAAAATAATGACTTTGTCTTCATCACAGAGTGTATCGCCTGTTGTAACTTGTTTCAGACCAATGGCAGCAGCAATATCACCCGCATACACTTCTTTAATTTCACTGCGTTCGTTCGCATGCATCTGCAACAAACGACCAATACGTTCTTCTCGATCTTTAACAGGATTGTAAACTGTATCACCAGAACGCAAGACGCCTGAATAAACACGGAAATAAGTTAATGTTCCCACATAAGGATCAGTTGCAATTTTAAAAGCAAGTGCAGAGAAAGGTTCTTGATCAGAAGGATGTCTTTCAGATGGTGTTTCAGCTGCATCATTCAAATGACCTCTAATCGCAGGCACATCAATTGGTGAAGGAAGATATTCAATGACAGCGTCTAACATGGCTTGCACGCCTTTATTTTTAAAAGCAGAGCCACATAGTATAGGAACAATTTCATTCTTGAGCGTACGAATACGTAATCCTTGTTTGATTTCTTCTTGCGTTAACTCACTTGTTTCAAGATATTTATGCATTAATTCTTCGGAAGCTTCTGCTGCTGCTTCGATCATGATTTCACGATGTTTTTTGCATTCTTCAAGAATATCGGCAGGGACATCACGTTCTTCAAAGGTATTCCCTTTGCTTTTTTCATCCCAATAAATAGCTTTCATTTTGACTAAATCAACCACGCCTTCAAATTTATCTTCAGCACCAATGGGATATTGGATAGGCACGGGATTTGCTGATAATTTTTTGCGAACTTGATCTACGACGCGTAAAAAATCAGCGCCAACGCGATCCATTTTATTCACAAAACAAATACGAGGAACGCCATAACGATTAGCTTGACGCCACACCGTTTCTGTTTGAGGTTCAACACCACCTACTGCACACAATACCGTACAAGCAGCATCCAACACCCGCAAGGAGCGCTCGACTTCAATGGTAAAATCAACGTGACCCGGTGTATCAATAATATTAATACGATGAACGGGGAATGTTTTTCCCATTCCTTCCCAAAAACAAGTCGTCGCTGCAGAGGTAATCGTAATACCACGTTCTTGTTCTTGCTCCATCCAGTCCATTGTTGCTGTACCTTCATGGACTTCACCTAATTTATGGGACACACCAGTATAATAAAGAACACGCTCAGTCGTCGTTGTCTTACCAGCGTCAATGTGGGCCATAATGCCTATATTTCGATATCGCTCAATGGGTGCTAATCTAGCCACAACTCACCTCAATTACCAACGGTAGTGGGCAAATGCCTGGTTGGCCTTTGCCATACGATGTACATCATCACGTGTTTTAATAGCTGAACCACGCCCCAAATAAGCTTCATGTAATTCTGCCGCCAAGCGGAGCGCCATCGTTTTTTCAGAACGACCTTTTGCTGCTGCGACAACCCATCGCATGGCTAAGGCAATCCCTCGATGTGAATCCACTTCAACCGGCACTTGATAAGTAGCACCACCAACACGGCGAGATTTCACTTCAACCGTTGGCGCAATATTACCTAATGCTTTATGCAAGCTTTCTAATATTTCATCATGCGCTGATTCACTACTTCTACTTTTTGCATGACTACTACCGTGGCTGCCGCCTGCCGCCTTGCCGCCTTTTCCGCCTTTTCCACCTTTACCGTCTGCATCATCATCACTTTTATGATCTTTCTTCAGACGTTCAGTTAGCATTTGTAATGCATCGTAAACAATTTTTTCTGCGATAGACTTTTTACCTGCTCGCATCACGACATTAACAAATTTTGTCACTTCGCCGCTATGGTAAAGCGGATCAGGTAACACTTCACGTTTAATCGCAGCTTTTCTTCTTGGCATTGCTATTTACCTTTCATGTTATCGGATGAAGTTCTCACTTAAGGTAATATATATTTGTTTTCACGCTCCAAACGCGCCATCCATGGCGCTTGGGGTTACATCCATGTAATCCAGTCGCTAAAAAACAAATATATATTACCTTAAGTAAGAACCTTTCCTAGTTATTGCTTTGGTCTCTTCGCACCGTACTTAGATCGACCTCTACGCCTTGCATCAACACCTGCTGTATCCAAACTACCGCGTATAATGTGGTAGCGAACACCAGGTAAATCCTTCACACGACCGCCACGTATCATGACGACAGAGTGTTCTTGCAAATTATGTCCCTCACCCGGGATATAAGCGGTCACTTCATAACCATTTGTTAAACGAATACGTGCTACTTTACGCAAAGCAGAATTCGGTTTTTTAGGCGTCGTTGTATAGACACGCGTACAAACACCACGCTTCTGCGGACACCGCGCTAATGCTGGCACTTTCGATTTCACCGCTTTTAACGATCTGCCAGTACGTACTAATTGATTAATTGTTGGCATTTAACCCTCTCATTCATTAATTTATGCAGGGGAGGCGCGATTCTAAAAAAGCAAAGCCTTTTATGTCAAGGATTTGTTGATATTTTTTTACTTTTCAGTCTGCACGCTTCCCTCTTTCGGTAAAGATATAACCCCTTGACGATCAAGATGATAGTTCAATCCTGTTCCAGCTGGAACTAAACGACCCACAATGACGTTTTCTTTCAATCCTCGCAACTCATCCATTTTTCCATTGACAGCGGCCTCAGTCAGCACACGCGTTGTTTCTTGGAAAGAAGCAGCAGAAATAAAAGATTCTGTCGAAAGTGATGCTTTGGTGATCCCTAACAAAACAGGTTCCACACGTGCAGGCACTTTCTTTTCTTTGACTAAGCGACGATTTTCTTCACGTGACACACTTGCTTCCACTTGCTCACCTTTAATGAAACTCGTATCGCCTGGATCTGCTACAATTATTTTGCGAAGCATTTGTCTAATAATGACTTCAATGTGTTTATCATTAATTCTCACGCCTTGCAAACGATAAACATCTTGAATTTCATTTACGAGATAATTAGTCAACGCATATACGCCCAAGAGACGTAACACATCATGTGGATTCAATGCACCTTCCACTAATACTTCACCTCGTTCAACGTGCTCACCTTCGAACACGTTAATATGACGCCATTTAGGAATTAATTCTTCATGCACATCTCCACTAGAAGACGTAATCATGAGCCGGCGTTTCCCTTTTGTTTCTTTACCAAAACTTATCACACCAGAAATTTCAGCTAAAATGGCTGAATCTTTTGGACGACGCGCTTCAAACAAATCTGCCACACGAGGTAAACCACCTGTGATATCACGCGTCTTTGATGTTTCTTGCGGAATACGTGCCAGCACATCTCCCTTCTTCACTTTGGCACCGTCTTCGAAATTAACAATCGCATCCGTTGGTAAGAAATATTGTGCGACTAAGTTGGTTCCGCCCAAGAAAATATCTTCCCCTTGTTCATCAACCACTTTAATCATGGGCTTTAACTCTTTACCACTAGCGCCACGTTGTTTTTGATCTGTCACAACAATACTCGTCAAGCCTGTTAATTCATCTGTTTGACGATGCATGGTGATCCCTTCAATCAAATCAACAAATTTGAGTTGACCTGCCACTTCAGTAATAACGGGATGACTATGCGGATCCCAATTTGCGACAATTTGACCTGCTTCAACAGATGATCCATCTTTGGCAGACAATTCTGCGCCATAAGGAATTTTATAGCGTTCGCGTTCACGACCATGATCATCTTGCACAGCCAAGGTACCAGAACGTGATGCTGCAATAAATTTCCCAGATTCACGTTCAATTAATTTAACGTTATGCAATTTAACACGACCAGGAAACTTTACTTGCACATTATTGACGGCAGTTGTTCTTGATGCCGCACCACCAATGTGGAAAGTTCTCATCGTAAGCTGAGTACCAGGTTCACCGATAGATTGTGCTGCAATCACACCGACTGCTTCACCAATATTGACGCGATGTCCGCGAGCTAAATCACGGCCATAACAAGCTGCACAAATACCAAAACGTGATTCACAAGCAATCGCCGTACGCACATAGACTTGATCAATCGTGACGTCTTCTAATTTCTTAATCCATTTTTCATCCAACAAAGTACCTTGTGGAATAATCACTTCGTTAGACTTAGGATCATCAATATCATTGACTGTCACACGACCCAATACACGTTCATGTAATGGCTCAACGACATCACCACCTTCAATAAGTGGCGTAAGTAAAATACCCTGTGCTGTACCGCAATCTTCTTCTGTAATCACGATATCTTGTGCCACATCGACTAAACGACGTGTGAGATAACCAGAGTTTGCTGTCTTTAATGCCGTATCAGCAAGACCTTTACGCGCACCGTGTGTAGAAATAAAGTATTGCAACACGTTCAAACCTTCACGGAAATTTGCTGTAATAGGTGTTTCAATAATCGTTCCGTCCGGCTTCGTCATCAAACCACGCATACCCGCTAATTGGCGAATCTGCGCCGCCGAACCTCGCGCACCAGAATCTGCCATCATATAAATTGAATTGAATGATTCTTGTTTGACTTTCTGACCTTCTTTATCTTTGACTTGTTCGCTAGAAAGTTCTTCCATCATCGCTTGCGCAACAAGATCATTCGTACGCGACCAAATATCAACAACTTTATTGTAACGCTCACCTTGCGTCACCAAACCAGAAGCAAATTGTGCTTGAATCTTTTTAACTTCTTCTTCTGCTTGATCGATAATGCCAGATTTTTTCTTAGGAACAACTAAGTCATTTACACCAATGGATAAACCTGAAATTGTTGCGTAATGAAAACCGGTATACATTAAATGATCTGCAAAAATAACCGTCGCTTTCAAACCAACTTGTCGATAAGAAGCATCAATCAAACTTGAAATAGTTTGTTTGTTCATCGTGCAATTGACTAAGTCAAATGACAAACCTTTTGGCAATAATTCAGATAAAATCGCACGACCCACTGTTGTCTCGACAAAACGAATACGTTCTTTGAATTCTTTCGTTTTTTCATCCATGGGATATTCTTTAATACGCGCACGAACTTTTGCATGAAGCTCGACAGCACCACTTTCATAAGCACGATGGACTTCTTCCACATCAGCAAACGCCATTCCTTCACCACGTGCGTTCACACGCGTACGTGTTAAATAATAAAGACCTAACACAACATCTTTGGTTGGCACAATGATAGGTTCGCCATTCGCAGGAGATAACACGTTATTCGTCGACATCATCAACGAACGCGCTTCTAATTGTGATTCTAATGACAAAGGAACGTGAACTGCCATTTGGTCACCATCGAAGTCAGCATTATAAGCTGTACAAACTAAAGGATGTAATTGAATCGCTTTTCCTTCAACTAATAAAGGTTCAAATGCTTGAATACCTAAACGATGCAAAGTAGGTGCGCGATTTAACATAACAGGATGTTCGCGAATCACTTCTTCTAAGACATCCCACACAGCTGGCTCTTCATGCTCCACCATTTTCTTTGCTGCTTTAATGGTCGAAGCTAAATCCAACAATTGCAAACGACTGTAAATAAATGGTTTGAATAATTCTAATGCCATTTTTTTCGGTAATCCGCATTGATGCAAGCGTAATGTTGGGCCGACCACAATCACAGAACGACCTGAATAATCGACGCGTTTTCCTAATAAGTTTTGACGGAAACGACCTTGTTTACCCTTGATCATATCAGCCAATGATTTCAGCGGTCGTTTATTTGAACCCGTAATTGCACGTCCACGTCTACCATTATCCAACAAGGCATCCACTGATTCTTGCAACATGCGTTTTTCATTTCGCACAATAATATCGGGCGCATTGAGATCGAGTAAACGTTTCAAACGATTATTTCTATTAATCACACGACGATATAAATCATTGAGATCAGAAGTCGCAAAACGTCCGCCATCAAGTGGAACTAAAGGACGCAAATCAGGTGGTAATACAGGCAATACTGTTAAAATCATCCATTCAGGTTTGTTGCCGGAAGATAAAAACGCTTCCATCAACTTCAATCGTTTAGATAATTTTTTATGTTTCGCATCTGATGTTGTTCTTAACAATTCATCATGTATGCGAGGCACTTCAATTTCAAGATTAATACCGCGTAATAATTCTTGAATCGCATCCGCACCCATGCGCGCTTCAAATTCATCGCCATGTTCTTCAATGGCATCATAATAAGCTTCTTCAGAAAGCAATTGACCTTTTTCAAGCTGCGTCATACCAGGATCAATAACAACATACGCTTCAAAATAAAGCACGCGTTCAAGATCACGCAATGTCATATCTAACATCAAACCAATACGTGATGGTAATGAACGTAAAAACCAGATATGTGCAACAGGACAGGCTAATTCGATATGACCCATACGTTCGCGACGTACACGAGATAACGTGACTTCTACACCACATTTTTCGCAAACAACACCACGATGCTTTAATCGTTTGTATTTACCACACAAACATTCGTAATCTTTAATCGGACCAAAAATTTTCGCACAAAAAAGTCCGTCTCTTTCTGGCTTGAAAGTGCGATAATTAATCGTTTCAGGTTTTTTTATTTCACCAAACGACCATGAACTAATCATCTCAGGAGAAGCAAGACCAATACGAATGAGGTCAAACTCTTGTGGTTGACTTGGTTGTTTAACCAGACTTAGTAAATCTCTCAAGATAAACCCCCCTGTTTATTCAAATTCAATATTAATTGCCAATGAACGAATTTCTTTGATCAATACATTAAAAGCTTCTGGCATGGTGGATTCCATGTAGTGCTCACTATCAACAATGTTTTTATACATTTTTGTACGACCTGATACGTCATCTGACTTCACTGTCAGCATTTCTTGCAAGGTATAAGCAGCGCCATAAGCTTCAAGTGCCCACACTTCCATTTCACCAAAACGCTGACCACCAAATTGCGCTTTACCACCGAGCGGTTGTTGCGTCACCAAGCTATAAGAACCTGTCGAACGTGCATGCATCTTATCATCGACTAAATGGTTAAGCTTCATGATGTACATGTATCCCACCGTCACAGGCCGATCAAACGCAACACCTGTACGTCCATCATGCAAAACAGCTTGACCATCTTCTGGTAAATCAGCTAATCGCAACATGGTTTTGATTTCTTCTTCATTTGCACCATCAAACACCGGCGTTGCAAAAGGTACACCATCACGCAAATTATTAGCTAATGTCATCAATTCAGTCTCATTCAAACTACTAAGACTTTCTTTGTGTTTACCCACGCCATAAATAGAATTAAGAAATTGACGAACATGTTTAGATGATTGATGTGCATCAATCATTTGACCTACTTTACGTCCCAATTCTTTGGATGCCCAACCTAAGTGTGTTTCCAATACTTGTCCGATATTCATACGAGAAGGTACGCCCAATGGATTTAAAACAATATCAACTGGTGTTCCATCAGCAAGATAAGGCATGTCTTCAATAGGAACAATCATAGAAATCACACCTTTATTTCCGTGACGACCTGCCATCTTATCGCCAGGCTGTACACGTCGCTTCACAGCCAAATAAACTTTAACAATCTTCAAAACACCTGGCGCAAGATCATCACTTTGCGTGATCTTCAAACGTTTTGCTTCATATGCTTTTTCAAAATCCAATCTAATTTTCTTTAATTGTTTTGAAGCTGCCTCTAATTGCTTACTAGCAGCCGCATCTTTTAAATTAATTTCAAACCATTTTTCACGTGTAATCTCAGTCAAATAGGATTTAGTGACTTTGGAACCTTTCTTTAATTTATTTGGACCACCTTCAGCAACGCGATTAAGTAATAATTTTTCTACACGCACGAAAACATCATCTTCTTTAATACGCATTTCATCGCTTAAATCTTGTCTTACTTTAGCTAATTCATTTTTTTCAATTTCCAACACACGCGTATCTTTTTTCACACCTTCACGCGTAAACACATGCACATCGATCACTGTTCCTTCCATACCTGTTGGAACACGTAACGAAGTATCTTTTACATCAGATGCTTTTTCACCAAAGATGGCGCGCAGTAATTTTTCTTCTGGTGTTAATTGTGTTTCACCTTTAGGTGTCACTTTACCCACTAAAATATCACCAGATTCAACTTCAGCACCAATATAAACAATGCCGCATTCATCTAATTTTGATAGTGCACTTTCACTGACATTAGGAATATCAGCGGTAATTTCTTCTGGACCTAATTTAGTATCGCGCGCAACACAAGTCAGTTCTTCAATATGAATACTGGTGAAACGATCTTCTTGCACAACCCGTTCAGAAATTAAAATAGAATCTTCAAAGTTATATCCATTCCATGGCATGAATGCGACTAATAAATTCTGACCTAAAGCTAATTCACCTGTATCAGTTGATTGACCATCAGCGAGGACATCTGTTTTTTCTATCACATCGCCTTTTTGAACGAGTGGACGTTGGTTGATACAAGTGTCTTGGTTTGTCCGGGTATATTTTGTTAAGCCATAAATATCAACCCCAGTCGTACCACCTTCTGTTTCTTCTTCATTGGCGCGCACCACAATACGCGATGCATCAACATAATCCACGACACCACCACGTCTTGCGACAACGGTTACACCAGAATCTTTCGCTACTAAATGTTCTATACCCGTACCTACCAATGGTTTTTCTGTTTTTAAGGTTGGCACAGCTTGACGTTGCATGTTTGATCCCATCAACGCACGGTTAGCATCGTCATGTTCTAAAAATGGAATTAATGCAGCAGCAACAGAAACAATTTGTTTAGGTGAGACATCCATGAATTCCACACGATCTGATGTTGAAAAGGTAAATTCATTTTTATGTCGAACCGGAACCAAGGTGTCAGTTAATCGACGCTTTTCGTCAACCGTTGCATTTGCCTGCGCAATGACATAATCACCTTCTTCAATCGCAGAAAGATAAACAACTTCATCTGTCACTTTGCCATTAACTACTTTGCGATAAGGTGTTTCGAGAAATCCATATTGATTCGTTCGCGCATACACCGCTAATGAATTAATTAAACCAATATTCGGGCCTTCAGGTGTTTCAATAGGACATACACGACCATAATGGGTAGGATGTACGTCGCGCACTTCAAAACCAGCACGTTCCCGTGATAAACCGCCAGGGCCTAAAGCTGAAACACGACGTTTATGTGTAATTTCAGATAAAGGATTATTTTGATCCATGAATTGCGACAATTGACTAGAACCAAAAAATTCTTTAATGGCAGCAGAAATAGGTTTAGCGTTGATAATATCTTGCGGCATAATCGCTTCAATATCAGGTAAACTCAGACGTTCTTTCACCGCACGTTCAACACGAACTAATCCGATACGAAATTGATTTTCTGTCATTTCACCAACACAACGAACACGTCGATTACCCAAATGATCAATATCATCAACGGTGTCTCCGCCATTACGAATTTTAATCAACGTTTTTAAGACATCAATAATATCGTCTTTAGACAATACGCCAGGGCCTAAAATTTCTTGTCTGCCAACACGTCGATTTAATTTCATTCGACCTACATCAGATAAATCATATCGTTCTGGTGTAAAGAAAAGATTTCTGAATAAACTTTCTGCCGCTTCTTTAGTTGGTGGTTCGCCTGGTCGCATCATGCGATAAATTTCGACTAATGCTTCTTGTGCATTGGTAGTAGAATCGATACGTAAGGTGTCTGAAATATAAGGACCACGATCAATATCGTTGATATAAAGTGTTTCAAATTTCTTAATGCCAGAACTGAGTAATAATTTAAGCACGTCACCTGTGATAATATCGTTTGCATTAGCAATCACTTCACCCGTTTCAGGATTGATGACATTCTTCGCTAATATTTTTCCTAACACATAATCAGTAGGCACTTCTAAGTGCTTAATGTCAGCTTTTTCAAGCAGTGCAATATGACGCGCTGTAATACGACGGCCTTTTTCAATAATAACTTTGCCAGATTTTTTCACTTCAAATGAAGCAATTTCACCACGCAAACGTTCAGACACTAAGCGTAAGGTAAGTGTATTAGCATGGACTTCAAATACATTATTTTCAAAGAAGAGTGATAATATTTCTTCTACTGACATTCCAAGTGCGCGTAACAAAATTGTTGTCGGTAATTTACGACGACGATCAATACGCGCATGAATACAATCTTTAGGATCATATTCAAAATCAAGCCAAGAACCGCGATAAGGAATAATACGAGCAGAAAATAATAATTTACCGGAAGAATGCGTTTTACCTTTGTCATGCTCAAAGAAAACACCTGGCGAACGATGCAACTGTGATACGACAACACGTTCAGTACCATTAATAACAAAAGTACCATGCTCCGTCATCAACGGAACTTCACCCATATACACTTCTTGTTCTTTGACATCTTTAATTACTTTATTAACACCAGCTTCTGCTTCACGATCATAATGGACTAAACGAAGTTTGACACGTAACGGCGCGGCATAAGTCATGCCACGCATTTTACATTCTTTTTCATCAAAAAGAGGTTCACCGAGACGATAAGACACGTATTCTAATGCTGAGTAACCTGACAAACTGGTAATAGGAAAAACAGAAGAAAACACGCCATGTAAACCACTACTTCCTAATTTCTCTGTTGAGCCATCCGCCTCTAAAAATCGACGATATGAATCTTTTTGAATCGCCAACAAAGATGGAACATCAATCGCACTTAATAATTTCCCGAAGTCTTTACGAATTCGTTTTTTCTCAGTGTATGAGTAGGTTGAACTCATGTGTGCTACCTCTGCGTCTGCATGAAGAGAACTTTATGAAATAAAAGTTTGACACTATAAAACAAGGCTTAATGCTGTCATTCCCGATTGGCTTGGATACTTAGTAGGCGTCAACTGAAGTGTTGTTGTTGAAGAAATTACTTCCGACATTGCGCGGAACTAATTTCTTCAACAACAACACTTCAGTTGACGCCTACACGTTCCAGCATGATCAAAGCCAAAACAGGAACACAACATTAACCAGCTAACTTACAGCAATACTCAACAACATAACAGAAAAGATTATTTGATCTCGACTGTTGCGCCAGCATCTTCCAATTTCTTCTTGAGTTCTTCCGCTTGAGCTTTAGGAATACCTTCTTTAACTGGTTTCGGCGCGCCTTCGACAAGATCTTTTGCTTCTTTGAGACCTAAACCTGTTATTTCACGTACCACTTTGATGACATTAATTTTGTTGTCGCCAACTTTAGCTAAAATAACGTTGAATTCAGTTTTTTCTTCAACCGCAGCAGCACCACCACCTGCAGCAGGCGCAGCAACAGCGACAGCCGCAGCTGAAACACCAAACTTATCTTCCATTGATTTAATTAATTCAACAACGTCTATCACGCTCATGTTTGATATTGCATCTAAAATTTCTTCTTTACTCACTGCCATTTCTAAGTACTCCAAACTAAAAATTTTTGTAAAAAGGTTTTACGCGGCGACCGCTGCTTGTTTTGCATCACGAATCGCTGCAAGTGTTCTAACCAATTTTGCATGAGGCGCAGCCAATGTGCGCACCAGTTTAGTGACTGGCGCTTTCATCACAGCCATTAATTGAGCTACAGCTTCATCACGCGTTGGTAAGCTTGCCAATCTCTCCAAGTCTTTGACAGGTAATAATTGGTTTTCTAACGCCAATGCTTTTACCTTCAATTTCTCATTTACTTTGACAAAATCTTTAATAATGCGTGCAGCAGCACTTGGTTCTTCTTTCGAAAACGCCAAGAGCAATGGCCCAACTAATTCATCTTGCATACAAGCAAACCGCGTACCTTCTAATGCTTTACGTGCAAGAGTATTTCGTACAACTCGCACATAAACATTTGCATGACGCGCTGATTTCCTGAAGTTTGTTAACTCTGAAACAGTTAACCCACTATATTCAGCGGCAATGAGAGATACTGCTTGTCGCGCAACTTCGGCAACTTCATTCACAATGGTTTTCTTGTCTTCCAATTTCAGTACCACTTTTTAACCCTCCAACGTCTGCGTAGGTTAATCGATTAAGTTAGTCACAAACTAACACCTACGGTCTCTGACTGGCATTGAGTTTTACAAAGCCATGTCAAATTCTATTTATTTCATGTGATTCTCAATTTTTTAACGGGCCCAGCCCCATTAAAAATATTGAGAGTCACGTTTATTTCTTTACACATTAAGACTTGATACATCTAGAGACAATCCAGCGCCCATTGTCGTAGATAATGTAATCTTCTTAAAATAAATACCTTTAGAAGTATTTGGTTTAGCTTTTTTAAGCGCAAATAAAACAGCCTCCAGATTTTCTCTGAGGTCTTGTTGATTAAAATCTGCCTTACCAATGGTGCAGTGAACCACACCCGCTTTATCTGCACGAATACGAACTTGGCCCATTTTAGCGTTTTTTACAGCATTAGCAATATCTGGTGTGACCGTTCCATCTTTTGGATTGGGCATTAAGCCGCGAGGGCCTAAAATTTGTCCTAATTGACCTACTTGTCTCATCGCATCAGGTGTAGCAAGCAAAACGTCAAACGCGATCTTACCTGCTTTAATTTGCTCAGCTAAATCTTCTAATCCAACAATATCTGCGCCCGCTTTTGTTGCAACATCAGCATGGGCCGGTGTTGTCATCACAGCAATGCGCACGCTACGACCTGTCCCTTTGGGTAATAAAACTGCACTACGCACGGCTTGATCAGATTTGCGCGTATCAATACCCAAGTTAATCGCGAGGTCAACACTTTCACGAAATTTCACTTTCGGCATTTTTGTGATCAGCTCATAAGCTTCATCAAAAGAATATATTTTGCCTGGAACGATTAAACTACGAATTGTTTTAATTCGTTTTGATAATGCAGCCATGTTATACGCCCTCCACATCTATACCCATGCTGCGTGCACTGCCAGCAATGGTTCGCACAGCGGCATCTAAACTGGCAGCTGTCAAATCAGGATGTTTGATTTTCGCAATTTCTTCTAATTGTTTACGTGTAATTTTTCCAACTTTGGTAGCACCTGGTGTACTACTGCCTTTTTGCAATTTAATTGCTTCTTTAATCAAATAAGTTGCTGGCGGTGTTCGAGTAATAAAAGTGAAACTTTTATCTTCATACACGGTAATCACAACAGGCAATGGTTTGCCTTGCTTATCTGGTGTCTGTGTTTGCGCATTAAATGCCTTACAAAACTCCATGATATTGACACCTTGCTGGCCCAGTGCCGGACCAACGGGCGGACTTGGATTCGCGGCACCACCTGTAATTTGCAATTTAATTATTGCTTTCACTTTCTTTTTTCGTGAAGCTGCCATCTCTCACCTCTTTTGCGGGTACAAGCGCCAACCCGTGCATAATAAAAATTCAATTAATCAGCACAGGGAAAATCTCGGCTCCCCTTAATATTAAAAATAAACGCCTTAACCTTTCTCAACTTGATCGAATTGTAGATCGACTGGTGTTGAACGACCAAAAATCATAACAGCAACACGCATACGGTTCTTTTCATAATTCACTTCTTCTACGACGCCGTTAAAATCAGCAAACGGGCCATCAATGACACGAACCACTTCACCCACTTCAAACAATACTTTTGGTTTCGGTTTTTCACTGCTATCTTGCATTCGCTGTAAAATCACTTCCGCTTCTTTTGGCGTAATAGGCGCGGGCTTATCACTTGTTCCGCCAATGAATCCCAATACTTTAGGAATAGAGCGCACTAAATGCCATGTTTGCTCATCCATCACCATTTCAACTAACACATATCCCGGAAAAAATTTGCGCTCACTTTTTCGTTTTTGACCGCCACGCAATTCAACCACTTCTTCCGTTGGTACAAGAATTTCGCCAAATTTATCTTCTAAGCCGTTTAAACGAATGCGCTCAGCCAAAACTTGCATGACATATTTTTCAAATCCAGAATAAGCGTGCACAACATACCAGCGTTTTTTTGGTATTGTCTGATCTGCTGTCATAATTGTTTATCCTCTATGAACGGTGAAACCTAGCTTCGCTGACCCGTTAACCAGCCAATTGCCCACACCAAAACGCTATCCATTCCCCACAATAAAATGGCGAGAATGATCACCATTGCAGCAACAACCAAGGTAGTTTGCATCGTTTCTTCTCGAGTCGGCCATACAACTTTTCGCAATTCCATGCGAGAATCACGAAAAAAATCAACAACCCATCTACCCTTCAGCGTTTTAGTGCCCACAAAACCTGCCGCTAATAACAAGACTAGCCATACCGCTAAGCGTATTGGCACAGAAATCCCGCTATAGTAATAATTACCGACAATACCGGCAAGTAATAAAATTGAAACAATGACCCACTTTAGCCAATCAAGCTGAAATGCTTGCTGATTCTCTGTTTTTAATACCACTATATTTGATTTTGATTTCACGCTGCATCATCCCGCATTATTATCTCAGGCCAGGAGGGTCTCGAACCCCCAACCTGCGGTTTTGGAGACCGCCGCTCTGCCAATTGAGCTACTGGCCTAAATTTCCTTAATCATATGATTTATATGACTATTGTATCACTTTAGCAACGACACCAGCACCGACCGTACGGCCACCTTCGCGAATAGCAAATCGCACACCTTCTTCCATCGCTACCGGCGCTATCAAGGTCACTACCATCTTGATGTTATCTCCTGGCATCACCATCTCTACTCCTTCCGGTAACTGTACTTCTCCCGTCACATCCGTCGTCCTGAAATAAAACTGAGGCCTATAACCTTTAAAAAACGGTGTATGCCTTCCTCCCTCTTCTTTCGACAAAACGTATACTTCTGACTCAAACTTCGTGTGGGGCGTTATACTACCTGGCTTTGCTAGTACTTGTCCACGTTCTACTTCTTCTCGCTTCGTTCCTCTTAACAATACGCCTACGTTATCTCCCGCTCGACCTTCATCCAATAACTTGCGAAACATCTCTACACCTGTGCAAATCGTCTTCAACGTCGGCTTTAATCCTACAATTTCTAATTCTTCCCCTACCTTCACTATCCCTCTCTCTATTCGACCCGTCACCACCGTCCCTCGGCCTGATATCGAAAATACATCTTCAATCGGCAATAAAAATGGTTGATCAATCGGTCTCTCTGGGATCGGTATATATTCATCCATCGTCGTTACTAATTTAAATATCGATGGCTCTCCAATTTCACTTTGGTCCCCTTCCAACGCCTTCAATGCGCTTCCAATAATCACCGGCGTCTTATCACCCGGAAATTGATATTGCGTAAGCAAATCTCTTACTTCCATTTCAACTAATTCTAATAATTCTTTATCATCCACCATGTCCGCTTTATTCAAATACACCACAATATAAGGCACGCCAACTTGTCTCGCCAACAAAATATGTTCTCGCGTCTGCGGCATCGGACCGTCTGCTGCAGATACCACTAATATCGCTCCATCCATTTGCGCTGCACCCGTGATCATGTTCTTCACATAATCTGCGTGGCCAGGGCAATCTACGTGCGCATAATGTCTCTTCTCTGATTGATATTCCACGTGCGATGTCGCAATCGTAATGCCACGGGCCTTTTCTTCGGGCGCATTATCAATTTGATCGTAAGCTCTCGCTTCTCCGCCATATTTCTTCGCTAATATGCTCGTCAACGCCGCTGTTAACGTCGTCTTACCATGATCTACGTGACCTATCGTTCCTACATTCACATGCGGCTTCGTCCGCTCAAATACTGCTTTGCTCATCGGATACGCTCCTCTCAAAGTAAAGTGACATATTAACGTTAAACTTTGCCCATTAACCAGTTGAGCCCACAACCGGAATCGAACCGGTCACCTCTTCCTTACCAAGGAAGTGCTCTACCGACTGAGCTATGTGGGCCTTGAGCGGGCGATGGGAATCGAACCCACGCTATCAGCTTGGAAGGCTGAAGTTCTACCATTGAACTACGCCCGCGCTTAAAATTTAATTCATTAACAGCAAATAATTTCTTGCGACGATCAATCTTTTTAATGGAGGGGGAAGGATTCGAACCTTCGAAGGCGATAGCCGTCAGATTTACAGTCTGATCCCTTTGGCCGCTCGGGAACCCCTCCTGAAAATCGAGGGTGAATTTTGCTTGATAAGGATGTGTATGTCAATTACTTACGTGCTATGAAGGTTATAACCATGCTAAAAAATGCTTGTCATCCTGAAGCCCGCAAATCGAAAGGTTGTCATCCTGAGCGTAGCGAAGGATCAATAAAAATAGCACGATGAAATTTGTTAATGATCCTTCGCTACGCTCAGGATGACAAACGTCACTATGCTACTTGCGAATCACCTCGCAAATGATTTGCTTCACTGATCAGTGCAAGTCTCACAGCTTCAAGTTTTGATAATTTAGCACCACGCAACACTTCGTAAACTTCAGCAAGCTTAGTGAGCAATTCACTCTTCTTTAATTTGTCTGTCTTATTTGCTTCAGGTAATTCACGAAGTTCTCGTAAAACAAGTGCGATCTCTTCCCAGTTATAAGCAATAATTAAATCTCTGGGAACAGCGGCTGTTTTACTTTTTTCTTCTGGCGAGAGTTCGCGCTTTTCCTCAAGCACAGCAGCCTTATAACGCTCAGCGCCATCCAACAATAATTCCATTCGCTCTATTAGCGTCCCTCGACTAAATGTATCATCGACACTGGGGTAGAAAGTAAGAGCCATGACATCCTCCTCATTTTTATGATTCTCTAATTAAACAACAACTTAACCTTATCCAGATAACGATAGCCAAACGCTTCACTGATATGCCATTCCTTTATTATAAGACTTTCCTCCAAATCTGCGATAGTCCTTGCCACTTTAATAAGACGATGATAAAGCCTGGCTGATAAATTAAATTTAACAATGACTTGATTCAATAAAGATTGCGCACATTCATCAAGACAACCATAACGATCTAGTTCTGGTACTGTCAATGCTGCATTGCATTTATTTTGCCTCACTAGCTGAACATCACGCGCCTTGACCACACGTTCACGCACTTGTTTACTACACTCTCGTGTATTCTCTTTAATTTCAGCCAATACTGCTGGCGGTAAATGAGCAACTTCAACCTGCATATCGATTCGATCCAACAAGGGGCCAGATAATCTTCCCAAATATCGTTTAATTTGATCAGCTGAACAACGGCAAGGCGACACTGTACTACCTGCATAACCACAGGGACAAGGATTCATTGCAGCAATGAATTGAAATTGCGCGGGAAAACTGGTTTGATAAGCTGCGCGCGAAATAGTAATACATCCTGATTCTAGCGGTTCACGCAAACACTCAAGCACATGACGATTAAATTCAGGCAATTCATCTAAAAATAAAACACCGTGATGTGATAACGATATTTCGCCAGGACGCGGCGGACGTCCACCACCCACTAATGCGGCACTTGAACTACTATGATGCGGCGAACGAAAAGGAAGCACGCTCCATTGCGAAGCATGAAAACCTACACTACTCACTGACGCAATCGCAGCAGATTCTAATGCTTGATCTTCATTAATAGGCGGCAATATGCCAGACAATCGACTCGCCAACATGGTTTTTCCTGTGCCAGGTGGCCCAATAAATAAAAGACTATGTCGTCCCGCCGCTGCAATTTCTAATGCACGTTTACCTTGTTGTTGTCCTTTCACATCTGACAAATCAAATGGAGAAGATGATGTATGATGTTCTGATACAATATGCGGTAATAATATTTTTTCTTTTCTCAGATGTGCACAAACTTCTAATAAATGTTTCGAGGGCAAAATAATACTTTGCTTAACTAAAACGGCTTCATCTGCATTGTGATGAGGAATAATCAATTGACGATGTGATCGAGCAGCGGCTAAAGCAACAGGCAACACACCCTTAATAGGACGTAATTCACCAGACAAGGCTAACTCACCAACAAATTCATATTCACTTAATTCATGTTGTGGTAATTGATCAGAGGCGGCCAAAATACCGAGTGCAATTGGCAAATCAAATCTGCCGCCTTCTTTTGGTAAATCAGCTGGCGCTAAATTAACGGTAATGCGTCTGATAGGAAAGTCGAAATGTGAATTCATGAGAGCACTACGCACACGATCACGACTTTCTTTTACCGCAGCTTCTGGTAATCCAACAATATTGAATCCTGCCATGCCATAAGATAAATGTACTTCTACTGTCACAAGCGGTGCTTCAATGCCAGACGAAGCACGGCTGTAAATAATTGCCAACGTCATATTGTTTTTCCTTCAATTAATTTTATTTTGGTTGTTGGGCTTTGACGTTGTTGGGCTTCGACATTGTTGGGCTTCGACATTGTTGGGCTTCGCTGCGCTCAGCCCAACCTACGATATGTCAATGTGTAGCTCAGCCCAACCTACGATATGTCAATGTGTAGGTTGGGCTGAGCATAGCGAAGCCCAACAATGTCGAAGCCCAACAATGTCGAAGCCCAACAACGTCATGTGAGATCTGCGGGTTCGCCAATGTTGTGCCATTTGCCTTGATAATATTCGCCTGTCAATTGTCGTTTTTTTATGGCTGGAACCAGTAATTCGACAAGACGAAAATATCGCGATGCACAACCTGCGAATAAATGCGGATGTAAAACGGCAATATTTGCGTAAGTCAATGCGGGTTGATGATCTAAAGTAAGGTAACCTTCATACAATCCAAAATCACCTTTTGGATGAAACAGAGGATTATCAACCATCACCAAATGTCCTAACCCTGCTAATTGTTTCGGTAATTGATGAAGCGGATAATCTGTGATGATATCACTACTCATCACGACAAACGGTTTTTCTCCCAACAAAGGTAATGCTTTTAAAATACCACCACCTGTTTCTAAACGCTCAACTTCTTCTGAATAAATAATTGAAACACCATATTGTTTTCCATCACCCAATACTTGTTTAATTTGTTCACCCAAATAAGAAATATTAATAACAATATCTAAAATGCCTGCGCGTTTTAATGCATCAATTGCAAACTCAATCAAATAAGATCCCTGAACGCGTAACAATGATTTAGGCGTATGCTGTGTTAATGCTTTCATGCGCTCACCGCGGCCCGCCGCTAAAATCATTGCTCGCATAAATTAAATATCCCTAGATAATAATCATGTATCGCCGATAACTCAGGATATTGTTTCGTCACTTCTACAATATAAGACAAAGTCCGAGGAATATATTGCAAATAATGCGATTGTTGATCACGCATTTTTTTTCTTGCAAAAGTTAATAATGCTTTTAAATGACGCTGAACACACATCCAATCAAACCATTTTATAAATTCTTGATATTCCACAACATCATAATTTTTTTGCATCATCTGCCAATAATCAGATAACCATTGTTTAATATTTTCTTGCGGCCAATCAATATAACAATCTCTCAACAAAGAAGCGAGATCATACGTAATAGGTCCAATAAACGCATCTTGAAAATCTAAAATACCCACATCATGAGGCAGTATCATCAAATTAGCAGAATGAAAATCTCTATGCATAAAAACTTGCGGTTGCGTTGCAGCAGATTCAACAATCAATGCATACTCTTTTTCTAGGTTGTCTGATATCGGTGGTAATCCTAATAATTTATCTAAAAACCATTCTTGATGCCAGCGCCATTCTTGCCACATCCATTCGCGCGTAAATGGTGGAATGGCATAACCCTCTACTTGCTGACACGTTTGCAAAATAGTCAATTTATTAAGTGCTAATTGATAAAGTGAATTGGCATTATCTTTATTTAATCCGCGTAAATAAGTTGTATCACCAAAATCAGTTAACAATAAAAATCCTTGTGTGAGATTTGCTTCCAAAATAACAGGCGTTTGTAATTGTAATTGTCGCAATGCATTTGCAATAGCAATAAAAGGACGACAATCTTCGCCAGATGGCACATCCATCACAATAAAAGATTTTTGTTGTGCAGTGACACGAAAATATCGTCTGAAACTTGCATCACCCGCGAGTGGTTGTAAGGTAAAAGAGTTAAATCCGCAAGCAGACAACCAAACTTCAAGCTCGTTTGTACGTAATGAAAGATTTCTTGCCGGCATCGATTCCATTATCAAACCCTTTTCGTTACACTTGCGATTTCAAGGTTCCCATGAATGTGAGATAAAGTCACGTATGTCCGCTAAAAAATACATCAGAATATACTTCATCATTTTTTTAACAAGTGTAATGACTTGCTTAGTTCCGCTTCTCACGTTTGCAGAAACCACAGAACTATTAGAACCATCGCAACCCTTACAACCTCTCACCCCAGCTCAAATTGCAGATGAATTAGGCTGGGTGCCTAGCACAGATAATATGTGCGGCGGTTATTATGTCGAGCAACCCTTTGTTTATCCGTTAAAAGTAGAATCAGATGATACAGTCGCAGTGACGGGTGAATATGGTTTATTATCACAACGCGCAACTTCTATCCTGCAAGGAAAAGTGACGGTCACACGCGCAGGTCAGCAAATCACCACCAGAAAAGCTTTTCTTTATCGTGATCCTCAAACAGGCAAATTAAGTGCAATGGACATGATAGGTGATGTGCATTTGCGCGAGCCCAATACACTCATCGTTGCTGCACAAGGACGATATCATTTCACCACGAAATCAAGATTACTCGAGAATTTACTTTATCGTACTGCACTAGCAAGTGGCCATCAAATTGTTGGCCCTGATATTCCAAAAGAAGAAATGCTGCATGTGAGACATATCACAACACTCACCGCTTGGGGACAAGCCGATGAATTTGAACAAAATGAACCTAAAATTTATGAGTTCACTAATTCAACTTATTCCACTTGTCCGCCTGTTAATCCCGCCTGGCATGTCAAAGCAAGTCATATTGTTCTCGACAAAAATACAGGGCGAGGTTATGCCACGCACGCCAAAATTTATGTTAAAAACGTGCCCGTCTTTTATTTTCCTTATATTAATTTTTCTATTGATGGTCAGCGTAAATCAGGATTTTTATGGCCGACTATCGGCGGTTCGAATAAATGGGGACCTTATTTTCTCGCGCCATTTTATTGGAACATGGCACCCAATTATGACATGGTCATTACCCCCGGTTTATTAACTAAACGCGGTATGCAATTATCAGATCATTTTCGTTATTTAACGACAGTGAATCGCGGCGATGTCAATTTCAGTATTTTACCTGAAGATCGTGCTTTCTCAGATTTTCAACGCGCAACAGAAGAACAATATGCCAATACTCCAAATACCATCACGCAAGCAGAAATCAATCGTTTAAGAGGAGATAGCACAACACGGAAAAGTTTATCTTGGCAAGATGATAGTCGGTACAATCGCAATTGGTCCAGTCATGTTGATTTTAATTATGCGGGCGATGATTATTATTTACGTGATTTCGGCAGTAATTTGAATGAAGTTTCACAAAATTATTTACTACAAGAAGGCGATCTTTATTATAAAAATGAACACTGGGATTTTACTGGCCGCGTACAAGCTTATCAAACATTACATCCTGTTCAAGATCCTCCCATCCTCAATGTGTATAGAAGATTTCCGCAATTAATTTTAAATGGCGATTATCCCGATCAAAAATTTGGATTAGAATATTTTATTAATAATGAAGTCACACATTTTGAAATTTTAAATACACCAGGCACCAATACGAGTTTGCCTATTGGTAATCGGTTACACGTACAACCCGGCATTAGTTTACCGCTATATTGGCCTTATTTTTATGTCAATCCACGTTTACAACTTGCCATGACACAATATGATTTTCAACAAACAGCCGATACGCATACACCACAAAGTAAACAACGTGTTTTACCTATTTTTGATACGACATTAGGATTATATCTTGATCGTGACATCACAGTGTTTGGTAATGGTTATCAACAAACGTTAGAACCACAAATTTATTACACGTATATTCCTTATCGTAATCAAGCAAGCATTCCTATTTTTGATACCGTTGTCAGTACACTCACGTATGATCAATTATTTAATTACAATCGTTTTAATGGATTGGATCGTATTGGTGATGCTAATCAAATTGCTTGGGGTGTGGCAACACGATTAATCGATCAAGCATCTGGTTTAGAAAAATTACGTTTAGGTGTAGGAAGTATTGTGTATTTTGCCAATCGCAAAGTAACGCAATGCAATAATTCATCTTGTACAGACAATCCGCTTAATCCCGAGTTAGGTTATCGACTCTCTCCGATTTCAGGCACTTTAGCGTATCATGTCAATCCTAATTGGCGTCTTGATGGAAATGCCATTTGGAACCCAATCACAAAACAATTAGACAATTCAACTGTTGGCTTGCAATACATGCCACAGCCTCAACATATTATTAATTTTAGTTATACTTATGCACGCGGTGGTGATCGTGCTGATCCTTTAGCTGGTGTTGCCACCACTGATGGTAGTGACAATTTAAAAGCAACCACGGCTTCTTTTGCTTGGCCAGTCGTCGATAATTTTAGTGCGCTCGGATTATGGACACAAAATTGGAACCATAGACATTTGCAGAATTTGCTCTATGGGTTACAATACGACACATGTTGTTGGACGATACGATTTGTTGGCGGCAGGGCTTTTACAGGATTAACAGCAGATAATAATACTGGCACAACAACGAGCAATGCAACTAAGCCTCAATACAATAGCGAATTTTATATTCAGATTTCTCTCAAAGGCTTAGGCGATATTGGCACGGGCAATCCCAGCCAAGCATTAAGTAGTATTAATGGGTATAACGCGCAATTTGGGCAGGATCTAAAATGAAAAAAATTCTTCTTCTAATACTTGTTAGCTTAAGCTTACTGAGCAATAGCTACGCAGAAAAATCAAAACAAACCGATCAATCGATTGATCGAATCGTCGCCATCGTTAATGATGACGTCGTCACGCGAACTGAATTGAAACATAATCTCTCTTTAATCAAAATGCAAATGACGCAAGCACATGCTTCACTTCCCTCTCAAGATGTGCTGCGTCAACAAGTCCTTAATCAAATCATCGATAAAAAAATTCAACTCCAAATTGCAAGTCAAATTGGAATTAAAGTCACAGAAAATGATTTGGATAGTTTAATTCAACGCATCGCCGATCAAAATCAAGTGAGCGTGGAAGGTTTGTATACGCAATTATTACGAGAAGGCATGTCTATTGAAGATTATCGCCATGAAATGCACGATCAAATCACATTACAAAAATTGCAGCAACAAGAAGTGATTAATCATATTTCAGTGACACCGGAAGAAATTACCGCATTCATGCATTCAGATATGTGGAAAGGCACCAATGGAAGTGATGAAGCAGCTAATCGTAAACAAGCGGAAAATGCTTTACTTCAACGTAAATTTGGAGATGCCATTAAAAATTGGGTATCAAAATTGCGCGCACAAGCTTTCGTTAAAATTTCTTCGGCAGCAACACAGGCTTAAATCATGAATAAACATGATCGTTCATCCTTCGAGACGCGTTCTTCGAACGCTCCTCAGGGCGAACGGAAAAATCAGCCACGTATTGTTCTCACACCAGGCGAACCTGCTGGCATAGGCCCTGACATCACGATTGCCATCGCACAAAAATCATTGGCTGCTGAATTAATTGTGATTGCTGATCCTGATGTTTTATTTGAACGCGCAGAAGCATTACATTTACCGCTGCAATGTCACACGTATGATCCTGCTTCACCACGCATGCATGAACCTCAACACTTGACCATCATGCCGGTAAAAGTATCAAAGTCTGTTATACCAGGCACATTAAATATGGCAAATGCAAACTATGTCATGCAATCATTAGAATTAGCAGCAACACTTTGCTTACAAAAAAAAGCAGACGCCTTAGTCACAGGTCCCGTGCACAAAGCGCTCCTCAATGAAGCTGGTATTTCTTTTTCAGGACACACAGAATTTTTAGCACGCTTTTGCGATGTCAAACAAACCGTCATGTTATTTCTTGTCAATGATTTAAAAGTTGCATTAGCGACAACACATTTACCTTTATCACAAGTTCCTGCTGCCATCACTCAACCCCATTTAACTTCTGTATTAAATGTTTTATTAAACGGATTAAAACAACAATTTCATTTATCACATCCGCGCATTTTAGTTTGTGGTTTAAATCCGCATGCAGGTGAAAATGGTTATCTAGGAAAAGAAGAAATAAATATCATCACACCGGTATTAAAAAAATTTCGTGAAGAAGGTCATGATGTCATCGGGCCTTTATCTGCTGACACTGCCTTTCTACCAGCGCAAACCAAGCAAGCTGATGCTATTCTCGCGATGTATCATGATCAAGCTTTGCCAATAGTTAAATATATAGGATTTGATCGCGCCGTGAATGTCACACTGGGCTTGCCCTTCATACGCACTTCTGTCGATCATGGTACAGCGCTTGATTTAGCGGGTACGGGGAGAGCCGAGAGTAGCAGTTTAGAAGCGGCGATTGAAGCGGCATGTGATAGCATCATCGTTGCGAAGAAGTGAAGCCTCCTCGCAACGACGAGGCTTCACTTCTTCGCAAACTATCTCCTCCCTCTCCTCGCTCTCTGACTGACGCCACCACGACTCGATGAAGCAGTACGAGTTTGAGAGTATACTGTTAGTCCCGATGCATAAGCACTGTTTGATGCTATTTGACTTGTTGATGTTGTTTGAGTTGCGGGTATTTTATCCAATGATTTTGATATTTTCGATTTCAACGTAATCCATAATCCTTTTCTTTTGTTATCTAATGCGCTGCTTAAATATTCTCTCATACTTGGTTTATCACAAGCTGGTTTCCTATCAAACAATTGACTAGGAAATAACATCTTACGATGATCATTTAAAATAGCATTAAGAATTTCAGGCCCCAATGTTTCTGATTCAGGATTAACATCCGCCACAATTAATCGATATAAAATATTAAATGCTTCATCATCATATCGAATTAATTTTTTCACAATAAGATCAAGAAAATTCTTTTGCGAAGTAACAAACTGACTAAAATAAAGCTTTGCCCCTTGACCAACAAGCTGCATATTCAAAAATAAATTTTTGCCATTAAACATTTTTAATTCAAAAAAATGATTTAACTTTTCATCCTTCGTTATTATTTCATAAAATAAATCTATCATCTCTGGATTTTTTGTATAACTATAAAATAATTTTTCCATTTTTTGTGCTATTTCATAATTCTCTTTATATTTATCCCATTCAACAGCATCCTGAATCCATTCATATCCTTTTTTTTCCGAAAGAATGGCAAGTATTTCTGCGCCTACCTCCGATTGATGCATTAAGGAAATGACAGACACGTATGATGTCGTTTCTTTACGCTCAAACAAATCATGACCAGAAGTAGAAAGAGGACACATTTGATTTAACAACAAATAAGGCGCCGCAAAAAAAATAGGGTCAGTCTCTTGTTGTTCGTTTGCTTTAATGTCACCTAAAATCATTAACAATAAAGGATGAGCATGCTCTAATGCAAACATCATATGTAAAATAGATATCCTTGGACTATGTATATTTTGTCTTTGAAAAATATTTAACACAGTTCTTTGAATAAATGGCAGCGTCTCTTTTTTATATTTTTCTATCAATCTTTCTAACCATACACATCCTTCTGATATGGAAATCAATGCATATAGTTGTGTTATACCTTCATACGCTTTCCCTAAATGAACAATTAACTGCGACATCAATCTATTATATTCTTCTGGTTCGTTATCTTTTTTCTTTTCAACATGAGCAAACACATCATCTATCAATAAAAAAGATCTTGTATTATAACTTAACCAAAAGAGAACACCGAATAAATTTATATCTATTGAATTTTTCCTTTTAGCCAAACGCAACAATCCATTTTCTTCAAATTGATCAACAAGACATTCCATATTTTTACGAATCATCTCTAATACCATATTCGAATGATCTCGTAATTTACCTCGCAATAAAAAATTTAAAAAACTTCTCTTATCTGAAGAACCTTCACCATACACTTCGTAATTAAACAAATCGATGAGATTATTCTGACCCAAAATGATTTCCTCACACAATGTTTCATTTGGCGGCTCACTGTTAAGAAATTCTGCAATGCGCGCCATAATTAAACTATCAGACAGATGTTCACGTTGAGAGTCAGACAAAGCCGAAGACTTTGACAATACTCTCTCAAATAATTCACGCATAATGATTAGGGGATAGTGTTCACTTAAATAATAATCTGCAAGATTACTACTTGAAGCTTTTTTTGATTCCACCGTAACGTCATTTGATTCCTCCATCACATTAAACTCTAAAGTAAATAAGGTGGCATAAGAAAAATATAAATCAGGATATTTTCTCAATACAGCATGAAAGAGTTGAAATGACCATTCATTATTGGTACCAAGATCCGTCAGAACACGCATTAATTTCGCGTCAACTTGATCACCATCCTTTAAGCAAGCCGGCGTGAAATAATTAAGCTTCTGCGCAACTAAATCAATAAGTGGTTCATCATCCACTAAAGCCTGAATCAGACGCGGATCAATATCTAGTCCATTTATCATTATTACGGAAAATAAAAAATCCCCATTATACATTCTTACATTAAAAATATTTTCGTTTTCTACCATGCAATCCAACATCAGACGCATTTCTTCATCTGATATCGCGGCAGGACCACTATAAAAAATTTTCTCAAACGATTGCGCTAAGCGATATTCTTTTGAATTTTCCTCAATAAATACCGGCATATCTTCATCTTTAATTTCAATCGCTTTTTCAATCCAGTCAATGCCAAGTTTACTTGTCATAAAATGTAAAAAATCACATCCCGCTTCAGATCGACGAAGTAACTCAATAGGATATTTCCCATTATCTGCAATCGAATTAGTCAATAAGATGGGCACACTCGATTTCATCTCTTCATATGCTTCTTCTCTCCATAATTTATTTGTTACGACAAAGTGTAATTTATCCACCCTGTTTATATATGCTAAATATAACGACATAAGCAATGGATAAGCCTGTTCAGTGGCATATAATCGGTGAAGCACACTAATATGGGTATAATTTTCATTATTAGCATCAGAAGTTTTAACAGTACCTTGCGTGCAAAATGACACATTTTCACATATCGAATCACACGTTAATACCTTCATCTTTTCAGACATACCCATGTTGCCTTGCAATATATCATTTAATAATTTGATCCCCGAAGGAATTACGATCATATAATAGAGATAGGGTATTCGATGATCATCTACTCTGTTGGTAAGTGTTGCCACAGTTTCTTCAAGTATTTTATTTGCTGTTTCAATCTCATGTTTTTTTGAAGTAACGGTCTTGCGCGATAAGTGCTGAACTATTTTATACATTGGATCCAAATCTTTTCTTTTAACCCCTTGAATAAGAATAAATATAACTAATGCTACCCCTAAGCAAATATCATTATCTTTCACTTTTGTATTAAATTCTGATTTTGAAAACATCCTGTCTATCAGCATGCCATCTTCACTGAAGAGTTTCAGAAACAGCGTTAAATGTATTGGTTTCTGTTTTCCTAAATAGTCCAAAAAAGACATATCATCAACCACTTTATCGATCATCAAAGAATTAATCGTTTCTATTTCACTTAAAATTTTCAAGCATAATTTTTCATCTGCTATTTCTTTTGTTGCAAAATGACGCATTTGAGCCACCAATTGAGATTTTTTATATTCCACAATGCGCCGCTCTAATTCATCCGCATCTCGTATGATTGTTGAATTGGCTCGTTGATGATTGATAGGTTGGTTTTTTGTTTTAGGGTTTGTTGCAGGTGGCGCCTGAAATAATAATAGTGATCGTGAAGAAATTATTGTGTCTGTTGCTGGTATTATTTCCGATTCAGTCACCGTTTCATTTTCTGTTGCTGGTATTTTCTCTGGTTCTGCCGTCGCTTCATTTTCTACTGCCGGTATTATCTCTGGTTCTATTATCGTTTCATTATCTATTGCTAAAATTTTTTCTGGCTCTATTGTCGTTACATTTTCCACTACTGGAATTTCCTCTGGCTCTATCGTCACTTCATCTTCTACTACCGACATTTCTTCTATTGTATGTTTTTTTACAAACGGTCCAAAATCTTCTTTTTTTCTTCCTAATCTTCCAACCCATTGCTCTTCAGCCGATTCTATATTTCCGTTTTGTATTAAAGTAATCACTAAATTTTCTAATTCTGTCTCTGTCGATTTCTGCGTTATTTCATTATTCAAATTAAACACTGATGCAAATTCATGTAATTTTGCCACAAATGCATTCTGGTTCTTCCCTGTCTCACCTGTCTCATCCCAAATAAAACAATATCTTTTATGACGTGTTAACCAATTCAACACTTTTCTCACTTCTAAAATCATTTCATCGCTGACTTTATGTTCTATTCGCGATTTATTTACCCTAGCTGAATCTTCAAAATTAATTTCTTCAACTATTTTCCCTAACTGCCTATAAATATCTTTTTTAAATAATCCTCGACACAAAACAAAATCAAATTCTAATCCTTGCGATGCTCCAGGTTCCAAAATTAATACTTTGGTTCCAAATCTATCTTGCATTGCTTTGTGATATTCCTTCTCAGCAAGAATCACAAATCTTGCTAACTCTTTTTTGTCATCCAGATACGCAAGCATTTTTTTATCATTTTCAGTATGAGCATCTTCCGATTCAGTCCAAAATATATTCCCCTCTTTTTTACCTGTTTCTTTTATTGTTTTGTATCCATACTTATCGTCTTCAGAGAAAGCAGCATGAATAAATAACACTTTATTTATCATGGGAAGTGCCTCATCACCCCGACGACGATTTTTATTTAACACACAGGTTGTCACCACTCTCCCTAAATTTTCTTTCTTAAGCTGTTTATTCAAAACCATCTCAAATAAAAAACGCTTTGATTTAATGCAATTTTTATCTTGCTTATTATCAATCACAATAACGACATTACCATTAGCACCGAGCGCTATATTGACCATCTCTTGCAGAAAAAGATTATGACCTTCTTCAATATAAGCATACTCCCATAAATCTTTTTTTGACGAAGCACTAAAAGCGGGATCACTATATAATTCATCTATACCCTCTCGTTTTGTTACTAAATATTCTTTATAACTTTTGACGACTTGCCATAACCATCTTCTTTGAATCGGATCATCGTAGTAAGTTCTTCCTTCACCTAATGATAAATAATCTTCTAGATCCATTGGAGAAATGAGGGTTAATTCTTGATAAATATGATTGTAATTATCTTTATTACTTAAAAACAGAAATTCAGTTTTTCGCTCAGGTTGTTTTTTAAATGCTGAATAATAATCTTTAAACCATGTTTTAAAATGATCCTCACCAACATTTTCATATTCATCATCAGGAAGCAAAATAGAATTAACATCATTGCCAAGTTTAAATTCCACCATCTGCTTGTACTTATTATAAACGCTTGAGTCTCTCCAAGCTTTTATTAATTCATTTAACATGCGCAGATTTTCTTTTGTTGAGACAAGTATTTTCTTACGTTTGTTTTTTATCAAACACACATTATTTTCTAAGTGTGTAATTAAAGCCAATGACTTTGCCGCTCCCGGCATCCCAATAAAAAAAAGCGGCATTTTTTGATAGGCGTAAGATTCTTGCTTAGCGCTAACAAACATGATTTTTTTAGAATACAGCAATTGTTTCCATTTTTTATCTTTTTTAAATTCAACTGCTGTTATTGAAAAATTTGCATCACTTCTTTCTTTTAATTTAGTAAGTATCTCTAGTCTGTGCGCATCAATCCGTCGTTCAACATAAGATCTTGGTTGTTTTAATATGCTGCGCTTATAACGATGACGTCCAAATTGTTGCAATAAATCTAAAATAGAATATCTATTATCTAGATAATCAACCGAATAATCGACAAATATTAAACGACCCCCATCATGCAACTGCATTCTATAAAAATTAACACCAGGTATTTTGGCTGTTGCTTCCACCTTAACTAACGATCGATGATCAGGTTCTTGTAGTCTTTCAAGTATCTCATCTCGATTATTCGCTAAAGCATTGCGATTGCTTCCATCATGGATGTAATCCCAAAAAACAACATCACCACCCTCGAAAGTAAATTTAACTGGTTCTTCTTTTTCATCGATGTCTTCATCTAGGTCTAGTTCTTGCTCATCTAAGTCCTGGTCTTGACGTTGCACTTCACTTTCCTCATTTTGGTTGCTGCAAAATAGCCATAGTCAAACGGGTAACAGAAACTAATTTTCCCTCTTCATTTGAGATATTAATTCCCCATACTTGAGTTGTTTTACCTAAATGAAAAGGCCGAGCAATACCTAAAACAAAACCTTCTCGTACTGAACGAATATGGTTCGTATTAATATCCAATCCCACACAATAATATTGTTGATCATCGACGCAAAATTGCGCGGCCGTACTGCCAATTGTTTCTGCCAAGACACAAGATGCCCCGCCATGCATGATCCCCAACGGTTGTCTTGTGCGCTCATTGACCGGCATGCGAGCGCTTAAAAAATCATCACCTAACTCGACAAATTCAATACCTAAAAATTCTGGCATCGATTGTTTCGCTCGATCATTGACGATTTTCAAACTAATATTACTTTGCCAAATTTTCACCTGTTTTACCTCCCGGTTATTTTTCTCTATAATGCGTCACTATTCGTTATTGCAAATAAACTATAACTTAACGCTATACTCAGACCTGTCGTCCCGCGGCTTGTCCGCGGGATCCAGCAAAGTCCTGTATATTTTACTTTATTCCTGGATCCCGCGGACAAGCCGCGGGACGACAGGTCTGAGTATAGCGTTAAGTTACAGATTACTAACGACAATAATATTCAATTGGTACATTATTTTAGTAGAAAATTTATCATGAAAAAAATATGCCTTTTCCTTCTCATCTTTTGCTCATCACTGACAGCCAATGCTGCCGATTTGCTCGAAGTTTATCAACAAGCATTAGTTAGCGATCCTATTTTCCAACAAGCAATCTCAGAACGTTTAGCAACACGAGAAGGCGTACCGATTAGTTTATCTGCCTTATTACCCAATATTCAGGCAACGGCAAATCCTTCTATCACGCGTTCTGCTTATTCAGGCACCAGTTTTACGAGCGCAGTTAATGGCACCCCAGATACGCTTTCACCGCGTAATAATACTCAGCGCGCCTATACATTGGCTTTAACCATCACACAAACGGTATTTGACTTTGCCCAATTTAGCATGCTAGCGAGTCAATTATCTATTGCCAAAGAAGCTGATGCAAAAATGAATAGTGCATTGCAAGATTTAATGATACGTGTTTCAGCGGCTTATTTTGCTATTTTACGTGATGAAGATAATTTAAGTTATAGCGCCTCTTCTAAATCAGCTTATGCAAGACAACTCGATCAAACCAAACATGAATTAGCTGTTGGTTTAAAAACATTAACTGATGTTTATACGGCTCAAGCTTCTTATGATGCTGCTGTCGCAGATTATATTACTGCGCAGTCAACGCTTGCAAATGATAGAGAAAATTTGCGCGCCATGACTGGCGTGTATTATCCGCATCTCGCCAAGTTAAGCGAACATTTCCCTTTACTGAATCCAGAACCTGCTGATATTGAAATGTGGGTAAAAAAAGCTGTCGCTCAAAATTGGTTGATCAAAGCATCGCAATACAATGTTGAATCAGCGAGACAAATTGTTAGACAACAGTTTGCCGGGCATTTGCCTACTGTGAATATACAAGGCACGCTAAATCGAGAATTCACAGATAACTTGAATGGTTATATGTCATTAAATGAACGAAACGGTCCTGGCACACAAACTGATCGCATGATTCAATTAAATATCAGTATGCCCATTTTTTCTGGCGGCGGCGTGACAGCTAAAACAAATCAAGCGACTTATCGTTATCAAGGGGCACAACAACAACTAGAACAAACCGTTCGTGGTACGGCAAATATGACACGTCAAAGTTTTTTAAATATTTTATCTGGCGCAAGCAAAATAAAAGCCGATAAAGAAACCATGAAATCATCTAAGAGTTCTCTTGATGGAATGAAAGCGAGTTATGAGGTCGGCACAGAAACATTAGTGAATGTGTTAAATCAACAATTAAAAGTGTTTGAAGCGCAAATTGAATATGCAAAAGATCGATATGCATTCGTCAATAATATTTTAGTATTAAAGCAGGCGGCAGGGACGTTGAGTTTTGATGATTTACACGCGATTAATCAGTGGCTGAAGTAATTTTTTTATATTTTTCCATCAACTCATCCTGCGTTTCAGGATGCGCGTCATCTTTAATAATGCAACTCACAGGACAAATAGCAACACATTGCGGCTCATCGAAATGCCCTACACATTCTGTACATTGGCTGGGTTTGATTTCATAAATCATATCGCCTTGAAAAATGGCGGTATTAGGGCAAACCGGTTCGCAAACATCGCAATTAATACATTCATCAGTAATGATTAATGACATAGCACTTAACCAAATTTTTTCTTTAATGCTGCAGCAACCGGCGGCGGCACAAACCCCGTGACATCACCACCTAATGATGCAATTTCTCTTACCAAACTCGCAGAAATATACATATATTTTTCGGCTGGCATTAAAAAAATACTTTGAATTTTTGGATTTAAAAATCGATTCATACTTGCCAATTGAAATTCATAATCAAAATCTGTCACCGTTCGTAAACCACGTAAAATAACATTGGCTTGATGTTCTTTCGCAAAATCTAACAATAAACAATCAAACCCTAATATTTCTACATTAGAATAAGGCTGCAATATTTCGCGGCCCAATGACACGCGTTCTTCTAATGAAAACAAGGGATTCTTTTGAGGACTCGCAGCAATAGCCACGATAACATGATCAAATAAATGAGCAGCACGTTCAACTAAATCGACATGCCCATCGGTAAAAGGATCAAAGGTACCGGCATAAACTGCAATATTTTTCATTGTTATTTTTCCTAAAAGGGGGTCAGGCTTGCGTTATTGCACATTGTCTTTGAAAGTGCAATATGCAATAACGCAAGCCTGACCCCGAGACTCAGCAAATCTATCATATTTCGGAGTATAATAATATTATCCCCAAAACGGGCCTATCACTATGCATAAATTCGACATCATTTATGATGATCAAGGCACCCCAATCGCGATTGAAACCGCCTTAACTGGCAATGATTTACTCAATACTTCCAAATTAAACAAAGGCTGTGCTTTTACCAACGCAGAGCGCGACATGTTTGATCTCACAGGGTTACTACCTAATCAAGTTGAAACATTAGAACAACAAGTTGCACGCATGTCTATGCAATACAAAGAACATGTCAGCAATTTGGGAAAACATATTTATTTAAATGTCTTGCATGATTACAACGAAACACTTTTTTATCGTTTAGTGAGTGAACATCTCGAAGAAATGCTACCGATTATTTATACACCAACAGTAGGCGATGCCGTGCAACGTTTTAGTTTAGAATTACGCAAACCTAAAGGACTTTATATTTGTTATCAAGATCGTCATCGCATCAATGAAATTATTGATCAACGCTCACCTTCTCCCGTTGACCTTTCTGTCGTGACGGATGGTGAAGCTGTGTTAGGCATTGGTGATCAAGGGATTGGCGGTATCAATATTTCAATTGCAAAAGGAATGGTATATACCTTATGCGGCGGATTGTCTCCTCATCGTTTTTTACCTATTCAATTAGACGTGGGAACAAACAATCCTCAATTATTAAATGATCCCATGTATTTAGGTTGGCGACATGAACGTATTGTCGGTCAAGCTTATGATGACTTTATTGATTTGTTTGTCACAACATTAACAAAAAAATTTCCGCATATTTTTTTACATTGGGAAGATATGGGGCGTGATAATGCACGTCGTATTTTAAATCGTTATCGCGATCAAATTTGTACTTTCAATGGAGATAGACAAGGGACCGGTGTAGTAGCACTTGCTTGTGTATTAGCCGGTATAAAAGCGAGTGGTCTATCACTGACTGATCATCGTATTGTCATCATGGGTGCAGGTACAGCAGGGATTGGTATTGCAGATCAAATGATCGATGCATTGAAACGTGCCGGTATCAAAGAAAAAAAAGCATATGAACATTTTTGGTTAATTGATAAAAATGGATTGTTAACAACCGCATCAGAATTACAACCCTTCCAAGTTCCTTATGCAAGACAACATAAAGAAATTGCAACATGGACACTACGCGATGCCTCTCACATTGATTTATATGACGTCGTAAAACAAATTCATCCTACTATTTTAATTGGCTGCTCAACGTCAAGAGGTGCATTCACGGAAGAAATTGTGAAAGAAATGCTGTCTACAACAAAACGTCCTATCATTATGCCACTTTCAAATCCAACCGCTTTAGCAGAAGCCACGCCAATTGATTTATTACAATGGACAAATGGTAAAGCCATTATTGCAACTGGCAGTCCTTTTCCTGATGTGATTTATGACAATAAAACCTATCGCATTGCACAAAGTAATAATGCGCTTGCTTTTCCAGGTATAGGACTAGGTGCGATTGCTGCCAAAGCTGAGTTAGTCACTGATGATATGCTCTGGGCTGCAACCCAAGCATTAAGCCAATGCTCGCCAGCTGATCAAGATGAATCAGCGCCTTTACTACCTAAATTATCTCATGCAAAAGAAGTGAGTAAACGCGTTGCATTAGCCGTGGCTGAAGAGGCGCGTAAAGAAGGACTTTCGCATCTGCCTAATGATATTGATTTGATAAAAGAGATTGAAAAAACAATGTGGGAATTGAAATATTATCCATATAGGAAAAGCTAAAAACACCTCCTCTCCCTAACCCTCTCCTCCACAAAAAACGTGGAGGAGAGGGAGCCTTCTAATTAAAACTTTGAACAAGTACAAAAATATACTATGTGCCAGGCAACTCTAGGACTGTCCCCTCTCCTCCATGTTTTTTGTGGAGGAGAGGGTTAGGGAGAGGAGGCGATTCAATTCATTTAACTGCTTCGCCAATGCCCCGCGATTTGCCGCAACCACTTGCAATGCACGTTCACCCATCTGCAATCTTTCATCAGCATCTTTCATCCAAACAATTAACTGGTTCGACAATGACGCAGCATCATGCACTTTAACCATGGCATTTGCTGAAAAAAATAATTCACTAATCTCAGCAAAATTAAATAAATGCGGCCCAGTTACAATTGGTTTTTGTAACGCACCAGGTTCCAACATATTATGACCACCGCGAGGAATCAAACTTCCACCCACGAATGCCACATCAGCTGCACCATACAATGATAATAATTCTCCCATCGTATCGCCTAAATAAACGGCTATTTCTTCAGTACATTTTTCTTGTTTACTGCGACGCGCTGTCATAAAGGATTGTTGACATAACGCTGCAATTGCATCAAAACGATTGGCATGACGTGGCACTAAAATTAATAAAGCATGCGGATTTATTTCGCGTAATTGTTGATGCGCTGCAAGAACAATTTCTTCCTCTCCTTCATGCGTACTCGCCGCAATCCAAACAAAACGATTTTCACCTAATGATTCACGTAGCGTTTTACTTTTTTCAATTAAATTATCTGGTAAAACTAAATCAAATTTAATATTACCTGTAACAATCGTACGATCTTCTTTCGCCCCTAATGCCATCAATCTTTTTGCATCAACTTCACCATGTGCTGCAATTAAAGTTAAATCTTCAAGCATTTGCCGCGCTAAAGGCTGTATCCGTTCATACCCTTTTGCTGATTTAGCTGACAGTCTCGCATTCACCAAACAAACAGGAATATGTTGATGCGCACATTCTGCCAATAAAGTAGGCCACAATTCTGTTTCCATGATAATACCAATGCGTGGCCGCATGGCTTTTAAAAATCGTTTTACACCAAATGAAAAATCATAAGGCAGATACACATGTTTTACACTGTCACCGAAGGCAATTTTGACGCGTTCTGAGCCAGTTGGCGTCATGGTCGTGACCAAGAAAGGGATGTTGGGATAATGCGTTTTAAGCGCTTTAATGAGTGGAACTGCGGCCAATGTTTCACCCATCGACACAGCATGTATCCAAATACAATGATCTAATTGGAAAGGATAAAAGCCCAGACGTTCGCCAAAACGCTGACGATAAGCAGGCTCTCGACGCGACTTCCAACATAATCTGATAAAAATCAAGGGCAAAGCAAAATAAAAAAGGATTTTGTATAAAATACGCACGCTTAATCCACTCTCTCAAAAAGAGAGTCATGTTGCGCGATGCTAAAAAGATTTGCAAGCACAAAGCATAGCGACAGGCTATGAAGCATCAGGTATTCCCGCTAAGAAGCGCGGGAATACCTTTCCTGTTTATATGCTGCGCAAAAGCAAAGCTTTCGCTGGCATGACACTTGGCATATGTCAATGCACTTTCTCTACTTCTCTGACCTGGCAATTAATGCTAAAATTCCGCAACTTTTATGATCTGTGATGTCAAATACTATGCTGCATCTTGTACCCAAAACATTACCCGAATTTAGTAAAGCTTCAATCTTAGTGATAGGCGATATCATGCTGGACCGCTATTGGTTTGGCGATACACAACGTATCTCACCAGAAGCCCCTGTCCCTATCGTCAAAATTAATGGCATCGATAATCGTCCTGGTGGTGCAGGTAATGTCGCTTTGAATATTGCCGCATTAGGCGGAAATACAATATTACTTGGTGTGACAGGCGATGATGAAGCTGCTGATCGATTAACACAACAACTCGAAGCTGCTTGCGTCACACCAGCTTTTTGTCGCGTAAAAACCATTTCCACCTTAATTAAATTACGCGTCATCAGTCAACGTCAACAACTGATCCGTTTAGATTTTGAAGAAAAACGCTTAACTGCACCAGACAATGTCTTAGTCGATCAATATAAAAAATATTTAACGCAAGTAAAATTAGTCATTTTGTCAGATTACAACAAAGGCACATTATCTGATCCACAATTATTTATTCAACTTGCACGTGAAGCTGGCATTCCTGTTTTAGTCGATCCTAAAGGAAATAATTTTAATATTTATCGACAAGCCACCATCATCACACCCAATTTAAAAGAATTTGAAGCGATCGTTGGACATTGTGAAAACGAACAAACCTTAATAGAAAAAGGTCGAGAATTACTAACGCAATATCAAATTGAAACCTTAATTGTAACGCGCGGTGATCGCGGCATAACACTCATTCAAGCGAATGAAACCGCACATTTTCCTGCTTTTGCACGTGAGGTTTTAGATGTCACTGGTGCAGGCGATACAGTCATTAGCACCTTAGGCACCGCCATTGCGGCAGACATGGATATTACAAATGCAACTTCGCTTGCGAATCTCGCCGCCAGTATTGCAGTTGGTAAGTTAGGCGCGACAACCGTCAGCTTGCCAGAATTAGAAGCTGCTCTGCATAATAAAAAAGATTTTTTAACTGGCATTGTCAATGAAGACCAACTCTTACAAGCCATTAATAAAGCACGATCACAAAATAAAAAAATTATTTTTACGAATGGTTGTTACGATATTTTGCATGCCGGTCATGTGGTTTCTTTACAATTAGCAAAACAATTAGGTGATTATCTGATTGTTGCTGTCAATACAGATGAATCTATTCGTCAATTAAAAGGCCCTAATCGACCCATTAATCACTTAAATCATCGCATGACAGTTCTTGCTGGACTTGGCGTTGTCGATTGGGTCATTCCTTTTGCTGATGAAACACCAGAACGTTTACTGCGATTATTACAGCCTGATGTGTTAGTGAAAGGCGGTGATTATCAATTAAACGGTGTCGTGGGTGCTGATATTGTTCGCGCTTATGGCGGCGAAGTTCGCATTGTGGATAGTCAAATCACTTCCAGCACACGCATCATTGAACGTATCAAACAAGGAGAAGCAGCCGATGGCAGTTAGTCACGGTAATCTTTATGTCATTGCTGCACCATCAGGCACAGGGAAAACAACCCTCGTTAAAGCCTTAGTTGAAAACATACCTAAAATAATGGTGTCGATTTCACATACCACGCGGCCTCAACGTCCCAATGAAAAACATGGTACAAATTATTATTTTATTTCTCGATCAGAATTTGAAAAAATGATTGCACATCAAGATTTTCTTGAATACGCAACTATTTTCGATCATTTATATGGCACATCAAAAAGTTGGGTAGAAAAAAAATTAAGTGAAGGCATTGATGTGATATTAGAAATTGATTGGCAAGGTCATCAACAAATTAAACAATTATTTCCAGATAGCATCAGTATTTTTATTTTACCACCCTCACTAAACGATTTACGTGAGAGACTGATTAAACGCAATCAAGATCATCCTGATGTGATCCAAAAACGCTTGGCTGATGTCAAAACCACCATTCCTCATTTACGAGAATTTGATTATTTAGTCATCAATGATGATTTTGAAAAAGCACTGAATGATTTAACACTGATTGTAAATACGGGACATTTATTACAATCTCGTCAAACAGTTAATTATATCGAATTGATTAAAACCTTTGAGTCGTTTATGATGACGGACTTTTAGTGAGGAAAAGGCCATGGCGAGAGTCACCGTAGAAGACTGTTTAAAAAATGTAAAAAACCGCTTCGAGTTAGTCATCATTGCGGCTAGACGGGCCCGCCAATTAATGCATGGAAAAGAACCCAGAGTTGCATGGGACAATGATAAAGCAACCGTCGTTGCGCTGCGTGAAATTGCAGAGGGTCATACTGAATTTGCTGACCACGAACCATCACATGAGCATGAAGGTTTTGCTGAAAGCAGCGAAAGTCACACGCATCATACGCCGCCAATCACAGAAGATAAAAATAAAACAGAAGATGAAAATAAAAATCCACCGGAAGAAGTTAGCGATACTGGTGCTGGTGCTGCCACTGATGTAGATCAAACCTCAACTGGACAAGAATAGTTCTTAAATGCTTCAGCTTCTAACACAGTAAGATTCGGCCACGAACGCAGCCATGTCATTTGGCGTTTCGCTAATTGCCGCGTCGCAATCACTGCTTTCTCACACATTTCATCTTTTGTCATTTCACCTTGCAAATAAGCCCAAACCTGACGATATCCCACTGAACGAATAGAAGGTAAATCCGCATGTAAATCACCGCGTGCAATTAATTTTTCAACTTCTTCAATCAATCCTTGTTTCAACATCTGTTGAAATCGATCACTAATTTTTTTATGTAACAATGCGCGATCTTGCGGTATCAATGCCAATTGAAAAAATTTTTCTTGAGAAAAAGGCGCGGTTTCAAGCTGCCATTCACTCATTGTTTTCCCTGTTAAGTAATACACTTCTAGAGCGCGTTGAATACGCTGACTGTCATTCACTTGTATACGTGAAGCAGCAACAGGATCAATTTTTTTTAATTCTTGATGCAATAAAAGCCAGCCTTCATTTGCTGCACGTTTTTTTATTTCTTCACGCACCTTGTCATCTCTAACAGGCATTTTAGCTAAGCCCTGAATCAACGCACGAAAATAAAGCATCGTGCCGCCGACTAACAAAGGAATCCGTCCATGAGAAAGAATATCTGTGATTTCGTGTAACGCTTCTTGACAGAAACGGCCAGCAGAATAAGGATCAACGGGATCAACGCAATTAATTAATCGATGCGGCGCTAAGCGCAAAATATCTGCATTTGGTTTTGCTGTGCCAATATCCATGCCGCGATACACCATAGCAGAGTCCACACTGATAATATCGCAAGGCAAATGCTGAGCTAATTCAACGGCTAAAGCTGTTTTACCCGACCCGGTCGGGCCCATCAAACATAAAATCATTTTTTTATTAACCTCATGAAAAACAAGGCAAACGCTATATTTTAGAATAATAATTTGCCATTTTATCAAGAATATGTAAAAATATAGGACAAAATTATTACATACATTTCATGCACTGATCGAGGAACTAAGCATGCAAGACCGTTTCTATTATAATGAAAAATCATTTTTTGAAGAAGCCACTCGAAACAGCAATCAAGTAGAAAGAGAATTTTTTGAAGCTATCCGGTGTGGAGATGAAGCAACTGTCATCGCGCTGCTTACAAAAAAAATCGATATTTCTATAAAGCAATTCGAACATGCCTTACAAATTGCCATGTTAAATGACCATTTTGAATTATTTAAAAGCCTTCAGCATTTACATCCTCAACTCATTAATTACGATACCATCTTTGAAGATGCCATTAACTGCGACAAAGCGGAAATAGTCTTATTTTTATTATCGCTTGAAAAATATGTGGGCGGTGCAAAAATCTTTGACTATTACATTAACGAAAAGATGTGTCATGAAGGTTTCCTCACAGCATGTCAACAGGGAAAAATAAAAGTTGTCGAAGCCATGCTGCAGGACCAGGAACAGGTACAGGAACAAGTACAGGTACAGGAAATTGAGAAGAAACGGATTGATATCAATAAGGTCTTTGAAACAACAGTAACCATAGAAGAGGAATCTTGGACTGAAGAAAGTAATTATTTAATTGAAGCTTGCTATGCCGCTCAAGCTAGCGTAGTAACATTATTATTAAAATATATCGATCCCACACTTTTAAACTACGCGGCGCTTATAAAAATGTATGGATATAGGACTAATCATCCTGATATAGACCAAGCCCTGTTAAACCACGAGAAAATAGATCCTTCATTCCTTAGTGGTTTACCACTAAGAATGGCTTGCGAAAGAGGATATGATGAGATTGTAAAAAAATTTCTAGCTGAAAATAAAGTCAATCCCGCTATGGGTAAAAATCTCATCTTGAGAAACGTCTGTCATCATGGAAAAAATACTTCAATAGATCTTTTGCTCAACGATCCAAGAGTCAATCCTGATATCTCATTTTTCAAAGAAGACATTTGTCAGTACAACAAATATTCTGAAATGACACATACCGTTTTAAAAAAAATAAGTCATACAATAAAATTAACCGCTGACGATTATTTTCTCAGTATTATACCTTCCTGTACCGCTTTACAACCTGTCATTTTAGAATTCTTATTAAACGCTTCAAACATGCAAGAGAGGTTTCGCACTCAATCACCCAGACAAATTGAAAATTTTTTAGCATCCCTCTTTTTTGCTGCATTAAATGTATCCGTTAACGATGAAGATAGGATGAGAGAACGTCAAGCAAAAGTTCTACTCGTTATTTCACACCAAGTAGTGATGCTGATGAAGAATGCATTTCACTTCACTGGCACGACATTACCGTTGATAAAAGAAGCGCTTGACCATATCATCACTTTGTCATTCGAGAAAAACACTACATTAATGGCTTTTAAAAATTTTTATTCCACTATCAAAAAAATACTCTTATTGATCAACCCTACATTAGTGCACAATCCAAGAGGCTCCCTAGGTATTAAAAAAGATAAGCTTACTTTAGCTCATTATCTAAATAATAAAGAAATAAGTACCGATGTCAGACGATATCTTACGACAACATTTGGCAGCTCAATGATAGACGAAATGATTTTATGTGAATCTTTCGGTCAAGCCTGTTTAGAGGCAAACGTAAATAATGTCTCATTTTTCAAATCTTGTTTTACCATTTTTGAGTGGTCTAAGCTGACACAACGCGAATTACGCGAATTGATTGGAAACAATATAAGCAACTTCATGCCAAAAAAGCAGGGTGAGAAATTTGGGGGAAGTAATGATTGTTTCATTGATCTTCTAGATGTAATCAATATCGCACATCGTAAAAATAGAAATATACTCCGCAAATTTTTTAACTACTTATTACTCATAGCATGCGATGCTAATGCAATTAAAATTGCAAGACATTTAGTCTTAGAATGTGGAGCAGATCCCAGCTATGCAAATTATTCTCCTTTTTTATTACTCTTGATGAATCTAAACAAGCATATGTTACATCAAACTGTCTACTATGATCGTGAATATGATTGTGAGTACACCAACTTATTTAATGATTTATTGATAACATTATTGAAAGATGAGCGCGTTAATAGAGAAAATTTATTAGCAAGCGACTTTGAGCCACCAAATAATTTAAGAGCCATAGTCGATATACCAAAACCCGTACGACTTTCGTGGTTAGAAAAAGTTTATCCTATCCATCAACCTAAAATAGTGGAAGCCTATCAACAAATAAAACGAGAAACTGATGCTCAAACTTTGATAACACAGGCTTATCTAAAACAGGAAAAATCTGATACAAATCCTCAGACTAATGCTCAAATTAATCAAGCTGGATTATTTGAAAAATACACATTATTATCCTGGTTTGCTTCAGGACAAGCGACTGAAGCTAACAACAACGCGGTAAATAGTAACAGCTCAGCCCGTCATTGCGAGGAGCGTTTTTTGCGACGAAGCAATCCATAAAATGCGGTATATTGTTGTGGATTGCTTCGGCCAAACGCTCCGCGGCCTCGCAATGACGACGAGGTGAGCTGTTACTGTAAATAACATAACAAACAACACGAGGAATTTTTAATATGATGCGCCCACGATTTACCCCAAAAGAAATTAATCGTTTTTATACAGCTGTCGGGAATGGTGATGAATTAACTGTAATTGATCTATTGAGATCTAATAGCAACTTGGCCCGTCAAGAAGATAAAAAAGATAAAGAAGAAATGTCAAATGAGCAATTCAACTTTGCATTACAATTAGCAGTTAAAAATGGTCACTTAAATTTACTCATCATACTTTTAAAACAACCTCGTTTTACTATCGATTACGCGAGTCTCTTTAACACAGCCGCCAGTCGGGGCAAATCTGAAATAGCGATCTATTTATTATCACTAAATGGAATCGTAAATTGCATCGATGATAAAACACTTCATCTTGGTTTTCTCACTGCATGTCAGCAAGGTGAAATAAAAATTGTCGAAGCATTATTACAAGATCCTTACAAAGAAAAAATTAATCTCGAAAAAAAAGGAAGTGATTACTTAATTAAGGCTTGCGAAGCTGCTCAAGTTGAAGTCGTCAAACGTTTATTACAACATCATGAAGTCGATCCCACCTTATTAAATTATGCTGCCTTTAAAGTAACACTCCATAGTGAAATTGAACAAGCCTTACTAAATCACGAAAAAATAGATCCCGCATGGCATCATGGTTTTCCTTTTATATTCGCTTGCGAAAGAGGGCATGAAGAAATTGTAAAAAGATTTATAACAGAAAATAAAGTTGATCCTTCTGTTGATAGCAATGCCGCCCTGATGGCAGCTTGTCGTTCTGGACATGACGCTATCGTCGATATTTTACTTAGCGACGCAAGAGTCAATCCTGATATTGCATTTTTGGTCGAGATTTGCCGTTACGATGGACATTGCGAAATAACACATTCTATTCTGAAAAAATTAAGTGAAAAAATAAAATTAACGATTGATGATTGTACGGGAAACATCAAACTCGCTTGCGAAGCAAACCAAGCTGTCGTTTTGGAATTCTTATTCAGTCAGCCTGGTATGACAGAGGTTATTCTTCAAGCTGATAAAACAAATTGTTTATTAACAAATTTGATGATTTCGTTAACCAATCAAGATGTCATCAATGACGATCAAGAAGAACGCAGAGCAAAAACACTTCTTGTCATTTTAGATAAAATTAAATTATTCGAAAATGCACACGACATCAGTCGAGAAGAACTATTAAATTTTAAACAGGAGATGGTTGATGCACTTGAACATATCATCTTATTACAATCCGAGCAAACAGCTAAATTAAATGTCATTAGAAATTTAATGCCTATTGTTAAATGGCTTTGCTCTTTAATTAATTTCAACAGTTATCATCAAGAGCGCCCACAAGAAGCACAATATTTTTTCGAAGATTACTTTACCTACAAAAAAATTAATACTGAAATCATCCATTATTTTTTAGAGCAATATGGTTCTATTATTACTGAAAAAACATTATGCGTTGCCTTCGGTACAGCATGTCTTCATGCGAATTTAGTTAATATTGCGATTTTTAAAGCATGGTTACCTGAAGTTTTAAATAAAGAAGCACAAATTCAATTATTTAATTTTATGATGAATAATTTAAGACACTTCATGCCTAACAAAACGAAACCCGAATCAAGTGAATATGCTGAATTTGGCGGAAGCAACGATTGTTTGATTGAATTGATTGATCTGATAAATAAATCTCCTAAGACAATAAATATGTTTTCTACCGCTTATCAAAGACCTATATTTGACTATCTATTGCTAACCGCGTGCCATCGTAATGCCATAAAAATTGCAAATCATTTAGTTTCAACCTGCAAAGCAGATCCTAACACCGATGATTATGCTTCCTTTTTATTTCTTTTTTTAAATTTAAATAAATTTTATCAACATCATCAATATCGTCCTGATAAAACGTATTATCAGAATTATATTGATTCATTTAATACCTTATTAACAACATGCTTGAAAGATGAACGCATCAACCAAGATGCTTTATTAACATGCACTTTTAAACTCTCACGACAATTAATAGCTGAAACTGTGCCAGGCATGAATATACCTCAATGGATAGAAACCTGTTACAAACCAGAATGTATTCCTCAAATAATAAAGACATATCGCGAAATTAAACGAGAGGAAGAGTTAAATTATCTAAGGGGGCAGGTTAAATTATTTGAAAAATGTAAATTATTATTATTGTTCTGTCCACAACAACCGAACAATCAGGCGAACGAGGTAATCAATCAAGCAACACAAGAACAAACTCAGACAGCATCCGTTTCACCTGAAGTAAGTAAAAAATAAGCGATCATTCCCGGGTTGATTAGAACGTCCCCTCTCCTCCAGTTTTTTTACTGGAGGAGAGGGTTAGGCTTGCCCCAGCATGTTTTAAGCTGGGGGAGAGGAGGATTTTTTTTAAACCTCCTTCCCCCAACCCCTTCCTCCTACAAAAAACGTAGGAGGAAGGGGAGCTCGTGAACCGTTAACAAATAATCACCGGCCACGTAAAAACAGTGCATCTAATTCTTGAAGGGACAATTCAACACAAGTGGGACGACCATGATTACATTGCCCGCTATGATCTGTTTTTTCCATTTCTCTTAACAAGGCATTCATTTCTGCAATCGTTAAACGTCGTTTTGCACGTACTGCACTATGACAAGCTAAAGTGCTTAATAAACGATGTATATGTGTTTGTGCGCGTGTACTCTCACCATGCTCTAATAAATCAGTAATGATATCTCGTACTAATTGTTCGACTGGCCCTTCTGCTAATAATTGTGCGACACCACGTATGACAATTGTTTCTGTTGCAATCCGTTCGACATGAAATCCTAGTTGATGAAAAAATAATTGATGTTGTTCAACACAATTTGCTTCACGTTCACTCAATGTTAAAGTATGCGGAATTAATAATTGTTGAACCATTATATTATTATGATCAAATGCCTTTTTCATTTTTTCGTAGACGATACGCTCGTGCGCAGCATGCATATCAATCATCACTAAACCTTTTTCATTTTCTGCGAGAATATAAATGCCTTGTAATTGAGCGAGAGCAAAACCTAAAGGCGGCGTGGTCATGTCATTTGTGGCGTCTACTGTCTGTTGGTGATGATGGTGATGGATGCCAGCTTTCGCTGGCATGACAGTTGCATTTACAATTTTTGTTGGCATGACTGTTGTGTTTTGCTCAGCATTTTTTTCCGACAAGACACTTACACTTGGCACAACAGTTTTCTCTAACGCAACAGATTGATATATCGCTAGCGGCTCTTGAATAAAAGAAGATTTAGCACAAGGCGCTGCTACCTGTTCGACAGCATAATCTTGTCCTGGTTTAATATGCGCTAAGGCATCATGCACACTGCGAAAAATAAATTTGTGGACCGTACTACTTTCACGAAATCGCACTTCATGTTTAGTAGGATGCACATTCACATCAATTTGTGTTGGCGAAATTTGTAAAAAAAGAATATAAGCAGGATGACGATCACGATATAACACATCATGATAAGCTTCTTTTACGGCGTGAATCATTAAACGATCGCGTACCATGCGGCCATTGACATAAAAATATTGCAAGTCTGATTGACTGCGAGAAAAGGTAGGTAATCCAATCCAGCCATTTAATTGCATGCCAGCGCCTTCTGCTTCAATATGCACGGCTTGATCCACAAAAGCAGAACCACATAAAGCACGCAAACGTTCCGTACTTTCAGCAAGCGAATTCGCAGGAAAATATTGACGCATTTCGCGTTGATTATGATTAAGTGTAAAACCGACTGAAAAAGAAGATAAAGCAACGCGTTTAATTAATTCATCAATATGATCGAATTCTGTTTTTTCTGATCGCATAAATTTGCGACGAGCGGGTGTATTAAAAAATAAATCGCGCACTTCAATCGTTGTTCCTTGAGGATGCGCAGCAGGCATCACGTCTGCATGCTGTGTTCCTTCAATCGATAATTGCCAAGCTGTTTGCGATGCTTGTGCTGATGTAATCATTAATCGAGAAACAGAAGCAACACTGGCTAAGGCTTCACCACGAAATCCTAATGTTAAAATATTTGCAAGATCATCAGACGTTTTAATTTTACTGGTCGCGTGACGACTTAAAGCTAATGGCAAATCATCACGATGAATACCAACTCCATTATCGCGCACGCGTATTAAACGCTGGCCGCCTTGTTCAATATCAATTTCAATGTGCGTTGCATTAGCATCAATACTGTTTTCAATTAATTCTTTAACGACAGATGCCGGGCGTTCAATCACTTCGCCGGCTGCAATTTGATTCGCAAGTAAGGGGGTTAGGTGTTGGATGCGCGGGGTCATTTTTCATCCTTCTCTAGCGAATTGTTAACAAAACTTAATAATTTTTTCCAATATTGCAGCGCCTTTACCAGTACACGCTTCAATATGCAATTGCCGGCCATCTTTAACAAATTCAATTTTACAACGTAAATCTGGTTGCGGTAACAATGACAAAGCATGCTCAGGCCATTCAACCAGACAAATCGCTGAGGGTAAAAAATATTCATGAAGGCCAATGTTTATTAATTCTTCCGGTCGCTCTATCCGATAAAAATCAAAATGAAAAAGATGATAACCAGATACTTCATAAGGTTCAACTAAAGTATAAGTCGGACTTTTGACTTTTCCCTCATGACCCAATTGTCTTAAAAAACCGCGCACAAAGGCTGTTTTACCCGCACCTAAATCGCCAGATAAAAAAATAATCGCACCATTATTGATACATGCGGCTAATTTTCCTGCTAGTGTTTGCATTTCATCGGCTGAAGTGATGCGATACATCATAATTGATTAACGAGTCGTCTCAAATAAGGATATAAATCTGTTGCAAGCATGCCGCGCTCACCTTCTTTTGCTGCGAGATCTCCTGCCATCGCATGCAAATAAACACCTAATTTTGCCGCATCACCTAAAGGAATACGCTGCGCCATTAAGCCGCCAATCACGCCGCTTAATATGTCACCCATCCCAGCAGAAGACATCCCAGGATTTCCTTTCGTACACACAACAGGTAAAGAAGAAGGGGATAAAATTAAACTACCCGCACCTTTCAATACACACACCCCGCCATAACGTTTTTGTATGGTTTTTAATGCGGTTAAACGATCATTTTGCACTTCATCAACTGTACTTGATAATAATCGCGCCGCTTCTCCCGGATGAGGCGTTAATACCCAATTATTGTGATACAAATTCGTTTGTGCCAATAAATTTAAGGCATCTGCATCAAGTAATAAAGGTAATTCACTCGCACAAATGCTTGCCCATAATGTTTTTGCCCATTCCGTCTGTCCTAGTCCTGGCCCTAAAATAATGACATCTGCTTTTTCAACCAAAGGTTGAATTTCTTTAGCTGATGACACACCATGACACATGATTTCAGGACAATTTGTATTCATCATCATGGCATGATCAGGATGGGTTGCAACACTCACTAATCCTGCACCAATACGTAACGCTGCTACTGCCGCCATACGCGCAGCCCCTGCATATCCCTTACCGCCACCAACCACTAACACATGACCTGACAGGCCTTTGTGCCAATCACGAAAACGAGGTTTTAGATAAGAAGAAAAAGCAGACAGTTCTAATTTTTCAGCAGCCGGTTCTATTTGTGAAAACAAAGAAGCAGGGACTTGCAAATCATTCAGGGCTAATTCGCCAGCACAAGCCAATCCGCTTGCTGTGACTAATCCCAATTTTAACCCGAGAAAAGTGATGGTCGCCGTCGCATGTATTGCACTGCCTAATATACGACCTGTATCTGCTTCTATTCCCGTTGGCACATCCAAAGAAAAAATGGGAACATTCAAATTATGTATTGTCGCAATGGCTTTCACTACTTCTTCACGTAATGTTTCTTTCAATCCAATACCACATATCGCATCAATCACAAGATCAGGATGATTAAGATTAGCTTGCTCATGAAAAAGATAGGTTGGGATAGCATGACAAGCTTCAAAAGCAACGCGCGCTTCTTTTGACATTTTTTCTGGCGACATTTTTTCTGGATTGCCCACTTGCCACAGGGTGACTTGAAGACCACGCTCGTGCGCTAACTGCGCCACAACGTAACCATCACCCCCGTTATTACCACTGCCGCAAAATACCGCTATTTTTTGTGCTTGAGGAAATCGACGCAATAAAAATTCAAATGCTGCTTTGCCCGCACGCTGCATTAATGTTTGACTTGAGAGACCGAGCTGTTCGCGCGCACGCTGCTCAATCTCTCGCACTTGCTGAATTTGATAGACCGGTGTTTTGATAGGTTGCACAACAGCTCCCCTAAACATTACGCGATGGGGTGATCCAAGAGGGGAGAATCGCGATTCTTCCCTCTTGGTGCAAGCAAAAGCTTTGCTTTTGCGCAGCATATAAACAGGAAAGGTATTCCCGCGTTTCTTAGCGGGAATACCTGTAAGTTGCACTAAATCGCGCCTTCAAGACCAAACCCTATCATCAGTGTAGCAAAAACAACTAATAATCCTAATAAAAATTTACCACCGCGTACTTGATGGGGCGCTTCTAAAGCAAGTTCATGATGATATCGGCCGCGCCACACCATCAATGGCGGGAATAAAATCATCAAAACAAAACAACAAAGACCCGCGTATTGAATACCGCGTAAAAATGCATCGGGATAAAATAAAACAACGAGAACAGGCGGCACAAAAGTTGCGCCAAATACAATGACATTTCCCATACCACGTTTTGCCACTTGTAATCCATCAGACAAGACATCTGACAAGCTAAGTGAGACACTCAAAAAAGAAGTCGCCATACAAATTGAGGTAAAAAATTTCGCGATTATTGTGATGATCTCTTTATTTAATATAACGGTTAAAGCAGCGACCAAACCACTATTTGAACTAGATGAGTGAGCTAATGCTCTTAAGCCAGGGGTACCTTCTAAAGGAATCACGCCCATGATGACCATGTCCCACAAGATGTAACAAACGAGTGGAATAAATGTCCCGATCAAAATGGCTTTTTTCAGTGATTTGATATCTTCACCAAAATACGTACGCAAACTCGGAATAATCATTAAACTAGCAAATGCAACGACCGTCGTTGAAATACTTGCCGGTGAAGCAAGATAGGCCCAAGAACCCGTATGTAAATTTCCCTGCGAAATATACGGTACGATGAGGAAAATCAGTAATAATAAAGCACCCATTTTTCCAGACATAAGCCCTCGATTAAAATAATCGACTGCACGAATACCCAGATAAACAATAAAACCAAATAAACCAGTAAATAATATTTTTGATAGCGGTAAAGAAATAGGAATATTTGAGTTATTTAAAATGTAATGAAATAAATCACCACCGCCTGCAATATAAGCTGAAATAATGGAATAAAGTAGCATGAGATATAAGACCCAAGCGACCACTTGCCCAGAACGGCCTAATGTTGCCCCCACCATCGATACCATATTGTTATTCGGTGGCAACCACAAATTAACTTCAAGAAAAAGAAACGCACACGTTGTCATGATGGCCCAACAAACAATCAGTAATAAAGTAGAACCCCAAAATCCTAATTCTGCCGTTGCGATGGGCAGGGCTAACATACCCGCACCAATCGTTGTGCCCATGACGAGCAAGATACCGCCGATTAATTTTGAACTCATGATTTATTACCTCTTTACCTTTTTATATTTAATTGTTGTTGGGCTTCTGCATTGTTGGGCTTCGCTGCACTCAGCCCAACCTACTGCAGGCCTCAGCCAAACCTACACATTTATTCAGCCCAACTTACGTAATATCGTGCAATCGTAACCCACCGACATGTTTATTGTTCATTATTTTAACACATTTGCCCCTATAATGGCTAGCGAAAAGATGATCAGTATAGCCAAAACAATCCTCCCGCCAAAGACCCTAAATCCGCCATACAAACGATGATAATACCGCCCCCGCCATGCCATCCAGGCTGGCAATAAAACTAATAATATCAGGCAATAAATGCCCCCGTATTCTAGCGCTTTAATGAAGGCTTTGGGATAAAAAATCACAACAATCACAGGTGGAACTAAGGTCAACAGATGAATAAACACCCCGCTTAACCCTGTTTTTTCTTGATGCAAGCCATCCGCCAAGAAATCAACCAAACACAAAGAAACCCCCAAAAATGACGTAAGCACACAAATCGAGGTAAATATCTTCGCGAATAAGTTGATTGATGTGCTCGATGTTGCATAAGTTAAAGTGGCCACCAAACCGCTAGTCGAATTATCGGACCCAAGAATCTCTCTTAATCCATGCTCGCCGTATAAAGGAATCACCCCCATAATAACAGCATCCCAAATAGCGTAGCAAAATAGAGGAATCAAACTGCCAATTAAAATCGCTTTTTTTAGTTTTTTGATATCGCCTCCAAAATAAATTCTTAAACTGGGAACGATAGCAGCAAATCCAAATGAAATGACGGTGACTGTAATCGCAGAAGCTGACATCAATTCTTTCAGGTCACCTTCAAATAAATTGATGGATGTCACATGAGGCGTCAAAAAAATCACAAGCAAAAAATAAGCCGTAAATTTCAAAAACATTAATGCACGATTGGTATAATCGACTGCATGAATCCCACAAAAAACAACCGCTCCAAATATGATGGTGAAAATGATAGGCCCTAACCATCTCGGAAGAGAAACAGAGGCCGCGTCTAATAAATAATGAAACAAATCACTGCCGCCCGCGATATAAGCGCAAAGCAGAGAATAAAGCAGCAAAAGATACGTTATCCAAGCTAATACTTGACCAACAGGGCCTAAAGTCGTGCTTGCCATCGAAATCATATTGCTATTTGTTGGCAGCCACAAACTGACTTCGAGGATCAAAAAAGCACCCACTGTCATGACTGCCCAACAAACCACGAGCAAGATAAGGGAACCGACAAAACCTAATTGTGCAGTTGCAATAGGGAGCGCCAGCATGCCAGCGCCGATGGAAGTTCCAACGATAAGTAAAATACTGCCGAGTAATTTGAAATCCACTATAATGTATCCTTTTGATGTAATTCCCAACATTAGTAAAGTTAAGAATTGGGTTTTTAATTAGCATGAATCTAAAATGCAAGCACTAGTCCAACAAATTAAACAATGGGGTACAGAATTAGGCTTCCAACAAATTGGGATCACTAATACTGATTTATCCCATTATGAAAAACGTTTTGCAACATGGCTAAAAAAAGGCTTGCATGGCCGCATGCATTATTTAGAAAAACATGGGGACAAGCGCACGCAGCCAGAAAAACTTATCCCACATAGTATCACCATCATTTCAGCTCGCATGGATTATTTACCACCAAATACGGATGCATTCTTCACATTAAATAATCCACGTCAAGGGTATATTTCGCGTTATGCATTGGGACGTGATTACCATCGTTTAATTCGAAAACGTTTGCAGTTACTCACAGACCGCATACAAAATGCGATTGGCACATTTGGTTATCGTGTATTTTGCGATAGCGCACCCGTGTTAGAAAAAGCTATTGCAGAAAAAGCAGGATTAGGTTGGATTGGAAAACACACAAACTTGATTAATGCAAAGGCGGGTTCTTGGTTTTTTCTCGGGGAAATTTACACGGATTTACCACTACCAAATGATGCATCAACAAAACAAAGTCATTGTGGCACATGTGATGCTTGTATTCAAGTGTGTCCAACACAAGCGATTATTGCGCCTTATTTATTAGATGCGAGACGTTGTATTTCTTATCTCACGATTGAATTACGCGAAGCCATTCCTGTTGAATTACGACCACTCATTGGTAATCGCATTTATGGATGCGATGATTGTCAATTGGTTTGTCCATGGAATAAATTTGCAAAATTCACAAAAGAAAAAGATTTTTATCCGCGACATGATTTGTCATCGCCTGAATTAATTGATTTATTTTCGTGGACAGAAGAAGAATTTTTGGCGAAAACAGAAGGCTCAGCCATTCGTCGAATTGGATATGAATGTTGGCTGCGCAATATTGCGGTGGCGTTAGGCAATGCGCCATTTAGTGATGATATTGTTGAGGCGTTGCAAAAACGTTTGCATCATCCGTCTGCGTTGGTGAGAGAACATGTTGAATGGGCACTGCAAAGATTGGTTACGGAGTCAGGCTTGTAACTCATCTTACGCAGTGTTGTCATCCTGAGCACAGCGAAGGATCACTAAAATATGCTTATGACATTTGTTAGTGATCCTTCGCTGCGCTCAGGATGACAACACTGCGTAAGATGAGTTGTAAGTTACGGGGTCAATGTGCAATTGTGCAAGCCTGACCCCAAAGTGATTTATTTTAATAATTTCTCGCGATAATATTGCAATTCTTTAATCGAATCACGAATATCATCTTGCGCTAAATGACGCGATTCTTTCTGCACACCTTGATACACTTTTGGCGCCCAACGCAATGCCAATTCTTTTAACGTGCTCACATCAATCATACGATAATGAAAATATTTTTCTAACGCAGGCATATATTTCGCAAGAAAACGTCGATCTTGCCAAATACTATTTCCACACATAGGAGATTTTCCCTCTGGCACATATTTTTTCAAAAAATCTAACATTAAATTTTCTGCTTGCTGTTCTGTGATACGACTTTCTCGTATGCGATCAACTAAACCTGAAGCATTGTGATGTGAGGTGTTCCATTCATCCATTTGTGCGAGTAACGCATCTGGTTGATGAATAGCAAACACAGGACTCTCTGCAACAATATTCAACTGACTATCTGTCACGATGGTTGCGATTTCGATGATATGATCTTTTTCAGGATTTAATCCTGTCATTTCAAGATCAACCCAAATGAGATTATCTGCGCTAACTGACATAATATGTGATACCTTATTCTAAAATTCCGTGATGCTATTATCCCTGAACGAAAGTAGAGGTCTATTATCTTAAGCTCAGTACCGTCGTTGCGTTCATTAGTGAGAATAAAACAATGTTTTTAGATTATATCATCATCTTGCCTGCCATTATCATAGCTTATTTCATTGGTTCCATTTCTAGCGCCATTTTAGTCTGCAAATTAATGCATTTACCTGATCCGCGCACACAGGGCTCACAAAATCCGGGCGCGACGAATGTATTACGCATTGGCGGGAAAAAAGCCGCTGCACTCACTTTATTAGGTGATGTATTAAAAGGTACGATACCCGTCTTCATCTGCAAATGGTTGGGATTACCTGATGCGGTATTGGCTTCAGTCGCCTTAGCTGCTTTTATCGGACATTTATTTCCTGTATTTTTTAAATTTCAAGGCGGAAAAGGCATCGCAACTTTATTCGGTTGTTTGATTGCATTAAATAGTTTAGTTGCTTTGTGTTGGAGCGTGACATGGTTAATTGTCGCATTGATTACGCGCTATTCTTCTCTCGCATCACTCATCGCTTCTTTATTAACACCACTTTATTTTTGGTTATTAACGGGAAATAAAATTTATGTGTTTGTTACACTCATGATGGCATTGATTTCAATTTATCGTCATAAACTGAATATTATTCGATTATGGTCCGGGACTGAGAGTAGAATTAGGATCCGCCGTTAATATGCTTTCATTACTGTTTATTATATCGTCCAACATTTTCATTTCTTGCTCATTTAAAGAAGAAGTTTCACTATCTGTTGCATAAGGATATAAGAATTCATCGCATTCAGATAACAAATTCGTAAATTTTTCACTATTATCACCACGCAACAACATCAAAGTCATTTCTTTAATAATGGGACTCAATTCTTTTGATTTAACTAAATCAGGAAAACAAAGACCTAACAAAAGAATATTATCAAAAACAGGATTTTTTTCTCTCAAATCTTTAACGATACGATAATAAAGTTTTTTGGCTTGCTCAGTTTTGAGATCAATTCCCGTTAATACTCTCAGCAAACTTAACATAAACCCTGGATTCGATTTCTTATCAATTTTTTTATCAACCAATCCTAAAAAAGCACTTAAATTTCTTCTTTCAATTTGAAATTCAGACGAAAAAGATTCATAGCGGTGCTCTGAGAAATGTACGATTTGATTGAGATGTTCCTCGCCCAATGCCAAATAAGTTCGAAATAAAATAAGATTATATTTCACATCGTCTTCTCGAAAATAAGGCAATAATTTTTGCGCTATTTGAAAATGCGTGAGATATCTACCTGTTAATTCATTAGGATCAAAATAAAGAGAAGCCCATATTTCGGGATGTTTAGCCATATCAATAAAGGTTACCATGCCTAAATCAGTGATAATGTAGTCTGGTTCGTCACCACCGAGATGCCGCTCAAAAATAAAACTACCTTTCTTTTCCCCAGTTGGATCGTTTGTATCTTCATCTGTAAATGCCGCACAAAAATCTTTAGCAGGAGATTGTCTTGGCTGCAACTTTCCATTCTCAGGATTAAAATAACGCATTTCTCCATCGACCAAATGCCACGTTGAAATAGCAAATAATGCATCGTCATTTGCCACGTCTTTACGATTAGAATGCATTAACAATTCCGTACGAGATAAATTTTTCATCCGTTTACAAGCTTCACGAAGTGCATATCCTTTTCTCATTAAATGTTGCGCATGATAATAATCATGATCTTTCTTCGCCCATGCTGAGGTTTCTTTTATTCCATGTATTTCCTCTTCACTCGGGATCCCATTCAAAAGCGTAAAACAAGGCCTTAGTCCAACATCACCACAACGCTCAACATCTGATTTCGTTAATTTACCTGCGATACTGCGAGAAGGAACAACATCTTCTAAAGGATAATAAGAGAGTCTTAATGCTTCTTCAACAAGACAAGAAAGACCAATTTTCTGACATGGCATAATCTTTTCATTAATCTCTTTGCGCAATGCAGTAATTTTAGAATGATGTTCACGTTCTTGTAGCAATTTTATTATTGCATTTTGATCCGTCATCACATTTGCATGTAATGCTTTTGTCGGTATTTTACTATGCATCGAATATAAAGCAGCGCACAAACCTTCTTGACAATTTGATACACTACCCGCAGCATCAAACATATATTCCGGCGACTCCACCATAAAAAACATATTTTCACCTGGATATTTTTCAATAAACGCACTCATCAATAATTTAAAATTATTCATTTGAACAGGCGTAAACGTTTCATACATATACTTTGCTCTCAGCGCAGGAAAAAGCAGGTTCTGCGCTTCTTCTGTGAATTCATTATTATCATCAAGAATGCGAAACGTTTTAACAGGATATTTTCCATCAACAATTATTTTTTCGTTATAACCTATTGTCTCAAAAATTTTTTCGATGTTATCCATTGGCCTTTGAGCAAGATTAAACGTTAACAGTGTTTCAAATTCAGCGTTTTGTAATTCTCCTTTTGCAAAAAGTGCATATGCTATTTCAGTAAAATCGGGATCTAAAAAAACAGGATCGTTCCATTCTCCTTTGCGATAGGCATTTAATAATTGTGTTTGTTTTTCTGTATCAAAATTTTCTTTGATGTGATGATTGTTTGCAAAAACACGAGCAGCATAATGACGATCATCTGTTGCATTATTTTCAACATTCAATTTATCTAATTGTTGGTACATATTATCAATTTTTTCGAGGTATTGATTTGCAAGAGAATGCGCTTCATCAGGGCTAGTCAAACACACTTTTTCAGATGCAGTAGTATCAGCTGCTGATGTAGCGGATTTAGTTTGGAAAAAACCACTGTTAGATAACATCACACCCTCCTGATGAAACACTGTCATCCTGAGCGAAGCGAAGGATCACTAACAAGCATCACGATGCCATTAGCGATCCTTCGCTTCGCTCAGGATGACAAGCCAGCACAATTGGAATGTATGTATTTGTTTATTTTTATTTTTAAATTAGACCAGTATCATTTCTACTAATCATTTCTTATTATTATAACTCATCTAACGGCCACCTGGGATGCACCATCACGCTTAAATCGTCACATTCACCCGCCATCAAACGACGACAACCCGCATAAGCAATCATCGCGCCATTATCAGTACAAAATTCCATGCGAGGGAAATAAAGCGTAATCTGTAATTTTTCTGCTAAGGTTTGTAATGCTTTTCGCAATGCCATATTTGCGCCTACGCCGCCTGCAATCACTAATCGTTTCATACCGGTTTCTTTTATGGCTCGACGACATTTCACCACCAATGTTTCAACCACTGCCGCTTGAAAAGCACACGCAATATCTGCTTTCGTTTGCTCATTTATTTCATTATCTATTCTATGATCGCGACAAATATTAGCGGCATACGTTTTTAATCCACTAAAACTAAAATCTAATCCGGGACGATCTATCATCGGACGCGGAAAATAAAAACGATTCGGATCACCCTGTTCGGCTAATGCTGCTAATGCTGCACCCCCTGGATAACCCAAACCTAATAATTTAGCTGTTTTATCGAAAGCTTCTCCTGCTGCATCATCTAACGTGTCACCAATTAACGTATATTGCCCTATGCCTTCCACTTTAATTAATTCGGTATGGCCACCAGAAACAAGTAATGCGACAAAAGGAAAATCTGGCGGTAATGGTTCTAAAAAAGGGGCCAACAAATGACCTTCTAAATGATGGACACCGATCGCAGGGATTTGCCAAGCAAAAGCAAGTGCACGTCCCAGCATAGCACCGACTAAAAGTGCACCAGCGAGCCCTGGGCCTTTTGTATAAGCAAGACCATCAATCTGTTGAGGGGCGAGACCCGCTTGTTGAATGGTTGAATGGACCATAGGAAGTAATTTGCGCAAATGATCTCGGGAAGCGAGTTCGGGTACGACACCCCCAAATGGGGCATGAATGGCTGTTTGTGTGTAAACGGCATGCGCAAGCAAGCCATTTACGTGATCGTAAATCGCGACGCCAGTTTCATCACATGATGTTTCTATGCCTAATATGCGCATTGTATATTCTCTCCTCGCCCCGCATCTTACCCTTTGCATTTCCCCCTCTCAAGCATTAGAATTGGCGGTTCTTATTAACTGTTTACAGGGTAAAGTGTTTGTATGCCAACCGTACGCGTAAGAGATAATGAAAATTTTGAGTTAAGTTTGCGCCGATTTAAACGTCTTTGTGAAAAGGCCGGTATTTTAGCTGATTTAAGACGTCATGAATTCTATGAAAAACCCACTTGGAAGCGTAAACGTAAAAAAGCAGCTGCCGTTAAGCGCTATCAGAAAAAGATTTTGCGTGAACATATGGCTTTAGAACGTGATCGTCAACCTATTGGGACTGGCGGCAAAAAAGAAGCCGCTTAAACCAGTCGTTTCGAAGCGATAAAGAAACAACAACTTTAACCTGGATATTCCATCATGACTGCTACGATCAAGGATAAAATCGTTGAAGATATGAAAACAGCCATGCGTGCGCAAGAAAAAGAACGCTTGTCTGCCATCAGACTCATTCTCGCTGCATTAAAACAACGTGAAGTCGATGAACGTATTGTCTTAAACGATGAACAAACACTTGCGGTACTTAATAAAATGATTAAGCAACGCAGAGATTCGATCACGCAATATGAAGCAGGAAACCGCGCTGATTTAGCCGAAAGAGAAGCGCAAGAAATTCGAGTTATCCAAACTTATCAGCCAGCACAATTATCTACTGCAGAAATCGAACAAGCTGTTGCAGCTGCCATTCAAGAAGCGGGTGCCACTTCAGCTAAAGACATGGGTAAAGTCATGGGATTATTAAAATCCAAACTGCAAGGCAAAGCAGATATGACCATCGTGAGTACGAAAGTTAAAGAAAAATTAGCAGGATAGCGAAAGGATGGCGGTGATAAAAATGCCCGCAGACGGGCGGCCAAGAACGAAGCACGAACACTTACGGATGGCGAGAAATGAATATTCCTCGTGAATTCATTGACCTCCTCTTAAACAAAGTCGATCTTGTTGATCTTATCAATACTCACATTCCTTTACGTAAAAAATCTGGCAACAATTATTTTGCTCGATGTCCTTTTCATCAAGAAAAAAGCGCTTCTTTTTCTGTGAGTCAAGCTAAACAATTTTTTTATTGCTTCGGTTGCGGCGCACATGGTAATGCCATTGATTTCCTCATGCAATATGATCACTTAAATTTTCCTGAAGCAATAGAATCACTCGCACGACAAGCTGGCATGGAAATGCCGCGCACAAATGATTATTCTCCCAAACAAGAAAATTTATCTGATTTATATGAGCTGATGACAAAAACAGCGAATTATTATTATGAACAAATGCGGCAATCCGAGCGCGCCATTCAATATTTAAAACATCGCGCTATTTCAGGACACATTGCACAACAATTTCAAATCGGATATGCCCCACCAGGTTGGCATCATTTAATTGATTTAGCAAAAAATGATTTAGATAAAAAAAAATATCTTGAAGCAGGATTAATTATCGAAAAAGAAAATAATAATTATTATGACCGTTTTCGTGATCGCATTATGTTTCCTATTCACGATTATCGCGGACGCATCATTGGTTTTGGTGGACGTATTCTCGATCAAGGCGAACCCAAATATCTGAATTCACCAGAAACGCCTTTATTTCAAAAAGGCCGAGAATTATACGGCTTGTATCATATTTTAAAAGCAAAACGTCATATTGAACGCATCTTGATTGTAGAAGGATACATGGATGTCATCGCACTTTTTCAACACGATATCACTTATGCTGTTGCCACTTTAGGAACCGCCACCACACCGCCACATTTACAACGTTTATTACGCTACACTAACGATATAATTTTTTGTTTTGATGGCGATCAAGCAGGTAAAACTGCAGCTTGGCGTGCGGTCGAAGTTATTTTTCCTTTAATGCAAGATCAATTACAAATTCGTTTTCTTTTTCTACCAGATGGCGAAGATCCTGATAGTCTCATTCATAAAGAAGGAAAAGCATTATTTGAAAAACGTTTCTCATCTGCTGTTTCTTTGTCTATTTTTTTCTTTCAGCAAATGAGTTTGTCATGTGATATGAATACCATGGAAGGACGTTCTCGTTTTGCTTCTCTTTCGCTTAATCACATTAAACAACTACCGCCTGGTATTTTTCACGATATGATGCTGGATGATTTGAGTAAACGCACGCGCATTGATGTAAATGCGCTCAAGCGGCAATTGCCTCAATCACAAATGACACAACAACAATCTGAAGCACCTGCTGAGGTAAAACTCGTTACACCCATGCGTCTTTTGATCACGTTATTGCTGCAGCATCCCGAACTTGCTACTCATTTAACCGAACCTTTACCCGCCAGCCATTTACCCGGTTTTGCTTTTTTGCTTGAACTACTTGAAGTCATCCGCGAACGTCCACATATTACAACAGGTGCATTGCGCGAACATTGGCGCGGCCAAAAAGAAGAAGCCTTTATTGCTAAATTAGCGGGAGCAAAACATTTGGTTCCTGAGGCAGGGTTACATAATGAATTCAAAGGTGTTATTCGTCAGTTACACGCGTTGGCGATGGATGAAGAAATCAATCGTCTCATGACGAAAGCAGGCCAAATAGGTCTTTCTGAGGCTGAAAAAGTGGAGTTATCTCGCTGGATTGCGAAAAAGAAAACTATACTGTAGATAATAGTTGGCTTTGGTTGTTGGGCTTTGGCCTTGTTGGGCTTTGACTTTGTTGGGCTTCGACCTGCTTTCGCAGGCCTCAGCCCAACCTACATATTAACAGGTGTAGGTTGAGCTGAGGCCTGCGAAAGCAGGTCGAAGCCCAACAAAGTCAAAGCCCAACAAGGCCGAAGCCTAACAACCATTGGATAAAATGTTGACATTATGGTAAAATGGCCAGTTCTGCTGTTCTGTCCATCATTTAACTTTATCAATTTATTGATTTAATTAGAGGTTTTTTCGTATGGATGATCAAGGTTCACAAAAAGAATCACACAAATCACGCCTCAAAGAATTGATTACCCGCGGCAAAGAGCAGGGCTATCTCACTTATGCTGATGTGAACGACCATCTCCCAGCCGACTTCAACGATCCCGAACAAATCGAAGAAGTCATCGGCATGATTAATGACATGGGCATTCGTGTCGCCGAAGAAGCCCCAGACACAGAAAATATCTTCCTCAATGAAAATGAGCCGACTACTGACACTGAAGATGAAACAGCTTCTGAAGAAGTTGTTAATGCCTTGGCTATCGTTGATGGTGAACTAGGCCGCACAACTGATCCTGTACGCATGTATATGCGTGAAATGGGACGTGTCGAGTTACTCTCACGTGAAGGTGAGATTGCCATTGCGAAACGCATAGAAGAAGGCATCAATCAAATGTTAACAACGCTTGCCTTCCAACCACAAATGATTGCGGAAGTTTTAGCTGATTATGATCGCGTAGAAAAAGGCGAAATCCGATTAAGCGATCTGATTAGCGGCTATATCGAGCCTGATCTCGAAAGCGTCGCTGAAGATGAAGATGAGGAAGGCGGCGAAGGTAGTGGTGCCAAAACAAAAGCCGCAGCTCCCGCACCCGCCGTTGCAAATGAAGCCGATGATGAAGCAACAGAAGAAGCAGCCGATCCTTTTGATGATGATGCAGGGCTTGATCCTGAAAAAGCCAAAGAAAAATTCGAAGCATTACGCAAAATATATCACGATACAATCAGCATAGAAAAAAAGCATGGCGTCAAACACAAAAAATATATTGGTAAACGCGATGAATTAGCCAAATATTTTATGGATATCAAATTGTCGCCGCGTCAATTCAACAAATTATCCCGACGTATGCGCAGCATGTTAGATGAAATTCGCACGCAAGAACGTACCATCATGGATTTGTGCGTCAATAAAGGAAAATTACCACGAAAAGTATTTATCAATTCGTTTATCCATCATGAGACCAATGTCAATTGGATTAACGAACAAGTCACAAAAGCTCAGCTCGCCGATTTAGAAAGATATATTCCCGATATTCTGCGTGCACAAAAAAAATTAGTTGCTTTAGAAGAGCAAATGCGAATAACGATTGCCGAAATTAAAGAAGTTAATCGACGCTTATCGATTGGTGAAGCAAAAGCGCGGCGCGCGAAAAAAGAAATGGTTGAAGCTAATTTGCGATTAGTTATTTCCATCGCAAAGAAATATACGAATCGTGGATTACAATTTCTCGATTTAATTCAAGAAGGCAATATTGGTTTGATGAAAGCAGTCGATAAATTTGAATATCAACGCGGTTATAAATTTTCAACTTATGCTACTTGGTGGATACGTCAAGCCATCACACGATCGATTGCCGATCAAGCACGCACTATTCGTATTCCAGTACACATGATAGAAACGATCAACAAATTAAATCGTATTTCTCGTCAATTGCTGCAAGAAACTGGGTTAGAGCCAACGCCAGAAGAATTAAGTCGGCGCATGAGCATACCAGAAGATAAAATTCGCAAAATTTTGAAAATCGCTAAAGAACCTATTTCAATGGAAACACCAATTGGTGATGATGAAGATTCACATTTAGGTGATTTTATCGAAGATTTAGGAACCATTTCTCCGATAGATGCCGCGACCAATTTCGGTTTATCAGAAGCCGTGCAAAAAGTATTGGGTTCATTAACACCGCGTGAAGCAAAAGTTTTGCGTATGCGATTTGGTATCAATATGAATACAGATCATACGTTAGAAGAAGTGGGCAAACAATTTGATGTTACGCGAGAACGTATTCGTCAAATTGAAGCAAAGGCTTTGCGTAAATTGAGACATCCTTCAAGGGCGGAGCAGTTGCGTAGCTTTTTAGAGGAGCAGGATTAATTATTCACAAGCTTAAATTAGAACGTCCCCTCTCCTCCAGCAAAGCTGGAGGAGAGGGTTAGGGAGAGGAGGTTTTTTTAAAGCACCTCCTTCCCCCAACCCCTTCCTCCTACAAAAAACGTAGGAGGAAGGGGAGCTAATAAACAATTGCACCTAACGCTTAATAAATGTCCCCTCTTGAAACTCTTGAAATGCCTCGCGTAATTCTTCATGCGTGTTCATCACAATGGGCCCGTACCATGCAACGGGTTCATTCAATGGTTTTCCAGAAACAAGCAAGAAGCGCACGGCACGATCCATTGTCGTCACCGTAACATGTGTCCCATTTTTTTTATACAACACCAATGTTCCATCACGACAAGGACATGTTGGTCGCATATCAAAATAATTTTCACCAATTGCATCGTGAGCAAATGGTTTTCGTAAATGATCAAAGTAAGCTTCGCCATCGATGACATAAGCAAAAACAGTATGATTTTCTTTAACAAGATGTGTTAATGTTTTTCCTGCAGGTAATTCAATATCAAGATAAGTTGGATCAGTCAGAATATCTTTAACGGGCCCTTTTGTTCCATTTAATTCACCGCAAATAATTCGAACGGTTGCACCGTCTGATGTTTTCACAATAGGAATATCATTTTTCTTAATCCCTTGATAACGCGGTTTCATCATTTTAGAACTTTTAGGCAAATTCGCCCACAGTTGAAATCCCAGCATTTGTCCTTTGTGATTACCTTTTGGCATTTCTTGATGAATGATACCACTGCCTGCCGTCATCCATTGAATATCTCCACTTGAGATATCCCCTTTATGACCCATGCTATCACCATGTTCTACATCACCCTCTAAAACATAAGTAATTGTTTCAATACCGCGATGTGGATGCCAAGGAAAACCCGCTTTATAATCAGCAGGATTTTCAGAACGAAAATCATCAAGCAATAAAAAGGGATCCAGTTGCGGCACTTCATGAAAACCAAAAGCACGTTTGAGATGGACACCCGCGCCTTCAATCGTGGGTTCGCTTAGCCAAATTTTATCGATAATACGTTCTTTTTTTAAGTCATTCATATTAAATTCCTTTTTGTTGGCGCATTAGAAAAGTATTTTGAGTAATTTCAAATTGATTAACAGGGCCCCATCGCTTCGGGTATCCCACCGTGCTCGCAAGCTGCGCGCGGTGGGAGCCCTCCCTTTCGCTCAGCCCCATTAATCAATTTGAAATTACCCAAAATAATTCTTTAAAGTTGTCAATTATGATATAATAAGCTTATGTGATTTATTTTTAAAAGGACAATAATATGAATAAATCATCGCTTGAATTATTAACACCCGATAATTGCACTGTCATCCTCATTGATCATCAACCACAAATGTTTTTCGGTGTTGAATCTGGCAGTCGCGCGACAATTATGAATAATGTCATTGGTCTCGCTAAAGCAGCAAAAATTTTTAATGTACCAACCATTTTAACAACCGTCGCCGCCAAAACATTTAGTGGTCCTTTAATTCCCGAATTACAAGCTGTTTTTCCCGAACAAAAACCTATCGATCGTACTTCAATGAATTCATGGGAAGATAAAAATCTTGTCGCAGCAGTCGAAAAAACAAAACGAAAAAAATTGGTGATCGCAGCATTATGGACTGAAGTTTGTCTCGCCTTTCCTGCGATTTCAGCAATTCAAGCAGGATATGATGTTTATGCTGTGACAGATGCTTCGGGTGCAACAACTGCTGAAGCGCATCATATGGCCATTCATCGCATGGCACAAGTCGGTGTTGTTCCCATTACTTGGTTACAATTTTTATGTGAATTACAACGTGATTGGGCAAGACAAAGCACCTATCAAGCTGTCATGGAACTTGCGAAAGAACATGGTGGCGCGTATGGCATCGGCGTTTTTTACGCACAATCGATGATAGGGCATGAATGATTCACAACTTTATAGGGCCCCATCGCTTCGGGTATCCCACCGTGCTCGCAAGCTGCGCGCGGTGGGAGCCCTCCCTTTCGCTCAGCCCCATAAAGTTGTGAATCGAATTTGATAGGAAATATTTATGTCAGCAGATATTATTTTTTATAATGGACAATTTAAAGGTGTTGGAACATTTGATAAAAAAATTTCTGCTGCCGCAATAAAAAATAAATGCTTCCTAAAATTTGGATCAGATAAAGAAATACTTGCCTTAAAAGATGATGCCACTAAATTAATCGATTTAAAAAGAAAAATTATTATTCCTGGATTGAATGATTCTCACATCCATCTCATTCGTGGCGGATTGAGTTATAACATGGAATTACGCTGGGACAATGTCAAATCATTAAAAGAAGCTTTAGCATTGCTAAAAGAACAAGCTAAAAGAACACCGCCGCCACAATGGGTGAGAGTCGTCGGTGGATGGACTGAATTTCAATTCAAAGAAAAACGCATGCCCACTCTAGAAGAAATTAATGCTGTTTCAAAAGATACACCTGTTTTTATTTTACATTTATATGACAGAGCATTACTCAATCAAGCGGCGGTAAGAGCCATTGGTTATGATAAAAATACCAAAGAAATGCCTGGCACAACAATTCAACGTGACAAAGAAGGCAATCCCACTGGCATGTTAATCGCAACGCCAAATGCAATCATTTTATATTCCGCTTTGGCAAAAGGCCCAAAATTAAATAAAATTGATCAAATCAATTCAACATTACATTTTATGCGTGAACTCAATCGACTTGGTATTACCAGTGTTGTTGATGCAGGTGGTGGCTTTCAAAATTATCCTGAGGATTATGAAATCATGAATCAATTGAATCATGAAAATAAATTAACCGTGCGCATTGCCTATAATTTATTTACTCAAAAACCAGGACAAGAGTTAGAAGATTTTCAACATTGGACACAAACGACAAACTACCAAGAAGGTAATGATTATTATCATCACAATGGTGCAGGTGAAATGTTAGTTTTCGCGGCGGCAGATTTTGAAGATTTTTTGCAACCGAGACCTGATTTATCTTCTGTGATGGAAAGTCAACTCGAACCGATTGTCGAATTGCTTGCTAAACATCGATGGCCGTTTCGATTACATGCCACTTATGAAGAATCGATATTAAGAGCATTAGCTATTTATGAAAAAATTAATCAAGCCTTTCCGATCACACAATTAAATTGGTTTTTTGATCATGCTGAAACGATTTCAGATCAATCTATCGAAAGAGTTAAAAAATTAGGCGGCGGCATCGCCGTACAAAATCGTATGGCATTTCAAGGAGAATATTTTATTGATCGTTATGGAAAAGAAAAAGTTTTACGAACACCGCCAATCAAAAAAATGTTAGAGAATGAAATTTCCGTTGGATTAGGTACCGATGCAACACGCGTATCCAGTTATAATCCTTGGTTATCTTTATACTGGGCTGTCACAGGCAAAACGATTGGCGGCACCAAACTGTATGACGAAAATAATATTCTTTCTCGAGAAAAAGCATTGGAATTATATACAAAAGGAAGCGCTTGGTTTTCTAACGAGCAAGATAAAAAAGGTTCTTTTATTGAGGGACAATTTGCAGATTTCGCCGTTTTATCTCAAGATTTTTTTACGATAGCAGAGGAAGAAATTAAAAATATTTATTCCGTTATGACTGTTGTTGGCGGTGAAATTGTACATGCTTCGGATGAATTTAATGCTTATAATCCCCCGCTTCCACCTGTGAGCCCCGATTGGGCGCCTATTAAATTTTATGAGCCAATAAATTCATCACACAAGAAATACAAATAGCAACTGCCAGTGGATAGGCAATTGAAGCAATGCCGCCATTAAAATATTTACTCGCAAATAAACTCCCTAACACACCAAAGCCAGTCCATGCCGTTGTAAATAAAGCAACACGAGCACTCATTGGTTCTTCACTTGTTTCAATAATAGAACGATTGAGCGGTGCGAAACATAATGCAGAACCAAAAGAATAAATTGTCATAGCAAATAAAAATGCATATAACGATTCTGGCAATATTACAGCAAAAAATGCTGATAAAAGACCGCCGCAAAGTGTGAATAATATTCCTATCCAAATTAATCGTGCCACACTCATACTTTCTAATAAATATTTTACCCAACGATTCCCGATGATATAAGCTGCAAAAATGATGGCTTGTATCACACCAAACGTCAGTGGGCTTTGCTGAAATGTTTCTATGACTAAAAGTGAACCTGCGGCGATCCATACAATAAATCCTGCAAAAATAAAACCTAATACACACATCAATAATATAAATTGTTTATTGGTAATTATGCGTGAGTACTGAGCAAACAGTATATTCCAATGAATAGGCTGTCTTTTTTCAGGCGGACAGGTTTCAGGCATGAATCGATATAAACATAAAATGGCAAGAGCAGCCCAGAGAGCAATGATCCAAAAAATGCCGCGCCAAGAAGTAAATAATAAAATCAAACTACCCAGTAAAGGGCCCAATGCAGGTGCCAGTATAGTAATGCTTCCCATCAGCGCTAAAATACGAATCGCTTCTTTTTGATTGTAAATTTCGTGAATGCATGCATAACCAGCAACCATCATTGAAGGAATAGCTGCGCCCTGAATAAAACGCGCGATTAGCAATATTTGGGGATCATGTGTTATAGCGCAGACAATACTCGATAAAAAATAAACTATCCCTCCGAGTAATAAAGTCGGCCTTCTTCCCCATCGATCAGAAATAATACCCATAATGAGCGGCAAAGTTGCAGAACCGACAAACCACGTTGTTAAAGTTAATTGTGCTTGTTGCGTTGTGAGATGCAAGTCACGCATCATGTCAGGCAACGCGGGTAAGTACATATCGTTAGAAAGATAGGTTGCGATTTCATAAAACACGAGAAAAAGAGGGAAATAAATTGAAGGTGGTGTTTTTGTATTCATAAGAGGGGAAGCCTTAGCCGTGCTTTTACGGCCTGCCATATTATCAGGCTTCCTTATTTTACCAAAGCTTTGTTATACTGCGGCCAATATTTTTTACCTTACTTCAAAAATATAAGCAGGATTTGAAAACATGAAAAAATTTATTTTACTCACTTCATTGATCATCTCAACAAACATTTTTGCTGATAAGTTAGATAATTTTGATCAAATTAAACATGCAATCACTCATGGCAAAACAATACACATCACAGTTGATTTTTCGAAATGCACGCCTTCTCACAACCAAACAACCAATCAAATGAATGTTGGTATTTTTACGCCCCATGCGATACAAGTAGTCAATAACAAGATTGCAACATCATTAACGCATTTTACTTTAAATAATCCCAGCTTTCCTGATAAGCCTGTGTACGAATTTGTGCGATATACCTTTACTAAAGACAATAATTTAAATTTAACAGCACAAACTTTAGATGCGAGAGATTACTCTTCGTTATCAGATAAACATGAATTAAATTGCAAAATAAATGCAGGTGTGAAGGTTTACGACGACAAATAAACGCACAAAACAGTTGGAAAGATGCCACCAGTCGATATATGATTACCGGCGCAAAGCTGCTGTCAGCTTGGTTATGGGTTGGTCATAGCTTTGTGATGTATTAGTATCAATGTCTCAGTAACACGGGCCCATAGCTCAGTTGGTTAGAGCAGAGGACTCATAATCCTTTGGTCCTAGGTTCAAGTCCTAGTGGGCCCAAGTAATTGAATAAAAACATATAATTTAACCACAAGAAACACAAAAAACAGACTCGTTTTCATCTAAAGGGACATTCCTGGGACACTAGTAAATAACAAATAATCACTGAAAACAACTTAATACAATGATCTACTATATTTTAATATTTGTTTTTTCTAAGCGCTAATTTATTAATATGGTTGATTTTTAAACATTAAATAGACTAATGAAATATATATACTCAATTAAACATTGAAATCTTAATTGGTGTAGTACATAATATAGTTATCTCATCTGCCTAAGGCAGAAGGAGTTGAGCCAACGTTATGCGTTGGCTTTTCCATTTCTAGAATTGTATTTTTTCATAAGCTTTTTTTTAGTATTTTTAAATTCAACCCAATATGCGGTACGCAAAATCAAATATCCCTTTTTGATTTTTTTAATAATGGCGAGATAATCATGATCCTTTAACCATACATAAATATTTATCGAGCCATCATCTTCCGTAAATTCCCAAGCCAAAATCTCAGAGTTAATAGAGTTTTCTAATATGGGCTTTAACCAAGGCAAACGCTCACACCGCCTCAAGTCCGGCAGCCTCTGCTTCCTTCCTTTATCTTCTCGCGTCGTTACGTGCCAAAATGTTCTATGCTTTCCATCTTCCAA